>DATEGW010000074.1:0-27690 GCA_035279845.1 Candidatus Acidiferrales bacterium | reverse complement strand
GAATCGCGCCGCGGCAAAGCGGAAACGGTGATCACGCGAGAGTCCGTCTCTTGATCGACGGCATTGCCTGAGCCCATGGTGCGCATGGTACGCGATTCGGCCGCTCAAAGTGAATCTTTGCGGAACGTGATGGGCGAAATCCAAATCAGGAATCTCGGTCCTAGTACTCTGAATGTTGTTGCCTTTTGAGTACACTTATGGTATTCTTGGCTTCGAGGTGTTGCAATACGGTCCACTCTGAACTTAAGCGATCTTCACTGCGAACGGTCGGGCCCTTACGACACATGTAGCAAACTAACGCGATTGCGGAGCGTTGATACTGTTTCTAATCGCAACTCACAAGAATTAAAAACCGACGTAACTCGATGAAAACAAACGACAGGGCTAGTTTCTAATCGCAATAGCCAACGGGGGAAGGCGAAACAGGCGAAAGGACAAACGACAACGATGCCGCCGTTACAAAAGCAAAACGGCGTGTCGCGGAGTCGCGGCACGCCGTTTGGAATCACAAAATCCTTACATCGAAGAGGCGCCGCTCTTGAGGTGCTCCACGATGTCGAGCGACTTTTCGACGTGTTGGGCGGGCGAGAGCTTGTCCTCTTTGGATGAGAAAGTGGCGACGATCTTGCCATCTTTGCCGACGACGAACGTCTCGCGTTCGATGAAGCCATGGCCAATCTCAACGCCGCGAACGTCTTTCATGCCGGGTTTGCCGGCGTTGGTCGAGAGATCGTACATTTTGGCGACCTTCAGATCCGAATCCGAAGCGACCGGGAATTTGCCGGCGCAGTAGTTCGGGTCGGCGGAGAACTGGTCGAGGCGTTCGACGCTGTCACCGGAGACGCCAATGATCGTGGCGCCAGCCGCATCAAATTTGTCTTTGTTTTCCGCGAAAGTGTGAGCTTCGATGTCGCAACCTTGCGTATAGGCGGACGGATAGAAATAAACTACGACGGGGCCTTTCTTTTCGGCTTCCGCAAGGGAGAAATTAAACTCTTTTCCCGCCAATGATGCGCGGGCCGAGAAATCAGGGGCCTTGTCACCAACTTTAAGAGCTGCCATAACAGGCAGTGCGGTCATACCGATTGCTGCCAGACCGAGAATTAGCCTTTTCATAAACTCCTCCACGCCCCGTGAGATGAAACGAACATACCATACCCGGCGACCGGCAGGTAGGCGTATTGGACGCAGTTCGGGGCGAGACGTTTCGGGGTTTTTAGGGCAGGCGTGCTATGAGTCGCCTGGTGCACCGTTGCATCCATAGCTTTGGGGGTGTAGGCTTTGCTTGTCATGCGCGATGGGGATTGGAGAGTGAGCCAGGGCTGCTCGTGTTGTTGTAGCGAACAGGTGTGCTCTGGCGAGAGCGGGCTGATGTAGCGGAAAGACGAACGAGTCGATTCGGAGCCCATCGCCAGAAAAGCTGGTTGATGGGCTTTTTGATTTTGGGAGCTCAATTAAGCGGTAGAAAAGACGGGCGCAGCCCTTCGCAAGAACACTCAGGGTAAACAAGCATGCGCCCCTATGGAATCCGAATTAAATTTTGGGGACATTGGACCCCAGGAGGAATGAAATGGCTGAATATGCACATCCGGAAGTGCTGGTTAGCACGCAGTGGGCGGCCGATCACGTGACCGATCCAAAAGTGCGGCTGATTGAAGTAGACGTCGATACGAGCGCTTACGATCAGGGGCACATCGCAGGCGCCGTCGGCTGGAATTGGCAGACGCAACTCCAGGACAACGTGCGCCGGGACCTGATCGATAAGACGACGCTCGAAAAGCTGCTGAGCGATGCGGGCGTCTCGGCGGATACGACGGTGGTGCTCTACGGCGACAATAACAACTGGTTCGCGGCGTATGCCTTGTGGCAACTGAAATATTACGGCGTGAAGGATGTGCGATTGATGAATGGCGGCCGCAAGAAATGGCTCGAAGAGAAGCGGCCGTTGACGACGGATGCGCCGAAGGTCACGCCGACGTCATACAAGGCAAGCGGCCCAGACGAATCGTTGCGTGCGCGCAAGGAAGACGTGTTTGCGGTGCTCGATAAGAAGAAGTCGGGCGCGCTGGTGGATGTTCGATCTGTGGATGAATTTACCGGGAAGATCATCGCGCCGCCGGGAATGAGCGAGACGGCGCAACGCGCAGGGCACATTCCGGGCGCTGCGAATATTCCGTGGTCGCAGGCAGCGAATGAGGACGGGACGTTCAAGTCGGTGGAGCAGCTGAAAGCCCTCTATGAAGGGAAGGGCGTGACAAACGGCGAACAGACGATCGCGTATTGCCGAATCGGCGAGCGGAGTTCGCACACGTGGTTCGTGCTTAAGTATTTGCTCGGATACGACAATGTGAAAAATTACGACGGGTCGTGGACGGAGTGGGGGAATTTGGTCGGCGCGCCGATTGAGAAGACGGCGCAAGCAGCAACGGCGAAATAGAGGAGGCACAGGAGGTTGAAGAGGTAAAGGAGGCAGCGGAAAAGACCAACCGAAACCTCCGCAGGCACGAGAGCTGTGGCACAGAAAGGGCGTCCCAAATTTCGGGACGCCCTTTTTTTTGGAATCACTAAATTCAAAGATCCGATCAGGAGATCAGCGTTCCCAGGTTCAGCTGCAGCCGGAGGTTGAGCCGCAATTCTGGCATTTGTAGCAGCTGCCGTTGGGCGTCATGCGCATGCCGCATTCGGAGCAAAGCGGCGCGCTTTCGAGCGCCGAGCGGTCGCGGGCGGACTGCTCGGATTCGGGTGCGCGGGCGATGCCTGGCGCGACGACCGGTGCTGTTGCGACGGCTGGCGCATCGATCGCATCGTGATCAAGATAATCCGCCGAGATGAATTTGCCGCCGAGCCAGCGGCCGATGTAATCGACCACGGACTTTGCGTAACGGATTTCCTGATTGCCGGTGTAGCCGGACGGCTCGAAACGCGAATTGCAGAATTTATCGACGAGCGCGCGAAGCGGCACGCCGTATTGCAGCGCGATCGAGACCGATAGCGCAAAGGCGTCCATGATGCCGGAGAGCGTGGAACCTTCCTTCGCCATCTTGATGAAGATCTCACCCGGGGCACCGTCTTCATATTTGCCAACGGTGAGATACCCTTCGTGGCCTCCGACCGAGAATTTGTGCGTGATCGAGTTGCGCTCGGCAGGCAACTTGCGGCGCTTTGCGTTACGCGCGAAAAGCTCTTGCTGTTCGGGAGGCACGGAGACAGCCGTTTGCATGGCTACCGTGGGTGCCGTTGTAACGGCGGCAGCAGACTTCTCTTCGGACTTCTTGCCGGCAGCCATGAGCGGCTGCGAGCGCTTCGAATTGTCGCGATAGATGGCGACGGCTTTCAGACCAAGCTGCCACGATTCAGTGTATGCGTCGATGATATCGTCGACGGTGGATTCCTCGGGCATGTTGATCGTCTTGCTGATCGCACCCGAGAGGAACGGCTGCGCTGCGGCCATCATTTTCAGGTGCCCGCGCCACGGAATCGACCGACCTCCGGGAAGCGCAAGCGAGCAATCAAATACCGCTAGATGCTCGGGCTTAAAAGACGGCGCGCCTTCGATTTTCCCATTGGCATCGATGTAATCGACGATTGACGCGACGTTTTCCGGCGCGTAGCCAAGTTTAAGCAGCGCTTGCGGCACGGTATTGTTCACGATCTTGATCACGCCGCCGCCGACGAGGCGCTTGTGCTTGACGAGGGCGAGGTCCGGCTCAATGCCGGTGGTGTCGCAATCCATCATGAAACCTATGGTGCCGGTGGGCGCGAGCACGGAGACTTGGGAATTTTTGTAGCCGAAGCGCTCGCCAAGCGCGAGGGCAGCGTCCCACGATTCCTGCGCAGCGCTGAGCAGCGAGGGCTGGACGTTTTCGGGCTTGATCGGGCGGAGCGAATCGCGGTGCATTCGGATCACGCCGAGCATCGATTCGCGATTGCGCAGATAACCACCGAACGGGCCCATTTTTTCGGCGATGCGCGCGGACTGCGCGTAAGATTCGCCGGTCATGAGCGCCGTGACGGCGCCGCAGAAATCGCGGCCGCCATCGGAATCGTAAGGCAGCGCGAGCGACATCAAGAGCGCGCCGAGGTTCGCGTAGCCGATGCCGAGCGGGCGGTAATCATGCGAATTGCGCGCAATGCGCTCGGTAGGATAGCTGGCGTTGTCGACGAGGATTTCCTGCGCAGTGATAGTGACATCGACCGCGTGCTTGAAACCATCGACGTCGAAAACACCGTTTGAGCCAAGGAACTTCAGCAAATTGATTGAGGCGAGGTTGCAGGCCGTGTCGTCAAGGAACATGTATTCCGAGCACGGATTCGACGCGTAGATGCGGTCGGTGGACTTGCAGGTGTGCCAACGATTCACTGTGGTGTCATATTGCATGCCGGGATCGCCGCATTTCCAGGCCGACTCCGCCATCATGCGGAGAAGATCCTTGGCGCGGTATTTGTCGGCAGGCTTGCCGTCTGCGACGTTGCGCGTCCACCAATCGCGATCTTCCTCACACGCTTGCATGTAGTCATCCGTTACGCGCACGGAGTGGTTTGCGTTCTGGAAGAACACGGAGGAGTAGGCTTCGCCGTCGATCGATGCATCGTAGCCTTGCTCAACGAGGACGTGGGCCTTGCGCTCTTCTTTAGTCTTCGATTCGATGAATTCGGGGATGTCCGGGTGATCGACATTGAGGATCACCATTTTCGCGGCGCGGCGCGTCTTGCCGCCGCTCTTGATCACGCCGGCGAAGGCGTCAAAACCCTTCATGAAGCTGACAGGACCCGAAGCTATGCCGCCGCCGGACAGAGATTCGTGGCTGCCTCGAAGCGAAGAGAAGTTCGTACCGGTGCCGGAGCCCCACTTGAAGAGCATGCCCTCAGTTCGCGCCAAGCCCATGATCGATTCCATGTTGTCCTGAACGGAATTGATGAAGCAGGCCGAGCACTGCGGCTTAGCCTGGACGCCGACGTTGAACCAGACGGGCGAGTTGAATGCCATCTTCTGCTCGACGAGCAGATGCGCCAGTTCATCGCGGAAAGCAGCCTTAGCTTCGCCGCTCGCGAAATAGCCGCCCTCGTCGCCCCAGCGGACGATGGTATCGACCACGCGGCCGATTAATTGGCGGACCGAGCCCTCGCGCTCGGGAGTATTGGGCTTACCGTGAAAATATTTGGAGGCGACGATGTTCGTCGCAGTCTGTGACCAGCCTTTGGGGACTTCGACGTTCTCCTGACGGAAGATAACCTGCCCTTTATCATTCCCTATAAGTGCGGTGCGGCGCTCCCATTCGACTTTATCGAAAGGGGCTACCTTCCCATCAGTGAAGCGGCGATGAAAGTCGAGGCCGGTAGTGCGCTTGGTTGTAGTTTGTTGTTCCATGGATACCTGAGCATTCAATGCTGTACGTGCTTCCGCCATCTCTGCCTCCGCGCTGGCAGCGTTGCCCGCCTAGGGTGGGCGATCCGCCAATAGTTGGCCGCGGCTGCGAGAGGGAACAGAGTTCTCACTCTATTTTACCCCCGGCAGCCCGGAAAATGTGTCCGCGTGTATCGCTGGGATACACGAAAACGAAGGGAGTTTTTGCCGCTAATACAGCGCCCTCGACCCCCGAAGTCGCCCCAAATCCGAAAAGAGCAAAGGCGCCGCTAAGACCGCCCCGCAAATCGAGGCGCGGTCAAAAGAGAAGGCGCTTCGGTCTCATTTCGGCTGGCTCGGTCCGGCCATCGCGCGAGAGCCGCCGGCGCTGGGATCGGCGGTCAGGCTCGCGTTCGTCCCGAGTCTGGGTGCGAAGTATCGTGCGATGTCTGGGGTATGTCAAGAAAAAATACGCCGAAGACCACAAAATATTTGGTGATGCGTGTCTGGTATGTCTACATGTAGTGGTGGCTATGCAGAGCGCTACAACGGCTGTTTATTGCAGCAAATTGCGCGTTGGAGCTTACGATAGAGCCCTTGTGGAAATCGACAGCATGGGTTGTGCAAAACTACGGAGAAAAGGCGGCAGAGGGGAGATTGAGGAAGCAGAGGAGGTAGAGAAAAGAACGGGAACTGTCTGGCGCGGCAATTGTTTTGTGTTTTGACGTAACTTCACGGTTCGGGATTGTGCCGTTCGAGGCAACAGGGCCCCAATTGACATGTCCACGATTCGCGGAAAAAATATACGCTTGTAGGGCAGACCTATGGCCGCGGCAATTATCGAAATAGAAGGACTTACGAAGGACTATCCCAGCGGATTCTGGCGGAAGCGCTGGAAACGCTCGCTCGATCAACTAACGTTACAGGTTGAAGACGGCGAAATTTTCGGATTTCTTGGTCCCAACGGCGCTGGCAAGACGACGACGCTCAAGTTACTGATGGGACTGATCTTTCCGACATCAGGGACAGCCCGAATTCGCGGACGTTCGATTGAAGACGTCGCAATGCACGGCGAGATCGGCTACCTGCCGGAACATCCCTATTTTTACGACTATTTGACCGCACGCGAACTGCTGGATTACTACGCGCGGTTCAGCAACTACGGCGCAGCCGAACGAAATGCGCGTGTCGAGACGTTTTTGAAGCGAGTGGGGCTCGCTTCGGCCGGAAATGTGCAGTTGCGCAAATTCTCAAAAGGGATGTTGCAGCGGGTGGGCATCGCGCAGGCAATTCTGCACGATCCCAAGGTGGTGTTCCTGGACGAGCCGATGTCCGGGCTCGACCCTGTGGGGCGCAGGGAAGTGCGGGACATCATCCTTGAGCTGAAGCAGCAAGGAAAAACGGTATTCTTTTCGACTCACATCCTGTCCGATGCGGAAATGCTGTGCGATCGCGTAGGTGTGCTGGTTGGCGGGAAGCTGCAAGGTGCGGGATCACCGCGCGAGATGGTGGATGTGGAAGTGCAGTCGATGGAAATTGTTTTTGAGCTGCCCAAAGACCGACCGTTGCCGCCACGGCTGTCAGCTCAAGCGACACAGGCCGGTGGCCGCTACCATGTTGCGGTGCCGGAGGCCGGGGTTTACGGAGCGATTGAACTGCTTCGCGGATGCGAGGCACGGATACTCTCGATGACGCCAGTCCGGCCGACGCTGGAGGATTACTTTATACGCATAGTGGGCCGCGAAAGCGCGACGACCCACGAACAGGAAGAGGTATTGCGATGAAGGCGCTCCCGGGCACCGTCGCTGTAAATACGTTTAGAGAAGCGGTGCGCGACCGCGTGCTTTACAACCTGATTTTCTTTGCGTTCCTGATGATTGGCGCTTCGATTCTGGTGGGGCAGATTTCCATCGGCATCGACCGCATGGTGATCGTCAACCTCGGCCTCTCGGCGATTTCCCTGATCGGGCTGGTGATGGCGATCTTCATTGGCGTCAGCCTGGTCTCGAAAGAGATCGAGAAGCGCACGCTTTACAGCCTGCTGGCGCGACCAATTCATCGTTGGCAATTTCTTGCGGGAAAGTACGTAGGGTTGCTGCTCACTCTTGCGGTGAACACCGCGTTCATGGCCGTTGGGCTCGCCGGCGCGCTGTTTTACGTTGGGCGGCCTTTTGTTAGCGGCGATTTGACGATTCTGATCGCGATTTATTTCATTCTGCTTGAGTTTGCGTTGGTGACGGCGATTGCATTGCTGTTTTCGTGTTACTCGAGCCCGATGCTCTCGACGCTTTTCACGGTGGGCGTCTTAATCACGGGCGTTTTCGCGCAGGATATCCGGCAGGCGGGTGATCTCTCAAAGAGCGCAGCGGTCGAGTTCGTGGCGCATGCTGTCTATTACCTCGTGCCGAACTTTCACAACTTCAACGTGATCGCAGCAGCGGCGCATGGAGAGGTGGTGCCATTCGGACTTGTATGGCAGAACACCGTGTACACGGCAATTTATGTTGTGCTGGTGCTTCTAGGCGCGACGGCTATCTTTTCGGGCCGCGATCTGAAATGAAGATCTCCTATCGAATGCGGGTGCGCTGGATCGCGTTGAGCGCGGTCCCGGTCCTCTTCTGCGCAGCCGCACTGCTCCAACGGAAGATCGATGTTCAGGCGGCCCCACTCTCCGACGCAAACGAAGAATTGATTCTGCAATCCCCCGACGCCATCAAAAAACTCAGTCTGGGATATGACGCGTTGCTTGGCGACATTTACTGGACGCGGGCTGCGCAATATTACGGAAGAGAGATGAATGAGCCGCATTCCGATTTCCATTTGCTTTGGCCGCTTCTCAATGTCGCGACCACCCTGGATCCGAAAGTTGAGGTCGCATACCATTTCGGTGCCATCTTTCTTTCGGAACCAGAACCGCTAGGAGCCGGAAGGACGGATCTGGCGATCCAACTAGTAAAGAAGGGCATTGCAGCGAATCCAATCATCTGGCAATTGGGAACCGATCTGGGGTTTCTTTATTATTGGCGGCTGAAGGATTATCCCAATGCCGCGGCCGCCTATTTTCAGGCAAGCCGAATTCCGAATTCTCCTCCCTGGATCAAGGTAATGGCCGCTCGCGTTGCCCAAACGGGGGGTTCGATTGGGACGTCCCAAATCATTTGGGCGCAGATCTACACCTCGACCAAAGATCCCACTATCAGGAAAGAAGCCGGAGCGCAGTTGCAAGGACTAAAGGCGCAAGAGGATATGGTTCAACTCGGTAGTCTCGCTAGTGAGTACAAGAAACGGACGGGTCACTATCCGGTTTCCGAGGAGGAATTGCGCGTTGTAGGATTACTCCCCGGCATTCCGGTGGATCCCGCCGGCTTTCCTTATGAATTCGATGCAGACGGCAAAGCGCAGTTGAATCCCAAAACGACGTTCCAAATGCCGAAAGCGCCGCAGGTATTTTCGGCACCGTCGTCGAACACAGAGGCTTCTCGTTCGGTCCAAGGCCGGGGAACGCGAGTACAATAGTTCTTGCAACCAAAATTTGCCCCCTACTTATCCGAAGACGGACACCCCGTATGTCCAAAAAGACCGCCATTGCCGCTTTGTCTGCTGCCCTCGCGACTGCCATTGCCGTCGCACCAGGGCCGCCGAGCCTTGCACAAACGGAGCCGTCAACGAGTGATTCGGTGCGCCCACCGACAGAAGCAGAACTGCAGGCGCGCGGCCAGACGCTCATTGCCAATCAGCACAGGGACGACGTCGCGTTCGACCAATATGAGCGAATTGAGCACCAGATAGATAAAACCGGAGGCGCCAACCCGCGAACGGTGGATGAGAAGAAGATTCGCTTTGTGCCCAACGGCGCGGGCGCAACGAAATTGCTGCTTGAACAAAATGGACGCGCCGTGACGCCGCAGGAATATCAGGCGGAGATACAGAACTGGCTGGGCGTGCTGCAATTCATGGTCAATCCCAGCGATGAACGGATGAAATCGGCCACGGCGAAATACCTGAAAAAGAAGCAAACCCGATCGCAACTGGTGGATGCGATGCTGGTCGCTTTCAGGCGGAAGTGGGTGGGTCGCGAGACAGTGAATGGGCACGATTGCGACGTGATCGAATTGACGCCCGATCCTAACTTCCATCCGCGTTCGGTTTTTGAGGACGCACTGCCCCACGCCAAGGCAAAAATATGGGTCGATCATGATGCTGTCCAGTTGGTGCGGGCGCGAGCAGAGATAACGAGCGACGTTTGGGTTGGTGGCGGGATTCTCGGAAAGCTCTACAAGGGCGGCGTCTTTTCGATGGAGCAGGCGGAAGTGGCGCCCGGTATTTGGCTGCCGACGCGCTATCAGTTCAATTTCTCAGGTCGCAAGTTTTTATTTGGCTTCGAAGAGCACCAAAGTATCGAATCCTCGCACTATCATTACGTCGGGTCGGCGAAAGAGGCGTTGGCCGAAGCGCAATCAGAGTTGGCTAGCGGGAAACCCCTGGCCGGGGACCCCTGATTCCTATCACTGTCGGAGATCGGGGCATATTGTCTGCGCGCCGACATTTCACGTGAAACTTGAAGGCCGCAGGCTTCGAAAAATTTACTGGCAGCGGAGACTTTTTTACGCGCTTTGCCGCTTGCGATGCCCCCTGTTTTCAATTAGTTAAGAATGGCGCTTGGCTTGCGATGTATTACTGCGTCAGGAGGAAGGAAGCCGAGGATCCCTTCGGGGATTGAGGGCTGGGCCGGCTTTCTTCCTCCGGCCTTTTTTTGCCCGACCTCTTGTTTTGGTCCCCGTTTCGCTCACGATGATTGTAGTTCGGCCGCGCATGAAGCTCCGGCACCCTCAAGAAATATGCTCTGCAGGCATTCCCGTTCGAGCGCGAATCGTGTAAATTATTAAGGTCTTCCGGATGGGGCGTGGTCCAATCGGTAGGGCACCTCACTGTTAATGAGGACGGTGTTGGTTCGAGTCCAACCGCCCCAGCCATTTCCTTGACGTTTCGGTGTCACGCCGGTCGAAGCCGGCTTCCTTTTCTAATAACCCTAAGGGCCAGCGTTTCTCGAGGGAAGAACTCGATCCGACATTTTGTTCGGCGCTGTCGACCAACATGCCGTTGGGCGGAGTCCATAAGCGGCTCAGCGACGCTCGCCACGGAGGGGAAGGGAAGGCCTTGCTCCGGAAAAGCGCGAAGCTATTCCTTATTTGAGCCGAGCCACACCATTGCGATACGGAGTTGGCGGGCTTAGAAGACGAAGGGCAGAAAAAATGCCGCTTGAACCTTGCCGGTCTTCCGCTAAACACGCACTTCGACTTTTAAATCGCGGGCCGTTTTTCCGCCGGGGATGTCTCTGGGGTACGACCAATTAGCCCTTGTTGCGTTTGAAGAACTCGACCTGCCGGAGCCTTTTTTCAGCCGCCGCGCGCGTTTTGTATGGACCACCAAGATTTTTTCCTTTGCTCGAGAGAACTTTATACCCGCCCGAAACTTTACGGATCATCACTCGCCTCCGAACTTCACCTCTCTATTCTGGACAACGTATGTGATGAGGCAATCCGGCATGACGTGTAAGGCTTTTCCGGCATCAGGCTGCGGCTCGCAATTCGTTGGTTACATTCGGAAATGCCGAGCAATATTGCTCGATATTGAGCGGCTCGATGGCCGTAAGCCGCTGGTAGCCATGCGTTACAGAGGCTTGCTCGCCCGCGGCGATCGCTTGGAACCAACTGACTTCCACCGCTTGAGTCCATTTTGGCATCGACGTGCGGTTAAGCCGCTTTGCCATCTCATCGGCAGATTCATTTTCGTATCGCAAGCTGCGACCGGTGATAGCAGAGAGTCTGCAAGACACGTCGTCCAGAGTAAGTAGTTCCCGGCCCGTGACTTCAATGATCCCAGCAGGGCGATCAAGCACAGCGGCTGCGGCGGCACGCGCTGTGTCTTCCCGGGCGATAAAAGCGCCGCGTCCATTTCCGGCCGGGCCTCGCATGACGCCGTGAGAGTCAAACTTCCCAAATAGCATGTCCATGTAGAAGGCACCCCGGACGGAGGTGTATGGAACACCGCTCGCAGCGAGGAACTCTTCGCTTTCGTAGTGGTCGCGACAGTAGGGATAAATGGAATCCGGCGACGCGCCTTTTAGCGACAGATAAACAATCTGCTTCACACCGGCCTTTGCCGCCGCACGGAAGGCGTTGTTGTGGAGCCGGGCGCGCTCGCCAGGCTCAGCTTTGCCGGAAATTACGAGTGCCTTCTCAATGCCCGTGAAAGCGCGGGCCAAGCTCGCGTCATCCTGAAAATCGCCGGGTATGGCTTCCACGTCCGCGAGTCTGCATGTTTTTTCTGGTGTGCGCGACATGAGACGCAGCCTCGCATTTTGCTGCGCCAGCAATTCAGAGACTCGCCTGCCGATGTGACCGGAAGCACCGGTAATGAGGATCATGGGGTCATACCTGCTATCCACGCCGCGACCTTCATCCTCCGAGCTAATGATTTGAATCACTTTCGGTCTTGTGCTTGACCTTGCGCGCGCCCTGTTCCGTCTTTGAAGCTGCTTTGTTGGTTCCCTTTTTAACGGCGTGGCCAGTCTTCTTCGCTGCGCCTTGTGCCGCTTTGCCGGTGTCCTTTGCAGCTTGCTTCGTCTCGTGACCGGCATTTTGCGTATCCTGCTTGGGCGAGTTTTGAGCCAACACAAAACCGGGAGCAGCGAGCAGCATATTGGCGACCACGGCAATTCCGGCTAAACGTTCGTAGATTCGCATTTTCCCCTCTGCGGCTGGACCGTAACTGAGAGTAAAAACTTTTAGAGGAAATCGCTATTGGGGATAAGCAGCAGCATAGTGAGTAAAACCATGTATGTACTTGCCTGAATGCTGCGCTGATATTGCGCAGGTAGATTCTAACGTGCCTTCTTCGGTTTGCCTGCTCGCTTGGGTTCTCGCACGATGAAGCGCATGCGAAACCCTACCGCAACTGGTCCGCTGAGGCCATCACCTCGAATCCGCATGTATTGCGCTGAAAAACCGTAGGAGCCGATGAGGTAAATGGAAGATGCAGGCGGTCTTCCTTTGCCTGAAAGGCCGCCCGCACTCCTCCACAGTGGATCGGCGCCGCTACTGATTATCGCCGCTCAATTCCGCAGTTGCCGGCGTCAATGTGCCGAACAGCCCATCAGCTTCCTCATTTGGCCCCGCACTGAAGAAAAGCGCATTGTACGGGCCCGCCGAGCCGCACTTCGGGAGGCCGGACCCTGCAGGCGGCGTGCTCGGGCAACCGACCGCGCTATTCCCAAACATGAGAGCCCAGAGGCCGTCGATCACGATCGGATTGCTGTTTGCGTCCTGCATGAAGCCGACAAAATGCCCGTCGAATCCATCGAAAACAGCAATCTTACCGCTACCAAAATTGCCAATCAGGACACGATTGCTGAACGTGCCAAAGTCGCGCGGCGCCCACACTGCTCCCCAGGGCGAATTGAGCCACGGACCATGCTCGAGACGCATTTCCAGACGGCCGCCAGGGCTAAAGACATCGACGTAACCCGAGCCGTCTCCCGCCACATCATCGTGCTTTGCGGAGTCCTGCCTGGCATACGTGACGAATAGGCTTCCGCCGATATTCTGAATGTTGAATGGAGCGAAGCCCCGCGGAATCCGAAAATCTTCGAACGGCTGCGCTAAGTAGTTGTCAAGAAAACCGGCGAAAGCACTTTCGCCGAAGTCGTTATCTTTGTGCGTAAACTTGACGGGCTGAAAATTTGAGTCGTAAATCTCGACACGACCAGAACGGAAGTTCGTTACATACAGATATAGATTGCCGTTGTGTTCGGCAATGGTGGCTCCCTTATACACCGCACCGCTAGCAGGGTTGGGAATCTTCGAATTGTCCACCTTGAGAACCGCAGCCGTTCCGCCAGTCCAAGCGGAGATGGTTCCATCTTCGGTGACGAAAATGAAATGAGAGCCGCCGAAGCTGCTGGTTCCATTAAATACTATGCCAGTCGGCGTAGCGGTGAAGTCCGGCGTACTGCCCATAGGACCGGGAATTTTAACGACCAACGCAGACGCCGTTCCGTCGCCGCTATAGAGCGTCGAAACGCCGGCACCATTGTCGCTGACCCACCATGGCGAACTAGGGTTGCGCGCGAGGCCCCATGCGTTTTTGAGATTTGCATCGTAATGGGCAGCGGTAGCGGTTGTGGGTGCGTCGGCAACGAGATTCGTCTGATTGTAATGCTGAGCGTGCGCTACGGTCGGTATCGCCATTGCGACGAGAGCAACTGTAGTGAGTGAAACGGCCATTCTCGTGAGGAGCTTCATCGGTATTCTCCTATGAGGTGTGTCTGCGGCTCTGCCGGGTGGGAAGGATGCTGTTGCAACGGAAGGTGCCGCGCAAGAGCGTGGCACCTCTTTTGACAATCTGTTGACACTATTGAGAAATTTGATCGACAAACAGGGGAATTCTGCTGCGGTGTGCAGAGATGCGATCACTATCCGAATTGCGGGGAGCCGCAGATTCTCTTCAGGGGATTTTTTCCTTTTGAACGTTGTGGCTAATCACGAATGACGGGGAAGCCGGATTCGGTCCAGCCGCGCCAACCGCCTTCCATTGAGATCACGTCGCGGTATCCCATCTTTTGAAGATTATCCGCGGCTAGCGCTGACCGGAAACCACCGCCGCAATACAGCACGATGGTGGCATCCTTGTTGGGAATTGCGTTTTCGGCATCGCGTTCGATGATGCCCTTGCCGAGGTGAATTGCGCCTGGAATGTGGCCGCGCGCCCATTCCGTATCTTCCCGGACGTCGACAAGGATAAATTTCTCGCCAGAGTCCATTCGCTTCTTCGTCTCGCGAAAATCTTCTTCCTTGATGTGCTTCTTGGCGTCTTTCACGAGCTTCAGGAAACCTTCGGAATGTGCCATAGCGTAGCTCCAGAACCGTCTTGGGGTCAAACTAAGTATCGCATGAGAGCGGAGGTCATCGGAAATGCGCCTACCCTCGTCAGCCTGACTTTGGTACGATGGCAGGTGATAAGCCCTCCCGCGGCTACTCTGACCGGGAATCTGTGCCTAGTGCAAGGTAAGAGAGATGGATCGCAGTCCCTACCTCCGCAGAGGATCTTTTGGGAGGGGTGTCTGAAATGAAGGAATTGCAACAACTTTTGGATGCTGCGAAAAGCCTGGAAATGACTCCTGAACAAAAGGAAGAGCAAAGACGCAGCTTTGCATTTGGAAATACAAACATAGAGAATGCGCGTATCACGCGGGAGACCGTAAACCAGGAAGCCGAAGCTCTAAATCAGAAATAGCTCACGATGCCGTCCGAGGATAGGCACAGCGAAGCGTTAGAAGCCAACCTAATCTCTGATCCCGCCCAACAGGCACGCCAAGAAGCGCGTAACGGCGTGCGGCAATTCGACCTTGCAATAGAGCAGATTGAATATTGGTTACAACCAGACCGCCCATTCAAACTACGACCCTCCGCCATTATGAGCCTCAATCGCCTCGCGCTCGATGGACTTAACGCATTTGCAGGCACCTACCGACCGGGGGGCGTGGAGATCAAGGGCAGTAAACATACTCCTCCAGGTGCTCACCTCGTTCCGGAGCTAGTAGAGGAAATGTGCGAGTTCGTAAACAGTCATTGGGATCGGTCGGCCATACACTTGTGCTCTTACTTGCTGTGGCGGTTGAATTGGATTCATCCTTTCACCGACGGAAACGGCAGGACAACGCGCGCAGTTTCATTTGTAGTGTTATGTGTCCGGCTTGGATACCGGGTGCCTGGGACGAACACCATTCCAGAACAGATATCGCGCGATAAGAAGCCGTACTACGAAGCCTTGGAACTCGCCGATTTTGCCTATGACAAGGACAAAAAAATCGACGTGAGCGCGATGGAGACCCTTGTTAGCTCGTTGTTGGCGAAGCAACTCGCATTCATAATTCGAGACGCCAATACCGACCAATCAACCGTTCATGCGACAAATCCCCAACACTGATCCTTTTGGGCACTATATACTCCCCCAGTACTTCAGTTGCCCACGCGCAGAGTACGCGTGAGATTCGCGAGCGTGGCCAGCGCCGAAAAGGCCGCAAGTTGTGATGTGCGCGGATTGGCACGCGAGGGAACGTTCTTCACATCTATTGAAAGCTCGCCAAATTCGCCTTTCACGCGAATCTCATGAACGTTCTGCGTGCCGCCGGGAACAGCCATTACACGGACTCTGACAGGAATCTTCGCGTCAACGGAAAGACGAAGCGAAGCGGCAACGTTTGACGTGGTCGGAAACGCGCGGGCGGCTTCTTCGGCCGTGCCATCAAAGATTACGGTCTCTTGTTTCATTTCCTCGACCGCAATGCCGCGTTCCGTAACGTATTTCGTGCCTT
This sequence comes from Candidatus Acidiferrales bacterium, assembly GCA_035279845.1. Taxonomy (GTDB): domain Bacteria; phylum Acidobacteriota; class Terriglobia; order Acidiferrales; family UBA7541; genus Palsa-295. The sequence continues at coordinate 11,971 of DATEGW010000074.1, read as the reverse complement.
TTAGCGCCGCTGCGGGCTTGCGGCTTGTAAGCACCGCGCAATCGATGCGACCGATGGAAGCGGATTTGATTCCGTCCAGACCCGCGATAGCGCCGGAAGGAATGTAAATGCGACAGCCCTTCTCCTCGGCTTCGCGAAACCATTCGTTGTGGCCGAGGAGAGCGCCCACGCTCAGAACGAGCAAATCACGGCCCCGAGCGAGGGCCTTGGGAACAAGTTCGCAGAGAGCTGCCTGACCAGCTGCCTCGACCACCAGATCCGTACGGTCGATCAGCTCCTCCATAGACACGATTTTGGGGCGGCAGGAGAGAACCGCTGCGAAACCCTCTGCTCGGCTCGGGTCTTGATCGCAGATGGCTACAAGTTCAACGTTGATGCGGCCGCGGTCAATCGCATTTGCTACCGTCTGGCCAATGGAGCCCACACCCAAGATTCCGATTTTTAGTTTTGATGGCATCGGGATCCTCACGCGAACTGCAACATGCGATCGATGGCGCCGCGCGCTTTTTCAGCTATTTCGGCAGGTACGCGGACTTCCGGCGACATTGTCTCGAGCGACTGGATCACATTGTCTAGCGTGATCGTCTTCATGAAGGCGCATAACGCTTCCGGGTTCACGGGATAGAACTTCTTATCCGAAAAGTCCTTATTGAGACGGTGCATGATGCCCAGCTCGGTCCCAACTGCGAATTCGGGAGCGGGGGATTGGCGAATGTGCTTAATCATGCCTTCGGTGGAAAGGAAAAACGTCTTTTCCTGCGGCAGAGTGCCGTCAAAAACCTTGGCCATGCAGGAGCTGACGCATCCGCATTCGGGATGAAGCAGCAACTCGATATCCGGATGGTCTTCCATTATTTGGTTCACCTGCTCGGGCTTGATCGTCTTGTGAACATGGCAGTAACCGGGATATGCGATCACATTAGTGCGCTGAGTTTGCCGGGCGACGACGGTAGCCAAGTATTTGTCCGGAACGAATAGGACTGGACGATCAGCAGGAATCGAAGCGACCACTTTCGCGGCATTCGCCGACGTGCAGCAATAGTCACTTTCGGCCTTCACGGCAGCAGACGTATTGATGTAAGACACGACGACCGCATCGGGATATTTCGATTTCCACTCACGGAGTTCGTCAACGGTAAGCGAAGCGGCTAGCGAGCAACCGGCGCGCAGATCGGGCAAAAGCACGGTCTTATCCGGACAGAGAATCGAGGCTGTCTCCGCCATGAAGTGAACACCGCAGAAAACGATCACTGCGGCGTCCGTTTTTGCGGCAGTCTGGGAGAGACGCAACGAATCCGCGACAGCGTCTGCCACCTCCTGGATTTCTGCACGCTGATAAAGATGCGCCAGGATGATTGCTTTCCGCTCGACGCAAAGCTCACGAATGCGCTTCTGCTTGCGTAGGATTTCTTCGGGCGAGTCGAGAATATTTTGAATCACCGGAAGCTCGTACCGTTCGTCGAACGATTTCTGTGGTGCAGCCGCAGTGGTCATTTAAGTTCCTTTCGTTAGGAAAAGAGATTTATGAAATTCTTTGCGCAATGTCGAGCGCCCGCACGGAATGCGTTAAAGCGCCAACCGATATGGCGTCCGCACCAGCCGCCGCATATTCCTCGATGTTGATTTCCGTAACCCGGCCACTGGCTTCGATCAGCACGTCGTCATAGAGGCTCTTCGCGCGCAAGGTCTCAATAATCCGCGCAATCTCTTGAGGTGCCATATTGTCCAGCAGCAACAAACACGGATACGTCTTGTCGTCCTGCTCGCGCAGGATACGGAATTTTGTGGCTGCCGCAATCGCGGCCGGGGCGCTACGCACCTCGACTTCGATAAAAGCGGATTCGCGGCGAAATTCCCATGCACGTTCGATAGCTATAGGCACGGCGCGATCTTCGCTAGGCGCGAGCACAGCGAGATGATTGTTCTTAACAAGGATGGCGTCGCCCAGTCCAAGCCGGTGAGTTCCAGCGCCGCCGAGGTGAACGGCGCGCTTATCGAGCAGGCCGCAAGGAGTCTTACGCGTGCCGACAAGCCGCGAGTCCGGATTGCGACGGCCGACTCTGTCTTGAAGACGATGAGACGCGGTGGCGATGCCGCACATTCGTTGGAGTAAATTCAGACCCACGCGTTCCGAAGAGAGGAGCGTGGACTCACCGCCTTCCATGCGCGCGAGGATTTCACCGGCATTAAATGGACTGCCGTCTTTAACGAGAAGAAAGACCTCAAGCTGCGTCGCACGAAGTAAAAAGGCCAACTCTTCAAGACCGGCGGCGATTCCCGGTTCATGCGCCACGATGACTGCTTTTGCCTGCCTCCGCGGAAGATGCAACGCAGCAACGGTGATATCGCGCGGCGCAGTATCCGACTCGAGAAGACTATCCAACAGAGGGCGGACGGCGTTGCGGTATTCCGCGTTGCCCAAGGTGAGCGAACCGCCGCGGAAAAGCGCTTCTTCGATGCGTTGCACCCGCGTTAGGGGCGCGGCAATAAGGGATGCGGCGGTCATTTCAGCAAGAACCCTCGCGCGCGCAACTGGGCCTTGGCGCGTGTAACCATTTCGGCGCGATGCGCCTCCACTGTGTGCAGATGCACTCCGCCAGTGAGAGACGATAGAAGCGAAGCCTTCTTCGCGCGGACCTGCTGTAGAAAATCCTGAACGTCCGCGCGCGATTCAATCATTAGCGAGCCGCGAAGCTCGCCATAAAGCGGATGTTCGACGATTACATCGATCACTTTCACGCCGTGATCCACAAGAATATTCAGCTCTTCCTCCGTGCGTTCGGGAGAATGATCGCAAGCAAGAATTTCGCGATGGCCAAGCTTAGTGGCGTCCGGCAGGCGATAGCCGCGCGGCGTGGCGAGAATTTCCGATCCCGCGGCGCGAAGGATGGCGATATCTTGAACGATGCACTGACGGCTGACGTCAAATTGCTCCGCCAACTCACTGCCGCGCACAGGCGAACGATGCCGCTGTATCCAGGACAAAATGCGGCGTCGCCGATCTTCGGCCGCGTCGTTCGCCAGAGAAAGTGGAGGCGTCGCGCGCCTCGATGGCCGAGAGGTGGCCAGCATGCTGCCTCACAGCTGTCTTGTCAGCTAACTAGACAGATGCCAAGCATAGCAAAAGAACGCGCCGAGAGCGAGTATCAGGACGATGAGCAATCTAGGAGAGCGCTTTGCGGAGGCGTTCGTACGTGGTGCTGAGTTCTTCCGGTTCGGTACGGGTTTCGCCGATCACCGTCATGAAACTGGAATCGCCAGACCAGCGCGGAAGAACGTGCAGATGCAAATGGCCTGTGATACCGGCACCCGCCGCGCGACCCAGATTCATGCCAATGTTGTAGCCTTCCGGGCGGTATAGCTGCTCCTGTGCTTTCTGTACGCGCTGCGCCAAAAGCATCATTTCAGACAACACATCCGGCGGCACCGCCGTAAGCTCCGCTGAGTGACTGTAGGGCACGATCATCACGTGGCCGCTGGTGTAAGGATACCTATTCAGGATGATGAAGTTTTTCTCTGCGCGACGAACAATCAATGTTTGCCTGTCGTCGTTCGCCTCAAGCGAACGGCAAAAGACACATCCGTCGTCCTTGGACGCTTCCGCCACATACCGGTAGCGCCACGGCGACCAAATGTAATCCATCCGGTCAGCCCTGAGTGGTACCGCTGCCTGCCGCGCCTGCGGCGGCGGATTTGGGATTATTGACGTAGTCCTTCAGTTCTTTGCTCGGCTTAAAGAAGGGGATTTTCTTCGCTGGAACCTCGACCTTCGCACCCGTTTTGGGGTTCCGACCGGTGCGTCCGCGGCGCTGGCGCGTGCGGAAACTGCCGAAACCGCGAATCTCGATTTTGTCGTCGGTCTGCAATGCACCGATAATGCTGTCAAAAATTGTCTCGACGACCGCCTCAGACTCCTTGCGCGGCAACTCGGTAACCCGTGTGACCTCTTCGACGAGATCCGCCTTTGTCATCGTGTGGTTGTCTGATCCAGCCGCGGCTTCTGCCATGAGATGCGAGCCTCCTATGGAGTGCGTGTCTGCGCGCCAGGCGGGGTAGCGCACAATCTTTGGATACCATCAAATGGCTGCAACGTAAAGATTTTCCTGATAGATAGCGACCTACCAGAAACCCGTCGGGCTGGCTGCTTCTAGCTCGACGCCTGGCGCTTGGCCAGGATTGCGTCACCAATGGTCGCGTTCGGCGAAGATTTCGACGAACGGAACGACTCAATCTCCTGTTTTTCGGCCTGCTTCTGGGCGGCGCGGTAGCTCAGGCTGATCTTGCGCTGGTCGGGCTCAAGGCGAAGCACTTTGAAGTCATAAGACTGCCCCTGGTTGAGCACGGCGGTCACGCGATCGGCGCGCGATAGCTTTTCCCGATCCCGTTCGCCCTTCGGACGGCGCTCTTCGATTTCGGAAACATGGCAAAGCCCCTCAATGCCCTCCGCCAGCTCGACGAACGCGCCAAAATCCGTGGTGCGAACCACCTTGCCCTTCACGACCTCGCCAATCTTGTTGGCAGCAAACCAGTTCGCCCAAATGTCGTTCACTTGTTTTACGCCAAGCGACAAACGCCGGTTCTCTGAGTCGACTTTCAATACGCGCGCTTCGACCGTCTCGCCCTTCTTGAACTTTTCGCTGGGATGCTTGATGCGCTCGGTCCAGCTCATGTCGCTGATATGGATCAAGCCCTCCATACCGTCTTCAACCTCAACGAACGCTCCAAAATCGGCCAGATTGCGAATGCGGCCAGTCACTACCGTGCCGACCGGATATTTCTGCGCAGCCGCTTCCCACGGATCGGGAAGGGTTTGCTTCAGCCCCAGGGAAATGCGCCGCTGATCCATCTTCAGCTCGAGCACCACCACGTCGACCAGATCGCCGACCTTTACCACTTTGGAGGGATGTTTCGTACGCTTGGACCAGCTCATTTCGCTGATGTGAACCAGCCCTTCGACGCCGGGCTCGATCTGGACGAAGGCGCCGTAATCGGTGACGCCCACGATCGTTCCCTGCAGGCGCGAGCCAACGGGGAAACGTTCTGCCACCGTCGCCCACGGATCGGGCAGAAGTTGCTTGCGACCGAGTGAAATTCTCTGCTTTTCTTTGTCGAACTTCAGGACCTGCACCTGAATCTCGTCGCCCGGCTTTACCAATGAAGAAGGATTGGGCACGCGGCCCCAAACAAGGTCGCTCACGTGGAGCAGGCCATCCATGCCGCCTAAATCGACGAAAACGCCGTAATCGGTCACGTTTTTCACGCGTCCAGTGACTACGGTACCCTCGGTAAGCGAGTCGGCAAGCGCATCGCGCTTGGACTTCGCGTCCTCCTCAAGAATCGCGCGCCTGCTGACGACGACATTGCCGCGCTTGCGGTTCAGCTTCAGGACGCGCACATCGATATCGCGATCCTTCCATACCTCCAGATCGTGCACCGGGCGCAGTTCAATCTGCGAAGCAGGCAAAAACGCGCGAACGCCAATATTTACCACCAAACCGCCCTTAATCCGCTCGACGATCTTGCCGCTGATCGTAGTGTGATCTCGATAGGCCTTTTCGATGCGCTCCCAAACTCGCCGTCGATGCGCGCGCAGGTGCGAGAGAAGAACATAACCATCCTTCTGCTCATGCAGCCGCTCGACTTCAATCGTTTGCCCAGGACCGAATTCAATCGGGCTGCCGGAATCGAGAAACTCCTGCGCAGGAACGAGCCCTTCGAACTTGCCGCCGACATCAACCACCACACCGGCTTCGGTAACCGCCAGCACATGCCCCTCGAAGACCTCACCTTGCGACGCCACAGGCTCCTGCGTCGCAAACTGATCCATAAGCTGGTCCATCGTTTCAGCCGTTTCCGTGGCTTCGACCGTTTCCGTGGTCCCCGTTTCAGCAACAGGCGTCGCGGGCTCGCCCTCCGGAGGCGCGCTCGACGCAACCGCCTCGGGCACGTCCTCAACTGCGACGGCAAGCGCTTGCGGAGCCGACTGCGGCTCGCGCGCCACAGCCGTGGCTACGCCGGCCGCCTGAAAATCAGCTGCAGCTGATCCAGCTGGCGTAATCGGCTCTTGCGGTGTTACGGAACTGGCTGATGGTTCGTATGTAAATTGCGTTTCGTGCGGATTCTCGGTTGACATGTGTGCGGCCTCCCTGCAGATTCATGCCCCGCGTGGCGAGACGTGTGCCTCGTTTGATTCCCTCCAACGTGGGGGATGGACCAAGAGGGGAAATAGGGCGCCCGCGCTCGACGCCGTATCGCAAGGATAATACCTGCCCGGTTTATCGGTTGTCAACAAAAGGGCTGTGAAAAACAAGGCTGGTCCTTTCAGCTAAAGTGTTTATGGTACAGTCGGTTATCCATGCGAATCTTCGTCCTCGGGGCAGGCGGAGCGGGCTCCCTTCTCGCGCATTTGCTGGTCCGCCAGGGACATACCGTCTGGTGCGGCGACCGCGATCTCGACCGGGCAAAGAGGTTTCTCGGTAAAAAGAGCGAGATTCCGCTGGTGCTTGCAAACGCGCGCAACATTTGGTCGATCGTACGCGCCGGACGCGGGGCGCACCTGCTAGTGAATGCGTCTCCGGCAGTTTTCAACGAAATCGTCATGCGCGCCGCGCTTCGTCTGCGCGCGCATTACCTCGATTTGAATGCACACCTTACACGGAATCCGTTCAGGCCCGAGCAGTTCCGTTTCGCAAAACAATTCGAAGGGAAAAATCGGGCTGCGCTCATTTGCGCCGGCGCAGCACCCGGCCTCACAAATTTGCTCGCGAAGCGCGCGTCGGAAATGCTCGATTCTGTCGAGTCGGTGCAGTTTCGGCTATACGAGAGCACGGAAAGCCACGACCCAATCTCCACGTGGTCTCCGGACGTGGCTTACGATGCCGCAATCTCCCGCCCGCGCCTCTATCGCGATGGCCGCTTCGTCCTAGGCAAGCGGTTTACCGAGCGAGAGAAATTCGCTTTCCCAAGGCCGATCGGAACTGCCCCTGTTTATCTGGCCGCGCAAGACGAAGTCTGCATGGTGCCCTATTCAATCGAAGTTGAAAACGTCGACGCCAAAATTGGAGGAAACGATTTTGAGAAATTGCGCCGCTGGTACAAACAAGGACGTCTCAATCGCTCGCGAGGCCTCGTTCGCAAGCGTTTTCCTGCGCCGCCGACACCGCGGCAGGTCGCGAAACTGATCCGCGCCGGAATCCTGGAAAACGCGCGATTCGCCGCAGCTGTGCTCGTCAAAGGAATGAAAGCCGACCAGCCGCTGCTGATTCGCTGGGACGTGAGTTTTCCGACGCTCTATCAAGTGAGACAGCGCGGGTTAGTCGCTACGCCGATTTCGTACGCTACGGCACATCTTGCTGCCATTTTCATCAAACATCTTCCCAAGGGCTTCGCCGGCGTCGCAAGCCCGGAGATGCTCCCGCGCGATACACGCAAAGCCCTCCTCGCGGACGTCCGCAGCCGGGACTTTCGAATGAGCATCAAGATTCGACGGCTGAAGCCGGTGGAAGACGAAGAATTCTAGAATCGTAAACCGCTAGGCAAGAATTTCGTTGGCCATTCCGCTTACGTATTCCGCAATAGCCCCAGCTGAGGTGAGACCCGGCGATTCCATTCCGATCAGATGAATCACGCCGTCGAAATCCGGGTCGCGCTGGATGATAAAGTCCGGAGCGCTCTTGGAATCGTGTCCACCCTTGGCGGTGCCTGGCGCGGTCAGCTTGGGACGAATTCCGGAATAGGCGAGAACGAGGTCTTCTTTCGTCACTTCAGGCAAGAGCCCTTTTGCTCCTTCGACAAACATCTCGACGGAATCGCGGTTCTTCTCGTAGTTGTTTTTGTCATCCACGTATCGCGCCGTCGGCCCGAGCAACACAGTGCCATGCAGGGTTTTCGTCAAATGGAGGCCCAGGCTCAGGCCCTTTGGATGCGGCATCGGGTACACAAGGCCTCTCACCCAATCTTGCCGCGCGCGCACAAATTCGCAGTATTCGCCGCGAACCGGATAAATCTTGTGTTCCGCCGCCTTGGATCCGAGCATCGCGGCAATTGCATCGGCATAAAGCCCGGCGCTATTGACCAGGCAACGCGCTTCGATTTCGCCCGCCGAGCTTTCCACGCGAACTCCGGCCGTCGTCGGCTCAAGTCTTTCCACCTTTGCATTTGTCACAATATGCGCGCCTTGATCCGTCGCGATTCGCGCATAGGTCTTCACAAGGTCCTCGCTCGAAAGGATTCCCGTCGATGGCACTTCGAGCGCGGCATGGCCTTCGATATGCGGTTCCCGCTTTCGAAAAGCGGCGCGATCGATGATCTTCAGCCCCTCGACGCCGTTCGCTTCACCGTTGTTCTTCAGCGTCTCAAGCCCGTGCAGATCTTCCGACGGAGCAACGACGATTTTTCCGCAATTGCGAAATGGAACGCCGTGAGCCTTGCAGAACTCATATGTTAGGACATTACCGCGCACGCAAAGCTTCGCTTTGAGAGAGCCCTGCGTATAGTAAATGCCCGAATGGATCACGCCGCTGTTGCGCGTGCTCGTTACCATGCCGACCTTCGGAAGCGCTTCGAGCACAAAAACGTCGCTATGCGTCTTCGAAACAGCCCGTGCAATCGCGCAGCCGATTACGCCGCCGCCAATAATTACGATGTTCGCTTGATCCACTTATTTCTCTCCTGACCGGTCACAGGTCGCATTAAGCGGTTTCGGCAGTGCTTTCGGAGTGCTGCCCTCCGCGTTGATCCAAGTCATTCCTATTGCAGACATAATGACGGCAAGGCACAAATTGCCGACCGAAGTCGGCTGACTGCCGCTCAGCACCAGCGAAAGTTCTAAAATTACGGAAGGCATAATTATGCCAAGAAGGCTCAGCAGCAGTAAATTCACCATTCCGCGCGACTTCCTCCACGCAAATCCCAGAAGGCACCCCGCCGGGAAAAAGACAATTCCATAATACGTGTACCGGTAGCCTTGAAGTTCCGACGGGCGAATATTACGCACCAGACGCGCTAACGCTGTTGCCGGGCCCAGTCTGTATCCTTCGTAGCGCAACTGGCCGTCCATGTATGCCCAAAGCTTCGAGCCATCGTATGAGAAGAGCACGTTGCGCGGCCGGTTGGGTTCGCACCCGCGGGAAATAGACCACTCCAGATCGAACGGTTCAGGCGAGAGCGGCGTCCGAAACCAGAATGCCAGCGCTTCCGATGCCTGACGAATTTCGAGATTCGGCGTTTCTCCGGCCCGGCCGATTGTCACAAGGCTGGCATTCATATCGCCCGTTTCCGCTGGCGTGAATTGGAAATGGATTGAGAACTGGCCCGATGTCTGAATCGCTTGCACCAATTTCGATATAGGCACGGTCGTTGCGAGCCAGGAGTTGCCGTCCCAAGTGCCGGCGGCTGGAAATACCGCTGCTCGTTGAATCTGTTTGAGATTTAGAGCCGGCAACTGATCCTGCAGATCCTGAAAAGGAGCGGCGCCCGAAAAGCGGTAGGAAGCAGCGGAACCAGGGCTGGCGTTCGCGTTCCCGGCGGACGACGTAATTCGTGAAGCCGCGTCTCCCGGAATCGCGCGATCCCACAGTTCGAGCCCAGACATTGTTCCTTTCCATGCGTGCGTGCTCCACGGATTCGCAAATCCGCCCACCGTCAGAAACGTCTCCGCATTCCAATCCTGCAATCCGTCCATTTTCTGCAATCGAGCTGAAACGCCAAACCACACCGCAAAATAACATGCGAGAAGGATCGCAACATTCCTTCCGGTCGAGAATCTGGCTATGGCCGCTTCCGCCGATTGCACAACCCAAAGTAGCGGCATTCCGGCGATGTAGAAAAAGAGACATCCTGCGAGCGAACCGCTGCCATTTGTGAAAATGTCCTCCCAACCTGAGTCGCGGCCGGGAATAAAAAACTGCGCGAATTCGACACTGTAAGAAAGTAGTACGCCGGCCAGCAGTGAGATCGCGGCAGTCGCAAACCGGGAGAGGCCGCGCCTGCGCAGCAGTCCCGCAAGACCAAACCCAAATGGCATAAATAGCAGCACGTTGAGAATCGCGTCGCGGGGTCCGGCAGCTTTCGCCCAGCCTACGAGGCAAAACGGGTTTATGCCCGGATGTGAATGCACGTCGATTTGAAAGGGATACAGTGTGAGCAGACAAATTCCGAGGATCCCGAGAATGAGGGTCCGAAGCGACCAGCGATACTTGTCCCTGCATTCCGGTGAAGCCGATGCAAATTCTGGGTTCATGCGGCGGGTACTGCCATTAAGTGATCCACGAGGCAGTGTAGCACCACAAACAGCGCGCTCACGCCTCCACAAACGCTGAATGGAGTTGCTGGCGCCAATCCGGCAATTCGACACCAAACGTGCGATTCAAGCGCGAATTTGACAGCACGGAATACGCCGGGCGGCGCGCAGGCGTTGGATATTGGTCGGTGGTAATGGGCAAAATACGTTTAGCGACGAGCGGCCGTCCTTTCATTGCAGCGGTAAGCCACGGCACGTCTGCCGGCGCGCGCCCGGCTTCCTCCAGAATAGCTCGCGTGAAGTCATACCAGGAGCCGGTTCCACCGGCGGTCATATGATAGGTTCCGCCTATGCGCTGTGCAGAATCCGCTATCGAGCTTTTACCCACCATGTCTGCGAGTATCGCCACCGTCGCGCGAGCAATTTCACGGCACCATGTGGGCGCGCCAATCTGGTCGCGAACAATTTGCAATTCTTCACGTTCGGATGCGAGTCGTAAAATCGTGAGCAGAAAATTGCGCCCTCTCGTGGCATACACCCAGGCGGTACGGAAAATCAGGTGCTGCGCGTCCGAGTCCTGAACGGCCTGCTCTCCTTCTAGCTTTGTCGTTCCATAGACGCCGAGTGGATTCGGCGGATCATCCTCTTCATAAGGCGAATGCTTCGTGCCATCGAAAACGTAGTCCGTGGAATAGTGGACGAGCAGTGCACCGATTTTCTTCGCTTCTTCAGCCATGACGGCAGGCGCGTCAGCATTGATCGCGCGAGCCGCTGCTTCTTCCGACTCGGCTCGATCCACAGCTGTATAGGCGGCCGCGTTTACGATGATTCGTGGGCCGATTTCGCCGATAGTCCGCCTGAGGTCAACAGGCTTTGCAAGATCCAACCTTTCGCGATCGAAGCTGAACACCTCACCAATCGAGGGCAGCAGTTTCTCGAGTTCGTGCCCCACTTGGCCATTGCGGCCGGTGAGCAGAATTTTAGGTTTCATACGCGGATAGAATGATTAGATCACGTCGGCTGGCGCGCGATCTTGTGAAGCGATGCGTCGCGGTTCTCGTAGTACTTCTCGTAATAGGTGCGGTAATCGCCGGCGCGAACTCCTGCAATCCATTCAGAGTGCGCCTTGTACCATTCGATCGTTCGACGCAGGCCGTCTTCCAGGCCGATCGTTGGTTTCCAGCCAAGCTCGCGCTGGATTTTGTCGCACCTCAATGCATATCGCCGATCGTGGCCCGGGCGATCCGTCACGTACGAAAGCACCGTCTCAGGCTTGCCTATCAGCCGCAAAATCTGCTGCGCCATATCCAAATTCTCCACAATATCCGAGCCGCCGATATTGTAAACCTCGCCGATCCGTCCGTGCTCGAGCACAGCCAGCAGAGCGAGGCAGTTGTCGCGCACATGTAGCCAATCCCGCTGCTGCTTGCCATCGCCGTAAATCGGCAACGGCTTATCTTCCAGCGCATTCGTGATCAGCAGCGGCAGAAATTTCTCAGGGAATTGAAACGGGCCATAGTTGTTCGACGAGCGCGTGATGAGCGCCGGGAAACCATACGTCCGAACGTAAGACGCAACCAGAAGATCCGATCCTGCCTTTGACGCCGAATACGGGCTGCTAGGCTTGATCGGCGAGCTTTCGTCTGCGAACGCTCCCGCGGCCATATCGCCGTAGACCTCGTCCGTCGAGATGTGAAGAAAGCGTTTTACGCCAAGCTTGCGCGCCACCTG
>DATEGW010000073.1:0-8013 GCA_035279845.1 Candidatus Acidiferrales bacterium | reverse complement strand
GGCGAATAATCGATGAGCTTTGACGTGGCGCCGCAGAGCCTCTCGTCAAATTCACGGTTGAACGCGACTCCGTCGTGCTTCGGCTGCTGCCACTCGGGCAGTTCCTCCATCGGCGCTGAGTCAAATCGATCAAAAAACTGGGCGTCAACTTCGCGAGCGCGCGCGACCATCTCGCCTATGATCTGGCGGGACTCGGCAGGCGTATCGCAGGCCTCGCACATCCGCCAGAGCCGGTGCAGCACAATTCCCGAGAGCGTATGCACCATCGTGGTAAACGCCGCGACAGGAAGAACATACCGCGCTACCTCGATCGCTCGCTTTTCCGACTGTCTCTGTACTTTCTGAACGCGCTTTGGGTGAGAGCCAGGTTCGACATGCCATATATCGCCCAAAATCTCGTGCGCGGCCGGCTCGAGCAACCGTGTCAGTTGGCGGTAGTAATCCCAGGCTTTCGCGACGGCGGTCTCATAAATGGCGCGCTCGTCAGGACCAAAATGAAGCGTCGTATCCGGCGGAACATACGCCTGCGCACGATCCAGGCGCACATATCGTTGACTTTGCTGCTCGGAGTTGTAAAAGGGATGCGCATGGAGAAATGACCAGACGAACTGGCGGCTGACGTTTTCAAGCCCAAATTCGAAATGAGCGTGCTGATAGACGGTGTGATGGCCGCCATAGTACGTAGCCGCGCCGATCAGCGATCGCTGCTTGTCATTGACTTCTTCGGGCCAAATCAGGCGCGGGGCGTAACACGTCCGGGCCGCTGCGATCGCCGAGTCAAAGGGATGCGCGAAGGAGTTGCGTAGCGTGACGCGCGGAGCGGCTGTTTCCACCAAAGAGCCGGACGCCGGATCGCGAAACGGTTGCGTAGCCATCGGTACGGCATTCTACACTGAGGGCGCGCTTGGGAGAATTTTCAAATTGCCGCTCTGCGAGACGACAAAGAGCCCGCATCATGCGAGGCGGGCTCTTCGAATTACAAAATGACGCGCGTTACTTCTTTTTCGCAGCTACAGCAGCGGCCTTATCGGCGTATTTCTTCTGGAATCGCTCAACGCGGCCGGCGGTGTCGATGAGTTTCTGCTTGCCGGTGAAAAACGGATGGCAGCTTGAGCAGATTTCGACCCGAATCAGATTGCCCCTAAACGTCGAGCGTGTCTCAAACGTGCTGCCGCAGGCGCAGTGCACCGTGATGGCATGGTAGTCCGGATGAATGCCTTCTTTCATGGATAAGCTCCTTTGTTGCCGGCCGGTCTGCGCGAGTGACTATCGTCTGCTCACCGCGGCGAGCATCTCGCGTCGCTAGGCTGGCGGGGAAGCCCCAGTATACCGCACAAACAGGCCGTGCGGCTATTCGATCATCGAGGCAAGCAAAGGATTCAGGCGGGAAACGGAAAGGCTCACCCTTCGGAAAAGGCGAGCCCATCCACCGTAACGAGCCAAATCAGTGATGGTCGTGACGCCATCTCCAGTACTCTTCCTGCTCCTGTTGGTTTCGGTTTCGGAAATTCTCATGCCGTCTGTGCGTGTCATTCTCCCAGCGTTGATAGTAGACGCCTTCGTGGTGATTCCAAGTGTGGTACGTGCGGTAATCTGTGTCGTAGTATCTCACCTGTCCATAGCAACCTGAGAGAAGAACCGGGCCTGAAGCTATTGCAAACATTAGAAGAGCTGAAGGCCAGAATCGAAGCTTACGCATCTTCGCACCTCCTATTAATATTCTATTCAATAGGCGGAGTTTACGGTTTCAGTGGAAAGGTTCAATCTGCGGCGAAAGATGATGTAAAGTCTTTCCTCTAAACGCGTCAAAGTGGAGCGGCCTATTCGGCAACCGAATCACAAATAGGCTGACGCGCCGCCGACCGAGGAGAAGGGAGCAGTGAACGGCCCGTCTTCAGATCGACCACGAAGCGTGCGATTTGTTACTTCCCCACGCCAGCCGCCGTGCTCGCGTCGTGAGGACGCGAAGCGACTTCCGGTTCGAAGCACCGTCTGCATCGCGCCTCGTACATGCCCTTCGCGCCCACAACGATCAGCTCATCCGAAAGCACGAGGCGTTGCGTGTGGACCGCCGGGTTGCCGCACCGGATGCAAATCGCCAATAGCTTCGTAATTTCCTCTGCCATCGTTAGCAGCGTCGGCATCGGTTCGAACGGCCGTCCCCGATAATCCATGTCCAGCCCCGAAACGATCACGCGCTTGCCGGCTTCGGCCAGCTTTTGGCAGACAGTCACTAGATCCGTTCCCAGAAATTGACCTTCGTCTATGCCGACGACTTCGGTAAGCAGGTTCACCTTGCGCAGGATTCCATCGGCGTCCTTCACCGTATCGGATTGGATTTCGAGGCCGGAGTGCGACACGATCCCGTTCGTCGAGTACCGATCGTCGATCACCGGCTTGAAGATTTGCACCCTCTTGCGCGCGATTTCCGCGCGGCGCAGCCTTCGGATCAACTCCTCGCTCTTCCCCGAAAACATTGGACCGACGATCACTTCGATCCAACCCATGTTGCCTTTTACAAGATCCATTCCCACACGGCCTCCGAACCGCAAAACGCCAGCCTCAACCTAATACAATTCTCTCATCGTGCGCGATGCGGTTGACTTTTCGCAAGCGCCTCCGATAGCGTAACTTGCGCCTCTCACAAACGAGCGGAGGAACATTGACGGCTGCTATTCTCATTTTACAAGGATTGGGGATTCCTCGCTTCCCCGAGGGGGCTATCGCCACGGAGCAGATCGCGCTGCGCTGGACGCATATCACCTCCGCGATCATTTGGATCGGCCTTCTCTATTTTTTCAACCTGATCGCTTCGCCCACAATGAAGGACCTCGATCCAGGCGTTCGAAGCAAATTGTTTCCGGTGCTGATGCCTCGCGCCATGTGGTGGTTTCGCTGGTCCGCGCTTGTGACCGTCATCGCAGGCCTACGATATTTCTGGATGATGCTCGCCGTGGACGCCGCCAATGACGGTAATCCCAATCTGGCTTGGCGCTGGCTGGGAGAATGGTTTGCCGTGTGGCTTGTCGCTTATGCGCTTATTTATCCGCTGCAGATGCCGCGCAAGGGTCTCTTTGATAATCCCTGGTTTCGCTCAATTGCCATCGGCAGCATCCTATTTCTGGCAGCCGTCGCCGTGATGGAACTAAACTCAAACGCGCCCGTATCGAATAATCATCTGGCAATCGCTGCCGGTGGTGGCCTTGGCTTGTTGATGCTGCTGAACACCTGGGGTGTGGTGTGGCGCGCGCAAAAGCGCCTCATTTTCTGGACTGCCGAAAATAGCGAACGAGGCACTCCGATGCCTGAGCGCGCCGCTTATCTCGCACGCTGGTCATTTATCGCCTCGCGAACGGGCTTCTGGATGTCCTTCCCATTAATCTTCTTCATGGCTGCCGCCGGGCATTACCCATTCCTTTACAGCATCACCAATTAGCCCGATTCCTGTGAAATACTGAATTAGAGGTGCCTTATGCGATCTAAGCGGCCCCGGCCGATCTCTGCTCTCGCCCTAATCACGCTGTCTTTGCCGTTGCTTGCGACAGCCGCTCTTGCTTTCGATAATCCCCTCTCTACCAGCGAGATACGCGAAGCGTACTTCCTCGCAACAGGCAATCCAGATAAGCGCGCCGAATTCTTCGACAAGTACACGCACCATCCGCCCGCGCCAAAGAGCGGCCCTGCGATTGCCTCGATTCAGATCCAAACGCCGTTCGCGGCTATCGTGCAGGACATCACCCAACGCTCATTAAACGTCCGTGCACCCGACGCGGTAAAGGAGTACTACGGCAAGCCCGCGCAATTTCGCGTGCGTGTGGTCATTGACTTCACGGCCACCTATCCGGCGTCTGCGTCCACCTCAATGCAGCTCGGCAGCTTCTGGAAGAAATTTCACGTGCATTTGCGCCAGGGCAAGGAAATCCCTTCGCGTTCGGTACAGGGGAAACCTATCTTGAGCACTGAGACGCCAAGCGGCTATATTGGAGCGACCATCGTGGCAAATTACGATCCAGAGAAAATCGAGTCCGGACCTGCCACTGTGGTCGTGACCGGCCCGGACGATGCGCGAGCAGAAACAACATTCGATTTAAGCTCCCTGCGATGACCGCACTTGAATACACTTACCGCACTGAGGCATTTGACGCCATGAACTGCATGGCATCCTGGATGCTTCTCGACGATTCATGGTCCGTTTTAGTGTAGAGCGGCCGCCACCGCGGCGTGACCTTTGCTGGATCATATGTTCCCCGGCGCACGCGGAAAACCCAGGCGTATTCGCGGCGCGCCCTATCCAGCTCCGATGCCGGAATTTGAGTGTCGTCCGCCGCGGTCACGGGAGTCCAATCCGAAAAGCCGTTGCTGTCGGTATGGATCGCTTCCGGAAGCGTAGTGATAAAGGAATCCAGGTCGTGCGTGAAAATTACTACGTAATCGACCATTGACGGCTCTGGCGCGGGACACACGCCTGGGAATTGCTTGCCGCGCTCGTCCGCAATCCACTTGTATTGTATCGGCGTCACACCATAAACCGAGAAGTAGACGCTGCAAGCCGAAAGATCTTCCGTCGGCACCGCATTCGCATCCGGCATATCCTCAACATCGTCGCTATATTCTGGCGTGTGCGAAGGGATCGAGCTGCGTTTCCGCGTGATCGTCATGAAGTTCGCCGCTTTCACCACTTTCGGCGCGGATTCCGATGCGGGCGGAGGTACCGGCGTGTTCATGTCTTCAACAACCAGCGTCGCATCTTCCCGCGCAACATCTCCTCGCGCAATCGGGCGTGGTGCAGGTGTCGGGCGGACATAGCTCTGCATCGAACCATCGCTTGAGGTGCGTGTAATCGGCAGCGCGCTGGGGACGGGAACGGGCGCTTGCACAGGATCGGGAACACTTGCCGGCGCCGGCCTGCTCTCTTGCGCCGGAGAAGGCGCTGGAGGCACAGGTGTGACTGGGTACGCCATATTTACCGGTGGTGCGGGACTCGCTGGCGGTGCAGGCGCGGGCGCCGGCATGGCCTCCACTCGCGCTACTTCTACGGGACGAGGCGCTGAGGCCAGATAGGAGGGCGCTGGATGCGACACCGGCATCGCGCTGGCCGGTTGCGCACTCTCGGTTTGCAGATTTGCCCGCGCCACAGCGGCGACGCTTACGGTAGCTGCGGGATTGACCACTACAATCACGTGCGCCAGTTCCGACGAAGGCACCGCAGCGGCAGGGACATAACCTTCATTGCCATCCGCCGTGCGTACTCTTACATATCCCTTTTCGGCACCGACCACTGCCACGAGCGCGCCGCATTTCAATCTCGCGCTTACATCCCACGTCGTCAGATTATCGTAGACCCACACCCGCTCTTCGTTCGCCGCGCACTTTACAGCCACACTCGGCGTCGCGAAAGCTGGCACTGCAAATCCCAATGCCGCCAGCACCAGAATCATGCGCTTCATGTTCCCTCCTGCTCTCCTAAATGCCATCCACCGGACGCTTCGCGAACACAAGCGGCGGATCTCCGGCGAACTTTCCCCCAGAAAATTCGGGGCAGGATGGCGAATGCGAGGCACTTCATTGCTTATGAAAGGGGTCGCAAGGCCCCGCATTCGACGAGGGAACTATGTTCCTGTGTACAACACTCAACAACTGGACACGGGGTCCAAATTGGGGCAGGCGAAGATAAGGCGTGGACCGCGTAAGGTCAGTACTAAGGAATCAGGAGCGCCATCGCAGCGTCACAGGGCCGTCCATCGGATGCCGCATCGACTCGCCCGTGCGCCGCGACTCGACACAAGCCGTTTTCAAGTCGAAATACCAGCGCGCCTGGCGATCGGCGTCGTCAACCAGCATCATGCGATCGGAATATGACAGCCCGAGCGACTGCTTCTTGATCACTTCCGTGTCCTGGCGGATAAATCGCGGCCCGAGCACGTGCAGAATGAATGGCACAATCGGGAACCACGGCAGAATGTTCCATGCGGCCACGAAATCCAGCCGGCAGAAATCGCTGCGGACCGGCGTGACGGTCGTGCGGCTCGAAAGCCAATAATTCCCCGCGCGAATTTGCTCAAAGCGCATATTCGGCAGCACGAAATCGATCGTCGTCGTAGCCGGCTCGCCGGTGATGAATTTCAAAATCTTGTACGGCGCGCTGTTTGCCGAGGGAGCGTGCGGGCTCATCCGAAAACCGTTGGGGATCGGCTCAAACTGCTTCGATTTTTCGCGAATGCTGTGGCGCGTCCGCCACCACCAAGCCTGATGTACAAACGGCCCGTGCGCCGGGTCCATCAGACCGATGATTGCCTGATCGACGTTGCACGGCAGATCGGCCCACAAATGCGCGGTCTTGTACTTGTCGCTGAACGTGAGCAACTCCGGTGCAGGCTGCAAAGCGCCCGCATCCGAAATCGCGCGCCCTTCGGGGTTCGCCATGTATACCCAGATCATCCCGTCGCGCTCGGCGCAGGGAAAGCTGCCCACTTGAATCCGCTCGCATTTCAATTTCGAGTCGGGCATCAGCGAAGGGATATGTACGCACCGGCCCGTGTGCGCATCAAATTGCCAGCCGTGATACGCGCATTCGACTGCACGGCCGTCAAACTGACCGAATGAAAGGGGATATGCCCGATGTGGACAGACGTCGAGTAACGCGAACGGCTTCCCGGCAGAGTCGCGGCCCAGGACCAGCGGCACGTCCAGCAGCATCGCTCGGCGCAATTTGTGCGGACCAAGCTGATCGCTACGCAGCGCCGGATACCAAAATTCCCATAGCATTTCGCCGCGTGCGCCGGTTGCGGCCTTCGCGGCCGGTTCGAAAGTCGTCGCCATGCGACGCTAATCCTAATACGCCGCACCCCTTCCCGCAAAATCTTCGGGAGCATCGAATTTGACGGGGGCACATCTCCGGCGTATCATCCGGCCATTAAATACTGCGGCCTCGAATTCTTCGTCCGAGGTGGCCAGTGACAACGCAAATCGTCTCCAATCAGCAAGGCATCATACGGCAACAACACAGTTATGTTGCAACGAGCCATACCGCGACTGCTTTTCGCGGGCTAAGCTCGCAATTACATTTGTACCCGTTGGAACCCAGCCAAACGGGCGCATAGCTGGGAGGCAAATGTGGCAAGTCCATCGAAAGCAGTCCCGCCAAGAAGCGGTCAACACGTGAAGAGCCCGCAGCACCAAGGCGTTTTTGAAGTCGTCGGCGTGAACTCGCTGATGCAAACGGCAAATATCAGGCCCATAGACGGCACGGGTCACGTTGTCCCCAACGTCCCATGGACCGAACTGATGCCTGCCGACAAAAAATAAGTCGGGGCCGCCGCCGGAGCAAACCTACTCCTGGACTGCCTTGATATCGTCGCGGGCCTGCTCTTCGGCGTCTTTTGCCGCTTGCTTTGCATTGGCGTCCGGCTTGAGTGCCCGAATTGTTTTCGCAAGGCTTAGCTGCTTATCTCCGTCCGCGACCTTGCAATTCGAGACATTCGATGTCGTGTGCACGTCCGTTACAGCTGCGCGCACGCAATTGAAATCCACGCCCATGTCGTGGCTCGCATGAAGTCCCGCAAGGCAGTCATACAACTCCGTATAGGGCGTGCAGGCCTCCGTAAGAGAGCCGTAGTTGCCCAATAACCCCTCGCCTTGCATCTTTGGTGTGAGCTTCGCCTCGTAATCGCTTCGGCTGCGCAGTGGCTCAATGGTATTCTTCGAATCCTTTTTGAAGAGCCTGATAGGATTCAGCGAATCCGCGCTGTGTGAGCTTCCCTGTGCGGCAGCCGAGGCGCCTGCACCGGCTGGGCCTTGCGCCGCAGCCGAACCGAAAGAAATCGATACGCCAAAAAGCAAAACTGCGCCGCTCAAAAGTAGCTTTTTCATGTGCGCTCCTCTGACGAAAAAGACGGCCGTCAAATCCTGCCCGCGATTCCCTCAGTAAGCCACACCGCACCCGCCCGAGAACGCCCAAGCAAATGAGTACTCCCCCAATCCGTCACGCTGGCCTTTTGAACAGGTATTTACGAG
>DATEGW010000072.1:0-16783 GCA_035279845.1 Candidatus Acidiferrales bacterium | reverse complement strand
AAAAGGCCTTTTTTGAGACCTGCAACCCACAACCCAAAACCTGCCACCTGTCTTTTTAATCGCAACTCACAAGAATTAAAAACGGACGTAACTCTCTGAAAACAAAGGGAGGGCACCCGGTCTAATCGCAATTGCCAGCGGGGGAAAGCGAAAGGCGAAAGCGAAAGGCGAAAGCCGGAAAGCACGATCAGATTGTTTCTCTTGAAGTGCCGGTTTCCAGCCGGCGCCCTTGGGCTTTCGAAAGGGCGGCCAGTCGGGGCCAAGCTCGAATGTCGTTTTTGGCAACAACTTGAAGAGCGCAATGGATTTCCGGCGATGCAACGATGCTATAATCCGGGAAAGGCTGCGCGACTGACGCTGCGGCCGGCCGGGGACGGGCCATGGGAATTGAACTTCGCGAGTTCATGAACTGGGCGCGCAGGCGGAAAACCTTCGCGTCGCTTCTCGTTGGTGCGACGCTTGCTATCGGAATCCTGATCGGCGCGATCGCGCCGGGTGGGGCGCTGGCGCGCCGCGCAGAAGGGCCGGGCGGCGCGGCGATGCTCGCGGTTCCCGAACCTGTTGCGCTGTCGAACGCCTTCTCCGGAATTACGAAAAAAGTCGAACCCGCCGTAGTGAACATCTCGACCACGCAAGTCTTGCAAAGGCCAAAATCCGCCGGGAAATCGCACAGCTTCGGCAACAACGAAGACGATCTGCTGAACCGCTTCTTGAATTCTCCTGACGATTCGCCGGATGCGGAGCGCAGCATCGGTTCCGGCGTGATTGTGGACAAAAAAGGTTTCATCCTCACGAATCAGCACGTGATCGACGGCGCGACGCGCATTCAAGTGTCGCTCGACGCCGATTCGCGGCGCTTTACGGCGCGTGTGATCGGCAGCGACAAAGAGACGGACCTCGCCGTGATTAAGATCGATACCGATCAGGACTTGCCCGTGGCTCCGCTGGGTAATTCCGATGGCGTTCAGGTAGGAGATTGGGTGCTGGCGTTCGGCAGCCCGTTTGGATTTTCGTCGACTGTAACAGCCGGCATCGTGAGTGCGAAGAACCGCGCAGCCGAAGCGGAAGGGCAGGGGCAATTCCAGCGCTTCATTCAGACGGATGCGGCGATTAATCCCGGCAATTCGGGCGGCCCGCTCGTGAATATGGCCGGCGAAGTGATCGGCATCAACACGGCGATCTATACCGGCAGCCACGGTTTCGAAGGCGTGGGCCTCTCGATGCCGTCGAATGTCGCGATCGGTATATATAACCAGCTCATCACAACCGGCAAAGTGACGCGCGGCGCAATCGGCATTACATTTGACGATCGCGTGAGCCAAAACCCGGTGACGATGAAGGAGCTTGGCGCTCCGTATGGAATTGTGGTGGAGGCGACGGACTCCGGCAGCCCAGCGCAGAAAGCGGGCTTGCAACCGGAAGACGTGATTACCTCCGTAAACGGCCAGCCCGTGCACAATGGGTACGAGTTGGTAAGTCCGATCGCAGCCACACCCATTGGTCAATCGGTTCAACTGCATGTGATCCGAAACAAGCAGCCGAAAGATGTGACGCTGACCGTGGAAGACCGCTCGAAAATCGTGCCGACAGCGTTTGAGCCCGCGGAATCGGACACGCAGGATCAGAACGCCGACAGTGGACAATTGGGATTGCACGTGCAAGACCTGAGTTCGGATCTTTCGCAGAAGCTCGGATTGGGTAAGATTTCAGCCGGGGCCAATCCGGGAGTTGTGGTCACGAATGTCGATCCTGCAAGTTTCGCGGACGATGTAGAGTTCCACATTGGCGACGTGATCCAGGCGATTAACGACGTTCCAGTAGGGAATCTAGCCGCCTATCATCGCGAAATGGCGAAGCTTCAGCCGGGTCAGGATGTTCTCTTCAGGGTGAAGCGGTACGACGGCGGCGGCGACCACGTGCTGATCGTTCCGCTGGGCGGAACGATTCCTATGGCCTCAGCGCAATAAATTAACCTCGCGGCGAATCTGCCGCTTCGATCAATCGTGTAAAAGACGCTTCAGCTGCTAATAGGCAAGTTCACGATGCGACAGGGTTCGATTTTTCCGTATCGATGCCTAGGTCCGCAACGGCTTTATCGAGAACGGATTTTTGAATTTTGCCATCGCTGTAAAGTTCGTGCAGCGTCGCGAGCGTAATAAATCGGGAATCGACTTCAAAGAAATTACGCAAGGAGGTGCGACCTTCGCTGCGGCCGAAACCATCGGTGCCGAGCGAGGCAAGTCGACGCGGCATCCATTTGCTCACCATGTTGGGCAGTGTCTTCAGATAGTCAGAGGCGGCGACGAGAACGCCGGGAGCATCCTTGAGGGTTTCGGTGACGTAAGGAACGCGCGGCTTTTCGGCAGGGTGGAGGCGATTCCAGCGGTCGGTTTCGTTACCATCCATATAAAGCGCCTTATAGCTGGTTACGCTCCATACGTCGGCCTCGACGCCGTATTTTTCGGAGAGGATTTGCTGCGCCTTTAAGGCTTCGTTGAGAATGGCGCCGCTGCCGAAGAGTTGCGCGCGAAGCTTCGCCTTCGGATTCGCTGCGGCGCGGAAACGATACATCCCCTTCAGAATGCCGTCGCGAACGCCCTCAGGCATCGGCGGCATGGCGTAGTTTTCGTTCATGACGGTAATGTAATAGAAGATACTTTCGCCTTCCTTGTACATGCGGCGAATGCCATCTTCAATGATCACTGCGATTTCGTAGGCGTAGGCTGGATCGTAGGCGAGCAAATTCGGAACGGTGAGAGCGAGAACGTGGCTGTTGCCGTCCTGGTGCTGCAAGCCTTCGCCGGAAAGAGTAGTTCGGCCAGCGGTCCCACCCAGTAGGAAGCCCCGTACGCGCATATCGGCCGCGGCCCAGATGAAATCACCAATGCGTTGGAACCCAAACATCGAGTAATAGATAAAGAAGGGAATTGTATTAACGCCATAAGTGGCGTAGGCGTTTCCGGCGGCGATGAACGATCCCATCGAACCGGCTTCGGTGATGCCTTCCTCCAGAATCTGTCCGTCCTTAACTTCCTTGTAATAGAGGAAGTTATCCGCGTCGACAGGCTCATATTTCTGGCCGCTGCTTGAGTAAATTCCGACGGTGCGGAAGAGCGATTCCATGCCGAAGGTGCGGGCTTCGTCGGGGACGATCGGAACGATTAGATGTCCAATTTCTGGATCTTTGAGCATTTTTCGCAGCATGCCGACGAAGGCCATGGTGGTGGAAACTTCGCGGCCGCCGCTGCCCTCAGAGAATTCTTTGAAGAGCTCGGCATTGTCCGCCGTGAGCGCCTTCGAACGAACGCGGCGCCGCGGCGTATACCCGCCAAGCGCTTCGCGACGCTCGCGGAGATAACGCATTTCTTCGCTATCGTCCGGCGGGCGGTAGAACGGAATCTGATCGCACTGTTCGTCGGTGAGAGGAATTGAAAAACGCGTGCGGAATTCGCGCAGCTCTTCTTCGTTGAGCTTCTTCTGCTGGTGCGTGACGTTCTTGCCTTCGCCGGCCTCGCCGAGACCGTAGCCTTTGATCGTACGAGCGAGAATGACGGTCGGGCTGCCTTTATGTTCAAACGCAGCCTTGTACGCCGCATAGACCTTGCGAGGATCGTGGCCACCGAGGCGCAGACGGCGCAACTCTTCATCTGAAAGAGGTTCGACAAGCTTCAGCAACCGCGGATCTGTGCCGAAGAAATGTTCGCGCACGTATGCGCCAGACGAAACGACGAGCTTCTGATATTCGCCATCGACCATTTCGCCCATGCGCTTGACGAGCAGGCCCTCTGTATCGCGCTCGAGGATGGGATCCCATTCGCTGCCCCAGAGGACTTTGATGACATTCCAGCCGGCGCCGCGAAATGCGGATTCGAGTTCCTGAATGATCTGGCCATTCCCGCGCACGGGGCCATCGAGTCGCTGCAGGTTGCAATTGATGACGAAGATGAGGTTATCGAGCTTTTCGCGCGCCGGAAGCGTGATTGCGCCGAGCGATTCGGGCTCGTCGGTTTCACCATCGCCGAGGAATGCCCAAATTTTCGCGTCAGTCTTCGGCTTCAGGCCGCGCGCTTCCAGGTAGCGAGCAAAGCGCGCATTGTAAATCGACATTAATGGGCTCAAGCCCATTGAAACGGTGGGAAATTCCCAGAAATTCGGCATCAGCCACGGATGCGGGTATGACGAAAGACCACCGCCGGCTTTCAATTCGCGGCGAAAGTTTTGAAGATTCTCGGGCGAGAGGCGCCCTTCGACGAATGCGCGCGAGTACATACCCGGAGCGGCGTGGCCCTGGAAGTAGACTGTGTCGCCTTCGAAATCGTCGGTGCGGGCGCGGAAGAAATGGTTAAAACCGACTTCGTAAAGAGTGGCGGAAGATGCAAACGTGGAAATATGGCCGCCGATGCCGTTTTCTTCGCGGTTTGCGCGGACGACCATGGCGGCTGCGTTCCAGCGAATAATGCTCTTGATGCGGCGTTCGATTTCCTGATTGCCGGGGAAGTCCGCCTGCATGCCAGCCGGAATCGAATTTACATAAGGAGTGTTGGCGGTGAAGGGAAGATCGATGCCGACGACCTTTGCGTGGGCGCGGAGACGTTGGAGGATATACGATGCCACCTCGGGTCCGCTTGACTGTAGCACCGAATCGAGCGATTCCAGCCACTCTTGAATTTCTTCGCCATCGAGATTAGGCGATTCAAGCGGCAGTTCGGCTTCCAGCTTCGGTTCTACGCTTTGCAATTGCGTAATGATTTCGTTGTCCATGGCCTCGCTTCCGTGCTCCTGCGTGATCTAAAACGAACGAACGCCCCCACAGCATTCGCGTACAAATATTTGGTCAGAGTAAGAATACACCCACATTGATCCGCGGACTAGACGTTCTCATGCCTCGCTGGGATTTGTTTTGTGCTTGCGATCCAGTCATGGGGAATGCGCAAAGATCCGGAGGCGAGTTGGCCCACCAGATCGCGGTCGGCCGGAAGAAAATCGAGTTCGCCAAGAGTCTGCGGGAGCCGCCACTCGATGTGTTCGAACGCCAGATTTTGGACTTGCTCGGGATTCGCGGCGGCGGCGAAAAATATGATTTCTGTCGAATTCTGCATCTCACGATATTGAAAGGAAGTTCGATAAACTTCCGGGCCGATGGGTGCGTCCACGCCCAGTTCCTCATTCAATTCACGTGCAAGCGCCGCGGCCAACTCCTCGCCGGGTTCGACCTTGCCGCCCGGAAATTCCCAGAGAAAAGCAAAGCGGTCGCCGCGCCGGCGTTGACACACGAGCACACGGCCATCGGATTCAATCAAGGCAGCTACGACTGTAAGCATTGGTTCGCTGATATTCTATCGCGCGAGCCGTTGAATGCAGTATTGAAATTTGGGATGCGGTTCAGCGCAAATACCCGCTGGCAATTGCGATTAGAAGTGCGTCCCTTCATTTGTTTTCATGGAGTTACGTCCGTTTTTAATTCTCGTGAGTTGCGGTTAGAAATGCAGGTGGCAGGTTTTGGGTTGTGGGTGGCAGGTCTCAAAAAAATGCCGCTTTTTTGTCGATTAGAAACTGAAATTGTGTTGAGAGTGCGAGACTTACGTCGATTTCTAATCGCCGTTCCGTCGATTAGAATCGGCGTGGATGGTGGGTGGTAATTGGTGAGTGGAGGAAAAACCAATTCCTCTCTTCCATCCCAGTGAGCCGGCTGTTGCGACGGTTGCGATAACGAAAAACACAGACGCGAGTTTACCACACGTTTAAGATACTTGCAAGGATTTTCTGGCGTCACTTGGGTCGCCTGATGCGGGGAATATGGGGCAATTTTGGCGCGATTGGCGCCTTAAAATGGGCTTAAGTGGCGTTAAAAAGGCCAAAATGGCGCACCCTGCGCCTTAAATTTCTGAATCGCCTGAACGGGCGCGAGTTGGCGCGTTTGGAGCCTTAATTTTATGTCCGAGCGAGCGGTGAAGCAGTGGCCGGGTGAGAAGCAGAAAACCGCACGAGCGTTTCAGGCGTACCTTTGGCCTGCTGGACGCGGCGGAGTACACGAGGGCACGGGTCTACGATCAGTTCACGTTCTATGAGATGACGATGAGGGCTTTCGGGTACTAGAACTTCTTCACCGGCAAGGGACGACGGAGGCAAGCATCGTCGCGCGGACGTGCCAGTGGAACCGGCAAAACCAAAATGTGATCGTTAAGGGGCTGGCGAAAAACGGCTGGGTCCGGTCGGAGTTGCGCAAAGCCGACAAAGCAGATGCTGACGAAAGTGTGCCTGCCGATCAAGAAGCTGCGACCGACGGTCAGCGCGCGTCCGCGCTGAGCCTAACCGAGGAGGGTGAGAAATTTGCGGCCGGTTCCTTCCACGACACGCGAAGGTGGTGAAGGCGTACATGCGCGCGCTGAACGGGCGTCAACAGCAGATGCTGAGCGAGCTATGCCAAAGGCTGCGCGAAGGCGACGTGAGGAGATTTATTTCTGAGATGGAGCATGAGGACTTGGAGTATTAAGTCTCTCCCACAAAGTGAACAGCAGCCCAATCGGGCTCATTCGGATTCGAGGATCCGCTCGATATCACGTTTCCCGTGGAGGACACGCAAGATAATCACGTCTTCCCGCTCGATGCGATAGAAGACGACATATTCGCCCACGGGAAAACTTCGCAATTCGCGGCGTATCTCGTCACGCGTCCGCCCAATGCGCGGATACTTCGCTAGAAGTAAAAAGCGTTGAACGATGCCATCGATGACGCGATCAGCAATATCCGCACTTGTTTCAGCGGCTATGTAATACCAGATGTCGTCAAGGTCGGAATCAGCCTGCGTGCTGCGGGCGTGCGGCATTAGGGTCGATGTTCTTGGGATGCGAGACGCGCACGGCCGCGGCGCTTGACGTTATCAGCAAGCTGGCGCACGGAATCCGGGGTGATTTCGCGGCTTTCACCGTTCGACAGGGAAGCTTCGGCTTCATCAATGGCGCTGAGAATTTCTAGTCGCCTTCGTTCGCGGTCTTCCCACAGCGAAAGGGCCTCTTTTACGGCTTCTTCTTCGCGAGACAGTCGGCCACTCTCGATGGCCCGGCGCACGAAATCCCTTTGATCGGGCGTGAGGTCAATTTCCATGTCTCAAGCGTAATGGGCTGTAAAGTTGGGTGTCAAGCGGTTCAGCGACCGAGGGTGCGCTGTTCAAGAGGTCTTGGAATACAGCCCAGGAAACAATCATGCGCCACGGTCTTTGCTGGTTTCCAGCTAAGCCTTCCGTTTGAATCGACTGACGTCTGCCACTTGCGGTTTGGTCCGCAACTAAATTCATCTGCCTTAGCCTATAATCGCACTGCGGCGCGATCGTAGCGCGGAGGATCTCCACCATGTACGGAGCCAATTGGATCGACCAGTTCCGTCAAGATTTTCGCTACAGCATGCGAACGCTCTTCAAGGATCGCCGGTTCGCGTTGCTTGCGATTTTTGCGCTGGCACTTGGCATTGGCGCTTCCACGGTCGTATTTAGTGTGATTTATGACGGCTTGCTGAATCCCTTTCCTTACAAGGACGCGAACGGCATCTCGATTTTCCAGATTCACGATGCCTCCCGCAGCGGCAACGGTGGCCGCGGCGTATTTTCATTCGACGAATTTCTCGACTACCGCGAGCAGAACCACGTCTTCTCAGATATGGTGGGCACGAGCAACGTTAACGTCCTTTATGAATCTGCGGGTGGCGCGCAAGAGTTCGCCGGCGCTTTCGTCACAACGAACACTTTTCCATTTCTGGGCGTCAAACCGCTGCTGGGTCGATGGCTCACTGACGAGGACGGCAAGCCGGGCGCACCACCGGTCTTCGTAATGAGTTATCGCTGCTGGCAACAGCAGTTTTTCGGTGATCCGAAACTCCTGGGTACTGTACTCACTCTGAACGGAGTCTCAAGAACGCTCGTCGGAATCATGCCTCCGCGATTCCGGTATTTCGGCTCCGCCGTGTACTTCCCAATTGGGCTTTATCGAGGGGCTCCCGATCCCGTTAATGGTCCTCATCGCTTCATAGCCGAAGAGCGGCGCAAGCCCGGCGTCACACTACAGGCGGTGGCGGCCGATATTGACGTGATCGCACAGCGCCTTGCCGTCGTCTATCCCAAGGATTATCCAAAGCACTTCACCATTTGGACCGATTCGCTCGCCAGCGACGTTGTGGGTGACTCCAAGCAAATGTTGTACGTGCTGCTCGCGGCTGTGGGTGCGCTGCTCTTGATCGCTTGCAGCAATGTGGCGAACTTGTTGCTCGCGCGCGCCACTGTGCGCGAAAAGGAAATTGCGTTGCGGGCATCGTTGGGTGCGGGGCAAGGACGGCTGGTGCGGCAGCTTCTCGTGGAGAGTTTTGTGCTTGCGGCGGCCGGCGGCGCGCTCGGGTGTGTGTTGGCGTATGGCGGCATTCAGATTGTGGCAGCGACAATCCCTCCCATATTGCCAGGAGAAGCTGCACTTGAATTGAATGGCGCCGTCCTGCTGTTTGCCTTCGGGATCACTGCGCTCACGATTCTCGCCTGCGGCCTCGCGCCAGCGATCCATTCGATGCGCGGGAGCCTGAGCTTGCGCCTCTCGGGCAGCGGCAAAGGCTCAAGCGGCGGTTTCCGTCATGGAAAACTTCGCGCCACGCTCGTCATCGTAGAGGTCGCTCTTTCCATCGTGTTGCTGGCGGGCGCGGGCTTGATGATGCGCACGCTCTACGCCCTAACGCACGTAAATCTGGGTTTCGACTCTTCCAACGTGCTTGCAGCCTCTGTGACCCTTCCTCAAGGAAGCTACACGACCGTGGCCGCGAAGAAGGCCTTCTTTCAGCAAGCTCTTACGCGTATCGAGACGCTTCCGGGCGTGATTTCAGCTGCGGAGACGATCTCGCTACCTCCTTTCAATTCAGGTCGCAGCGAAGTGACCGTGCCGGGAACGACGCACGCGGAAACATGGCAGACATTGTTTGATGTATGCAGCGAAGATTATTTCAAGACGCTGCATATACCGTTGCTGCGCGGACGGCTACTTTCTCGCGGCGACGTGGATTCCGGCAGGTTTGTCGCCGTGGTGAATCAGACCTTCGCGCGCAATTACCTTGGCAACGATCCGCTTGGGCGGAAATTCAAGTTCAATGTCTTCGATACGATTGCGCAAACGCCTCACGACGCGTACTTCGAAGTCGTCGGTGTGGTTTCCGATGTGAAAAATCAAGGACTACAAGACGCGCCGATGCCCCAAGCCTACGTTCCGTACACCATCACGGCTTATGCGAATCGCGCAATCGTTGTTAAAACCGCGGTAGCGCCGCTTTCGCTGTTGAGAAATGTGCGCGAGCAAATTTGGGCCGTCGACCGCAACGTGGCAATCGGCAACGCGGGCACGCTCGACTCCTATCTGGATCAATTTTCATATGCGCAACCGAGATTTGGCCTTGTTTCGATTGGCGCGTTTGCTTCGATCGGTCTCTTGCTCGCGGCGATCGGCGTATTCAGCGTAATGGCCTATGCGGTTTCTCTGCAAACACACGATATCGGGGTCCGCATGGCGCTGGGTGCGCAGCCGTCTGACATTTTGCGAATGGTTCTGGGCAGAGGGATGGTTCTTGTGATTGCCGGCAGCGTTACCGGCGTGGCAACCGGATTGGCCGTTATGCGATTGCTTTCAAGCCAGCTCTGGGGAGTATCGGCGAGTGACCCGCTCACGTTCTCCATTGTCGTCCTCGTCGTTGTGGCTGTTGGGGCGGCGGCATCGTTTATGCCAGCGCGCCGCGCCACATGCGTGGATCCTCTCGTTGCCTTGCGCGAGGAGTAAATTCGTAGGAGTGGGCCTATGTGGAAGAGGTGTGGAATAGCTGTGCAAAAGTGCGGCCACGAGGGCTGGGACTATTGCTAATGGCAAAGGGCGGGTTCAAGATGCGATTGAAGCAGCTACTTCGAAGCGAAGAGTCTCGGGGTACGAGTGTGGGCCTGAGGTACAGTTCACCTACAATCCACAGCAACGCAACTTTGGTAGCGCAACTTCAGTAACGCAACTTTGGTAGCGCAACTTCGTAACGCAAGTTCGCAACGTAATCACGGTAGTGAGCTGCAGCAACGCGACCACAGTAGTGGGCTGCAGCAACCCAGCCACAGTAACACGCTACAGCAACGCGCCAGAGTAACTTGCCAACGTAACGCAAATACCCCAAAGAACGAAGCAACGAGCGGGCGAATGCCTTGCAGGTGGAGCGCGTGCCGCTTGCCTTCCAAAACGGTGGAGATTGGGAGGAGATCATGGCGAAGTCATCTGAAAGAGTAGCCGGATCGCAGTCTGCGTCGAGCGATGCATCATCGCTGATGATCGATCTCGAGGAGCAGGCGATTGCGATTCCTACGCGGGGACAGATCGAGCAGCGCGCCTTCGAGCTTTATCTGGGGCGCGGCTGCGCGGACGGTCTTGACGTGCAGGATTGGCTTCAGGCTGAAAGCGAATTGTTCGCCGAGACGGCACAGAATGCTCCGCGGGTGAAGGTACTGGCGGCCTGAACGATAGTGAGTGTCGGCGGGGCATTGCGAGGGTGAGGTGTGTCTGCCGCGTGCGGTGGTGCGTCCGCCCGACATGTAGATCCGATCGTTCCCGGCATTTTTTCTCGCGCGTTATAAGAGGCGAGTCGCGCGTTTCGCGAGTAGAGTGCGCAACCGCTGCCGCGCTGAAGGCCGCGGCGCTGCGTTTAAACCTAGAACCGCGCTCGCATGCTTTGTATGTTCCGAGTGCGATGACCGGCTGAGAAGAAAGCCGGTCGCTACGGAACCAAAGTCAAGCAGAGTCAACGGCGAACGGGAAAGAAAATCAGATTCAAAAGCGCCCACCGAGGAACGCGCGCAAAATCCGCGCAACGGTGGCCGCTACAACGGCAACAGCAACAGCAACAGCAACAGCAACAGCAACGGCAACAGCAACAGCAACGGCAACAGCAACAGCAACAGCAAAGGCAAAAGCGACCGTAACGCGCGGCTGGAACGGCGAAAACACAGGACAAAAGCGACGCCAGGACAAAAGCAACGGCAGGCAGAGATGAGTGAAAGCGTGCCGGAATGTTAGGGCTGAGCGTCGGGCGCGGATTTTGCGACGCAGGAATTGGCGCGGGCGAGGAGCAGTTGGCGTTCGCGGGTGTTGCGTGTGAGAGCGGCGGCGTTTTCGAATTCGGTGCGGGCCTCGTCGAAGCGGCGGAGTTTGCTGAGCAGATCGCCGCGCACGGTTGGCAGGAGATGATAATTTTTCATCGAGGGCTCGGTGGCGAGGCGGTCCACGATTTCGAGCGCGGCGGCGGGACCTTCCGCCATTGAGACGGCGACAGCGCGATTCAGTTCAACGATAGGCGACGGCGATGTTTGCGCAAGTTGCGCATAGAGCGCGACGATGCGCGCCCAATCGGTTTCTTCAGGCGTGCGGGCGCGCGCATGACACGCGGCGATGGCTGCCTGCAACGCGTACGGGCCATGAGTACCGCCGAGGCGTTCGGCGCGTTGGAGGGCTGCAAGGCCGCGGCGGATGAGCAACTGGTCCCAGCGCGCGCGATCCTGATCCATGAGGAGGATGGGATCGCCGGAAGGACCAACGCGCGCACGCGAGCGGGAAGCCTGAATTTCCATCAGCGCGACGAGGCCGTGAACTTCCGCTTCGTTTGGCGCGAGTTCGGCGAGAATGCGGCCGAGGCGCAAGGCCTCGTCGCACAAAGCCGGACGAAGCCAATCTTCGCCGGCCGTCGCGGAATAGCCCTCGTTGAAGATGAGATAGATTACTTCGAGGACGGAGGAGAGCCGCGCTGCGCGATCGATGCCGCGCGGAATTTCGAAAGGAACGTGCGCTTCGGAAAGAGCTCGCTTGGCGCGGACGATGCGCTGCGCGACGGTTGCTTCGGGAATGAGAAATGCGCGGGCGACTTCGTCCGTGGTGAGGCCGCCGAGCAGACGGAGCGTGAGCGCAACGCGGGCCTCAGGAGCAAGCACCGGATGGCAGGCGGTGAAAATGAGGCGCAGGAGGTCGTCGCCGATGTCGTCATCGATTGCGGCATCGAAACCGGCGACGGCCGTGCGCTGCTGTTCGTTGATGTCGCGGCCGAGTTCTTCGTGCTTGCGTTCGAGAAGGGTGTTGCGGCGGAAATAGTCGATGGCGCGATTTTTGCCGGCGGCCATGAGCCACGCGCCGGGCTTTTCGGGGACGCCGGTCTTAGGCCATTGCTCGAGCGCGGCGACGAGCGCGTCTTGCGCGAGCTCTTCGGCGGCGCCGACGTCGCGGACGATGCGCGCGAGGCCGGCAATGACCTTGGCGGATTCCATTCGCCAGACCGCGTCGATGGCGCGATGAGTTTCAGAGTCGGGCATGACCGTATGAAGCCAGCGTCACGTGTAAGGACGGAAAAAAAACGCCCACCGAGAAACGCGCGCAAGCGTCGCGCGCAACGGTGGCTGCTACGCAAACCGTCTTCGTCAAAATTCCACGCGATCTAAACCGATTTAGCGTTGCCTAGATCAGTTCCATGCCGGAGAAGAAATATGCGATTTCGAAGGCGGCGGTTTCGGGCGCGTCCGAGCCGTGCGTGCAATTGTATTGGATGCTGGTGCCGAGATCGCGGCGGATGGTGCCCGGCGCAGCTTTGGCCGGATCGGTGACGCCCATCGTCTCGCGCCATTTGGCGATCGCGCCTTCGGCTTCGAGCACGAGCACGACGGCTTTGCCCGAGCTCATGAAATCGGTGAGTTCGCCGAAAAAAGGGCGCTCGCGGTGAACGGCGTAGAAGCCTTCGGCTTCGGATTTGGTGAGGCGCAGAGATTTAACGGCGATGATCTGAAATTTTGCGGCGTTGATGCGGGACAAAACTTCGCCCGTGAGGCCGCGTTTTACTGCGTCTGGCTTAATAATTGCGAAAGTGCGTTCGATGGACAAGGAACTCTTCCTCTCAATGAGCTTCGGGTGATCCCGAGCTGAATTATTTCTTTCTGCCGCGCGTTTTCGGCTTTGGCGTAGGCTTCGATTTAGCGGCGCTCTTAACGTTGCTTTTGGCGATTACTTTGGCGATGGTGGCGCCGATGTCGGCGGGACTCTGCACGGTGTGGATGCTGGCGGCGCGCATCGCTTTGTATTTTTCGGCCGCGGTGCCTTGGCCGCCGCTGATGATCGCGCCTGCGTGGCCCATGCGACGGCCCGGAGGCGCGGTCTGTCCGCAGATGAAGCCGACGACAGGCTTCTTCACATTCTTCTTGATGAACTCGGCCGCGGTCTCTTCGGCGTTGCCACCGATTTCGCCGATCATCACGATGGCGTGCGTATCGGGATCATCACTGAACATGCGAATCGCATCGAGAAACGTGGTGCCGATGATCGGATCGCCGCCGATGCCGATGCAAGTCGATTGTCCGATGCCGAGGCGCGTGAGTTGGTCCACGGCTTCGTACGTGAGCGTGCCGCTGCGGCTCACGACGCCAACGTTACCCTGCTTGTGGATCATGCCGGGCATGATGCCGATTTTGCATTTGCCGGGAGAGATGACGCCGGGACAGTTGGGACCGACGAGCCGCGTCTTTGAGCCGCGCATCGCGGCGGCGACGCGAACCATGTCCAGCGTGGGGATGCCTTCGGTGATGCAGATGACAAGCGGGAGCGCAGCGTCGACGGCTTCGAGAATCGCATCGGCTGCGTACGGCGGCGGGACGAAGATAACGGATGCGTTCGCGCCGGTTTCGCGGACTGCTTCGGCGACGGTGTTGAACACGGGCGCGCCGAGGTGTTTTGTACCACCTTTGCCTGGCGTGACGCCGCCGACGACTTTTGTGCCGTAGTCGATCATTTGCTGCGCGTGGAAACTGCCTTCGCGGCCCGTGAAGCCCTGGACGAGGACGCGAGTGGATTTATCTACGAGCACGCTCACTGGGCACCTCCCGCGAGCGCGACGGCTTTTTCGGCGCCGTCTTTCATGCCTTGGGCTACGGTGAAGTTCAGGCCGGAGCTTTTCAGGATGGCTTGGCCTTGCTGGACGTTTGTGCCTTCCATTCGGACCACCACGGGAACTTTGAATTTGAGTTCTTTCGCGGCGTTGACGACGCCGCTGGCGAGAACATCGCAGCGCAGAATGCCTCCGAAAATATTTACGAAGACCGCTTTCACGTTCGGATCGCTGAGGAGAATGCGGAAGGCATTTTTCACCTGCTCTTCGGAGGCACCGCCGCCGACGTCCAGGAAATTCGCGGGATTGCCGCCGCTGAGCTTGATGATGTCCATTGTGGCCATTGCGAGGCCGGCGCCGTTTACCATGCACGCGATGTTGCCGTCGAGCTTGATGTAATTCAGCTTGAATTTTGAGGCTTCGACTTCGAGAGGAGTTTCTTCGTCGAGGTCGCGCAAATCTTTGTAATCGGGATGGCGGAACATCGCGTTGTCGTCGAGTTGAACTTTGGCGTCGAGAGCGATCAGTTTGCCGTCACCGGTGACGATCAGCGGGTTGATTTCGAGCAGGGAAGCGTCAAGTTCGATAAAAGCGCGGTAAATCGACTGGAAGAACTGAACGGCGGTACCGACCATTTCCGCCGGAAGGCCGAGGCCGAACGCGAGTTTGCGCGCGTGATATGGCTGAAAGCCCGAAGCGGGATCGATGCGCTGACGAATGATCGCGTCAGGATTTTCCTT
The DNA here is from genome assembly GCA_035279845.1 of Candidatus Acidiferrales bacterium. Classification (GTDB taxonomy): domain Bacteria; phylum Acidobacteriota; class Terriglobia; order Acidiferrales; family UBA7541; genus Palsa-295. Next base: position 2,135 of record DATEGW010000072.1, on the reverse strand, counting down.
GGCGACCTCCTCGATTTCCATGCCACCGGCGGTGCTCGCCATGAAAACTGGCGCGCCGACTGCGCGATCGACTAGCAGGCTGAGATAAAGCTCGCGCTTGATGTCGAGGCCTTCTTCGATCAGCAAGCGATGAACGATTCGGCCCTCTTCGCCCGTTTGCGGCGTCACCAGTTTCATGCCGAGGATTTTCTGCGCGAGCGAAACGGCCTCGTCGTGCGATTTTGCAAGCTTCACACCGCCCGCTTTTCCGCGGCCGCCGGCGTGAATTTGCGCCTTCACAACGACGATTTTTGTGCCGAGATTTTGCGCCGCGGCGCGTGCATCGTCCGCATTGAACGCAACGTGCCCGCGCGGGACGGGAACACCGAATTTGGAGAGCAAAGCCTTCGCCTGATACTCATGAATCTTCATCGCGTGTCCAATAGTGCTAAAATTTGATGAGTTGCAAACCAAGAAGTTTACTGGGAATCGTGAGCGCGGGCAAGGCGTCCTAACAAAAATGATCCACGATGCAATTCACAAGGCTGTGTCGGGAGAGGATCTCTCGCGCGTGGAAGCCGAGGCGGCCATGGAGCAGATTCTCGCCGGTTCGGCGAGCGCCACGCAGATTGCCGCGTTTCTGACGGCGCTGAGGATGAAGGGCGAGACGGTTGACGAGCTAGTTGGCTTTGCGACTTCGATGCGGCGGCACGCGGCTTTGAGTTTTTCACCATTTTCCGCCACGGACGGCACAATTCTGGTGGATACATGCGGGACCGGAGGAGATGCGCGCGGTACGTTCAATATTTCCACTGCCGCAGCCTTTGTGGTTGCGGGCGCCGGAGTGCGCGTGGCAAAACACGGCAACCGCTCGATCAGCTCGCGCTGCGGCTCCGCGGATGTGCTCGAACATTTTGGTGTGAGCATGGATATGCCGGCGGAGCGCATCGCGCAGGCTATTCGAGAAGTAGGAATCGGCTTTCTTTTTGCGCCTGCGGTTCATGCGGCGACGCGACACGCCACTCCCGTGCGGCGCGAATTGAAGATGCGGACTGTCTTTAACCTGCTCGGACCTCTTACGAATCCGGCGGGCGCAACGGCGCAAGTCGTTGGCGTTTATCATGCGGATTTGACAGAGTTGATCGCGCGTGCTCTGGGAGAGCTCGGCGTTCGGCGGGCGTTCGTGGTCCACGGTGCGGATGGATTGGATGAAATTTCGATTTCAGGCGAAACGGCGATCGCCGAGCTGCGGGATGGAATTGTGCGTCGGTACACCGTCACGCCGGAGGACTTCGGCTTGCATCGCGCACCCCTCGAATCGATTCAAGGCGGCGACACGAAACACAATGCCGAGATCATCCATAAAATTCTGGGCCGGTCGCTGCTCTATCGTCCACACGGACCTTATCGCGATATCGTGCTCGCCAATGCCGCAGCGGCGCTTGTTGCGGCAGGACGGGCGACAGATTTTCTTGATGGCGTCAGCATTGCGACCAAGTCAATCGATTCGGGCGCAGCACGCGAACGGTTGGAGGCGTTGGTCGCCTTTTCGCAGCTTGAACGCGCTGAGGGGCAAGCGGCATCGTAAACGTCAGTCCAGGCCTTCAGGTTTGAGCCCTGGATGCTCTCCGTAGAGTGGATTCATTATCTCCAGCAATATCTCGCCTAAGACACGCCCTGCTGCGAGCCGGTACTGGCGAAACTCTTCCACGGAGCACTGCTCCTGCACTACACGGACTGAGTTGTCGATTTTCTTTGAAAATTCAATCATCAAATCGCTTATCTGACATGCCACGTCTCGATTCTTTATCATCACACTGCCTCGGCAGGCCTCAACAATTGCGATGCAAAATGGTTCGACTTCACGGTTTCCAGCGGAGGATGGGTTTGCGGGCGGCGGTGGTTTCGTCGAGCCGGCCGACGCGGGTGTTGTGCGGTGCGGTCTTCACCAATTCCGGATTCGATTCGGCTTCGGCTGCGATTGAGCGCATCGCTTGGATGAAGAGGTCGCACTCTTCCTTTGATTCAGATTCCGTGGGCTCGATCATCATCGCGCCAGGCACGATCAGCGGGAATGCTGTTGTGTAAGGATGGAAGCCGTAGTCGATGAGGCGTTTTGCAATGTCCATCGTGTTCACGCCATGTTTTTTCTGGCG
>DATEGW010000071.1:0-23855 GCA_035279845.1 Candidatus Acidiferrales bacterium | reverse complement strand
CATACGCCGCATGGCTTCGGGTTCGATGCCATCGATGCCCTTCCCCATAGCCTTGGAAAATCTCTGGAGAAATTCGCGAGCGAGCAGTGGGATATCCTCGGGACGTTCGCGCAGCGCGGGCAACTCGATCGGAATGACGCTGAGGCGATAATAGAGATCTTCGCGGAAGCGCTCCTCGGCGATTTCCTTCTCTAAGTCTTTGTTGGTTGCGGCAATGACACGGACATCGACATCCGACTCCTCCGTGCTTCCCACCGGCCGGACCTTGCCCTCCTGCAACACACGATAGAGCTTCACTTGCATGGTGACGCTCATATTGCCAATTTCGTCCATAAAGAGGGTACCGCCATGCGCGGCCTGGAACAGACCGCGACGATTTTCGTTGGCGCCTGTAAAGGCACCCTTTACATAGCCAAACAATTCGGACTCCAACAGCGTCTCAGGAAACGCACCGCAATTGATTGTGATAAAGGGCGCTTTGGCGCGGGCGCTGTTTTCGTGAATTGCGCGCGCGACAAGTTCCTTGCCCGTTCCGCTCTCGCCTGTAATCAGAATGCGGCTGTTTTGCGGAGCTACGTTCTGAATCAACTCGAAAATTGCGCGCATCTTCGGGCTCGAACCGATGATGTGATCGAGGCCAGTCAAGCGGCGCAGTTCCCGGCGCAAATAACCGGCTTCCTTCCTTAGAGAGAGACTTTCCGAGACGCGTTGAACTGCCGGACGCAGTTCGTCGAGAAGCCGATCGCCCTTGATCACATAGCGGTCCGCGCCAAAGTTCACGGCATCGATTGCTGTATCGATGGTGGGCACACCGGTGATCAAAATAACAGTGGTGCTGGGCGACATTTCCTTGGTGAAGCGCAGCAGTTCAACGCCGTCCATATCGGGCATGCAGATATCGGACACAACGATGTCGTAAATCTGAGAGGCGAGCTTTCGCTTCGCTGCTTCGCCGTTCGGCGACACCTCGACTTTATGACCTTCCTTTCGGAAGCTGATTTCGAGCAGTTCGCAAATCGAGCGCTCGTCATCGACGATCAGAAGATGCGCCATTCCGTTAGACCTTTCCAACCGACGCGACCGATTCCAACGATTCAATCAGTGCGGGCAACGCACTCTGCGGCGCTCGCGCCTTTTCCTGGCGGATCTTTTCCGCAGACCGTAGTTCCGCGATAAACTCGGCGCCGCTTCCCTTCTCCGACTGCAGGCGGATCGAGCCGCCGTGCGCCTGCAAGATCCTATACACAACAGCCAAACCCAAACCTGTGCCGCCCGTAAAACCAGTCTGAAACGGCTCGAAAATCTTTGCGGCTTCCGCCGGTGCCACTCCGATTCCAGTGTCACGCACGGACACACGCACGACGCCCGGGGCCGTGTCTACGCCCACGGTCAACGTGCCTCCCTTCGGCATGGCACGAAGAGCGTTGTTGCAAAGATTCCAGAAAACCTGCTTGATCGCATCACGATCGGCCAGAGCGAGGATGCGCCGCTGCGGGAAGGAGCGTGCGATTTTCACCCTTTCTCCTGTCGTTTCGAGCTTCTCAAGCAAGAGGAGCGTTTCTTCGAGCACAGCTACGATGTCAATGCTCGCAAACGAGTACGTTTTTTCGCGGGAATAATCCAGAAAGTCCGTAATGATTTGATTCAGGCGCTGCGATTCGCGGCTGACGATCTGCACCAGCTTTTTGTCGTCGTCCTCCAGCGGAGCAAAACGCGCCAGCTCTTTGAGGGCGCCCGTCATCGCGGTGAGCGGCTGCCTGATTTCATGCGCGATGGCCGCGGAAAGGCGTCCAAGAGCGGCCATCCGCTCTTTCGTGTGAACCTCGCGCTCCAGCCTCTTGAGTTCGGTGAGATCCTGAAAATTAAAAACGTATCCGCTCGCCTGATTTTGCGCCGTGCGCAAAGGCGAAATGGAGATTCCAAGAAACCGCGTAATGCCGTCCGGTCCGTTGTATTCCACTTCTTTTCGCAGCGCCACTGGAAAACCGGTTTCGTCCAATTCGACGGGCCAAAAACCTGCAAAGACATCTGTGATATGTTCGCCGCGGACGAGGCCGAAACCGTGTCCAGTGATCTCCGCTCCGGCGCGATTCAGGAGCAATATCGTCCCTTGCGCGTCGGTTGTGAGTAACCCGCCGCGCATGGATTCGATAATGTCCTGGTTGAAGGCCTGCAGATCTCTTAACTCTTCATTTTTCTCTTCGAGCTCAGCGCCTTTCTTATGGATCGTTTGCGAAAGGAGCGTTCCGAGGTATGCCACACCGAGGAAAGCGATCAGATTTACGGCGAGCCAGGATTCGAGCGAGCGTACGCCGGGGTGGGACGTTGCGGTGGGCGGTATTTTCGCAAAGAAGGCTAATTCGACCACGCAACTCAAAAACAAAAAGCTGCCGCCCGCAACGAAAAATGCTCCGACGCGCGTGAAGAGGATTGTTCCCATCAGGATTGCAAGCAGATAAAGCGAGGTGAAGTAGCTGTCTTGCGCGCCTGTTGCGTAGACCACGCCAGTGATCATGACGAGGTCGATTAGCGACTGTACGGGCGCGTGAGCGCGCGCCTCCGGCAGACGTTTCTGCAACAGCAGACACACTGCCGCAAGCATGTACCAAACCATGATCAGCGGTACAAAGCCTCGCTCCGGCCCGGGCACGGTGGTCAACGAGGTGACCGCGATGACCACGGCCACGAGGACGGTGATAACGAGGAATCGTACTCGCCCTAACCAACTTAACCACTCGTTTGTGCTGGGCCCTTTATCCATGCGTTGTTCGATTGAACCACCCTCCCGTCTCCTCATCACCCGGACAGTTTCGCGATGAGAGAGAAGAGCGGCAGGTACATTGAGATAACGACTCCGCCGACGATCACGCCCAAGACAACGATCATGATCGGTTCGATTGCAGTGAGCATGTCCTTTACGGCGGAATCGACTTCGTCTTCGTAGAAGTCCGCAATTTTTTGCAGCATGGCGTCCATCGCGCCGGTCTGTTCGCCGACTCCGATCATCTGTGTGACCATGCCGGGAAACACTTCCGTTTCCTTAAGCGGGTCGACCAGCGAACGTCCGGCCTCGACGGCCTTGCGCGTCTGTGAAATCGCTTTTTCGATGACGGCATTGCCCGATGTGCGGGCCGTAATATCGAGGCCCTCGAGAATCGGGACGCCGCTCGAAATTAATGTTCCGAGAGTTCTCGTGAACCGGGCGACAGCGATCTTTCTCATGACGAGCCCCACGATGGGCGCCTTCAAAATCGCTGTGTCAATCGCGAAGCGTCCCTGTGGCGTCCCGTACCAGACTTTGAGAGCTATCCCTGCAGCAACGGCGCATACGACGACCATGAATCCGTAGATGCTGCCGACGAAATGGCTCAGGCCGATAACGATGCGCGTCGGTAACGGCAGAGAAACGTCCAGCCCGTTGAACAACGTGACGAAAATCGGCACGACTTTCCACAAGAGCAGGGTGATCACGGCGACCGCGATGCCGATGACGGAAACGGGGTAGATCATTGCCGATTTCACGGCGCGAGCCAGCTTGACGTTCTTTTCGATATAGCTGGAGAGGCGCTGCAGAATCGTGTCCAAAATACCGCCCGTTTCACCCGCTTCCACCATGTTGTAGTAGAGCGGATCGAATACCTTGTCGAACTGCTTCATCGAAGCCGATAGTGTTGCGCCGCCCTCGACAGAGCCTCGCACGCCGTTGAGAATCTTCTGGAAAGTCTTGTTCTCTTGCTGTCCCGCAAGAATTTCCAGACACTGGACCAATGGCAACCCTGCATCGATCATCACCGAGAATTGGCGCGTGAAAACGGCGAGTTCCTTTGCATCAACGCCGGCGCCGAACGTGGGAATCGCGAATTCTTTGCCCTTTTCGGACACCTTGCTCACGTTGATCTGCTCGCGTTTAAGAAGCGCGGTAAGCTCGGCCTTGTTGTTGGCCGTCCGTTCTCCTGTGACACTGGTGCCCGCTCGGTTTTTGCCCTTATATGTGAATACCGGCATGGTACTCTGCCTCCTCTTTGTTTAACGCCGGACCGGCGCCCGGCCGCCCGCAGGCGGCGAGGTCACCCCACGATTGATCAAATCTTGTAATTCATCGGCATTCGAAGACCGCGCCATCGCGGTTTCCAACGTGATCGATTTCTGGAAATAGGCATTGGCAAGGCTCTGATTGAACGTCTGCATGCCGGTCTGCCCCGTTCCTGTCTGCATCGCTGAATAGATCTGATGGATCTTGTCTTCACGGATCAGGTTGCGAATAGCGGCTGTAGGAATCAGGATCTCCATCACCATCGCGCGGCCGCGGCCATCGACGCGCGGCAACAACGATTGGCAAAGAATGCCTTCGAGCACCATGGAAAGCTGGGCTCGAACTTGCGGCTGCTGGTGGGCGGGAAAAACGTCGACAATACGATTGATCGTCGATACGGCGGAATTGGTATGCAGGGTCGCGAAAGTAAGGTGACCCGTCTCGGCGATACGCAGCGCCGACTCGATGGTTTCAAGGTCGCGCATTTCACCGATCAGCACGACGTCAGGATCTTCGCGAAGCGAGGCGCGCAGCGAATTCGCAAATGAATGCGTATCCGAATGTACTTCGCGTTGGTTGACCAGGCACTTTTTGTGGTTGTGCAAGAACTCGATCGGGTCTTCGATCGTGATCATGTGCTCTTCGCGCTCGTTGTTGATCTTGTCGAGCATCGCGGCGAGCGTGGTCGATTTGCCGGAGCCGGTTGGGCCGGTAACAAGCACAAGGCCGCGCGGCTTGTCGCAGAGGCTGCGCACAACAGGAGGAAGGTTAAGTGCGTCGAAGGTCTTGATCTCCCATGGAATCGTTCTGAAAACGGCTGCTACGGCGCCGCGTTGATGAAAGATGTTTCCGCGGAAACGCGCTAGACTCTTCAAACCGAATGAGAAGTCCAGTTCCAGGCTCTCCTCGAGCCTGTGCTTCTGCACGTCCGTCAACACGCTGTAGGCGAGCGCTTTCGTATCGGCGGCGGTAAGAGGCGGCATGTCCAAGGGACGCAGCTTTCCGTGCACACGCACGCGCGGCGAACTGTTCGTCGAAAGGTGCAGGTCACTGCCGCCCATTTCGATCATTTTCTTGAGCAATTCGCTCAACGTGATTCCAGCCATGCCCTTCCTCCCCTTACAGAACCGTCTCGCGCAAAACTTCTTCCATCGTGGTGAGACCGGCAGCGCATTTGATCAAGCCGCTGCGGCGCAGTGTGATCATTCCCATTTCGAGTGCTTTCTTTTTCAACTCGATCGCCGAGGCGCCGACGAGAACCAGCTCGCGCAACTCGTCGGTGATCTCCATGACTTCGTATAGACCGACGCGGCCTTTGTAGCCGCTGTTGTTACAAGTGCCGCATCCCTTGCCGTGATAAACGACGGTGGTTTGCGCTTCTTCCGGCGTATAACCCGCCTCGATGAGCGCTTGCGGCTGAATCTGCAGCGGCTCTTTGCAATTGCTGCAAATGCGCCGAACCAAGCGCTGGGCGCAGATCAGGTTCACCGACGTGGCCACAAGGAAGGGCTCGATACCCATATTCATTAATCGGCTGATTGTGGATGGCGCATCATTGGTATGGAGCGTGGAAAGCACTAAGTGGCCGGTCAAGGCGGCCTTAACCGCGATTTCTGCGGTTTCGAAGTCTCGAATTTCACCAACCAGGATGATGTTCGGGTCTTGCCGCAGAAAAGCGCGCAGAGCAGAGGCGAAGTTCAATCCGATCTGCTCTTTCATCTGCACCTGATTGATACCCGGCAACTGAAATTCGACGGGATCCTCGGCGGTCATGATATTGGTATCGGGCTGATTGAGCCGCGCGACCGAGGAATACAAGGTGTTCGTCTTGCCGGAACCGGTGGGGCCGGTTACAAGGACCATGCCGTAAGGCTTCAATATCTGCTTTTCAAATTTCTGTAGCGACTGCGTCTCGAAACCCAGCTTCGTCATATCCAGGCGCAGGTTCTCTTTATCGAGCAACCGCATAACGATCTTTTCGCCGAAGAGTGTCGGGACCGTTGAGACGCGGAAGTCCAGTTCCTTTTTCTTGCCTTCTTTGAGGTACTTGATCATGATGCGGCCGTCTTGTGGCAACCGCTTTTCGCTGATATCCAGCTTGGACATGATCTTGATGCGGCTCGTGATCGCGTCTTTCAACTTCATCGGCGGCGCCATCACATTTTGCAACTGACCGTCGATGCGGAACCTAACGCGATATTCTTTCTCGTAAGGCTCAACGTGAATGTCGCTCGCGCCGCGCTTCACCGCATCGGTGAGGATCAGGTTGCAGAGCTTGATGATCGGCGCTTCCTCGGCCGCTCTTTCGAGCGATGCCAAGTCCATCTCGGATTCTTCGGCGGCGAGTTCGAGCGCATCGCCATCCTCACCGGTGAGGTCCTTCATCACCTTGTCGAGCTCTTCCACACTCTCGACATCGCCGTAGAACTTGTGAATCGCCTCGCCAATGGCCGTTTCCGAAGCGACGACCGGCTCGACATTGAAGCCGGTCATGAACTTAATGTCGTCCATCGCAAAAACGTTCGTTGGATCGGTCATCGCGATCGTGAGTGTGGACCCCACGCGCGACAGGGGAACGATCTGGTAGCGAACCGCAGTCTCTTGCGGGACGAGCTTGATTACGGACGGATCGACTTCATAAAATTTCAGATTGATCGATGGAACGCCGTACTGGCGCGAGAGAACGGCCGTGATATCGTCATCGCTGACGAGCCCCATTTTGACCAGGCATGTGCCCAGTCTGCCGCCGTTCTTTTTCTGATAGTCGATGGCCTGCTTCAACTGATCGTCAGAGATCAGGCTATCTTTGACCAGAATTTCGCCGAGTCTTGAGGACATGAGTGTGCGCTGACGGACGTAGCAACCGCCCGATTTGCAGGGTAGCATGCTCCCTTCGCGACATCGGGGCGCGGTCGGCTGTTCGTGGTGAATCTGCTAACAGCCTTTTGGCCGCTTGCGAACCTGTACCTTCGTTCAGGCCAATATTTGGCCGCTGTACGTGGGTACAGGTTTTGTCATTCTCTGTTCTCATCGGACGTTTTTTGTCCGGCTTCACTCGGAAGTGACGCACTTTGTCTAAATGTGAGTAAGAACCACCGACTGTTGACAGAAACCGCCGCGCGTGGCTACCTAGATTCAGCGTGGAAAACACTCATGCCCCGGTGACAGCATCGCTCGCGATACCTCTTTGCCCAAGGTGCGGACAGCCAATCTCCGCAGGCACACTGGTCTGCCCTGCCTGCCGTGCGCTGATTCACGGCGACAAGTTCGAACGGCTCTCCGCCGCTGCAGAGCGCCTTGAACGAAAATCTCACATCGCAAGCGCGCGAGACGCATGGATGCAGGCTCTGCCGCTCGTTCCGAAGGATTCGGAACACGCAGAATGGATTCGGCAGCACGTCAATGAGCTCGCCGCAAGAGCATCCGCTGCGCCCAGCAATTCGAAAAGTAAATGGGCGAAGCGACTCGGCCCGCTTGGTCCTGTGGCCGTGCTCGCTGCAAAAGCGAAAACCGCGCTATTTGCACTATCCAAACTGAAATTTCTGCTGAGCCTCGGTGCGTTTGTGGCTCTTTATTGGGCTGCGTGGGGACCCAAATTCGGGATAGGTTTCGCCGCACTGATCCTGATCCATGAGATGGGACACTTTATCGATGTGAAGCGCCGCGGCCTGCCGGCAGAAATGCCCGTGTTTCTTCCCGGGCTGGGCGCTTATGTGAAGTGGAAAGCTCTGGGCGTTTCGACTGAAACACGGGCGGCGGTAAGTCTCGCAGGTCCCTTCGCGGGATGGATCGCCTCCGTGATTTGCCTCGCGATCTGGTGGAAGACGGGCGACGCGCTCTGGGCCGGACTCGCGCGCGTGAGCGCATGGCTCAATGTACTGAACCTGATTCCTCTCTGGATTCTCGATGGAGGAACGGCCGTGAGCGCACTGGGCCGCACGCAACGATTCCTCTTATCGACGGTGGGACTCGCGCTTTGGCTCTTTCTCGGTGAGACCCTATTTCTTATTGTCGGAGCAGGCGCAGCCTTTCGCGCATTCACAAAGGATCTGCCGGAACAGCCGAGCCAGATGATCACCGCTTACTATGTGGCAGTGATGGTGTGCTTGGGGATTGTATTGCACATGGTGCCGGGCCCGCTCTTGCCGCCCGTACGATGACGTTCGCTCAGAACAGAGTTTAGCGAGTTGTCAATGCGTGACCAGGCGTTTGGCACTTTCCGGATTGCTTGTGCTGGTACAGCGCTTTGTCGGCCTCATCCAGCAGGTCCTGCGGACGCTGGCCCTTCTGCCAATCTGCCCAACCGACGGCGTAAGTAATTGCGATCTTTTTGCCATTGATCTCCGCCTCAACCTTTTCCATGCGCTCGAGCAGTAGATGAACCTGTGTCGCATCACATTCGGGCAGTAGCAACATGAATTCGTCGCCCCCCAGCCGCACAGCCACGTCGCCCTGTCGCGTCGCGCTGGTAAGCCGCTCCGCAAACGCCTTCAAAGCGGTATCGCCCGCCGCGTGTCCATGCTGATCATTGATCGCTTTAAAATCGTTCAAATCGAAAAGCACTACAGTAAGCTGATAATTCTTGCGGTACGCGCGCGCCACTTCCGCCTTTAATTGCCGCTCGGCAAAACGCCTATTGAAGAGTCCAGTGAGAGAGTCAACGAGAGCTAGATCGCGCCAAACTGCCGAGTGCGACTGCCCTTCCGCGAGATCTATTCGCAGCCGATTGATGAGAATTTTCTCGTAGGTGAGATAACCGCCGAGGAGAAAAATCAACATTGTCAGTCCGGACACAGACTGAAAGACCGGCGAATTAAAGACATGCGTGTGCTGCGCCGCTATTTCGGGAAGCGCAAGCGACGCAACAGCCGCGGTGAGGAGCACGAGCACGAACATCGTGACTGCCCACGTCCACCATTCGCGGCGTTGCAGCGCCCGCAAATGCTCGAGGTACTCCTCAAAACGCGGGCTCAGCGCACGCTGCTCGGGAATGTGCAGCCATTGGGACGCCTGTTTGAGCACCAGTGCCTTCCTCTCACTTTTCAGGTTAGGTGACGGTGGGAGGCCCGTCAATTGCACGCCGCTAGTCAGTCAATAGCTTTCCGGACCGGGCTTTCTAGGGTTGGCGCTGTAGCCGCCCTGAGGAGTGCCAGGAGGAGGGCTGTTTTGCCCCCGGGGCCCGATGGTTCAGAGTAGTACCTTCCGGCTATTGTGGTCCGCGGCCGCTTTTCTTATCCTGAAGTCGTCCAATGATCGCAGCATTCATTCTCGTGTTCTCGACGGCGGCTCTGGTCCGGTTTGGAATCTGCCAGTGGCGCGCGATGTGGCTCACAGTAGCCGCCCGCCCTCTGTCCAATTGCCTGCAAGCGGCGACCGGTCTGGACGGTAAATCACTTCGAGCCGAGGACTTCTATCTGATCACTAAGACCTCGCACTATGTGAGCCCGGCACCGCATGAGCGCAACGTTTGGCTACGCGAGGTGGGCGTCTACTTCAAGATCGTAAGCACAATTGAAAGGGTTGCCGGGAAGCATGTTCCGGGGATCACGAACTGGGCGCAGTCTGAATTGATCTCCTGCGCTAAGTACGCAGCAGCGGTGCTCGATCAGCGCTTGAATGCCAACCTGGCCTACGCTGCCGATCTTAGCCGCTCGTAACTAGATCAAAAATCCACAAATCAGACGTGCAGGCGAATTTCGCTGGAAGTCCCACCGGCGGCGGGTAAGTAGCACTTCAGCGTGTAATCCATCACCATACGGTCTGCGTTGAAACGCCAGCCGAGCGTCTTAATCGTTCTCTTCATGCGTTTGATCCAGCCGCGCGGCAGGCCGTCGCGGTCACGCTCGTAATACAGTGGGATTACCTGCTCCCGCAGCGTCCGGATCAAATCCTCGGCGTCGCGGGCATCCTGAATTTCAGGATTCGAGTGCGTCCGTCCTGTACCGATGGCGAAGCCGTTTAGACCGTCATAGGCCTCGGCCCACCAGCCGTCGATGATGGAGAGGTTGAGTCCGCCGTTGAGCACGACTTTCTGGCCGCTCGTGCCGGAAGCCTCGAGAGGCCGCCGCGGCGTGTTCAACCATACGTCGACGCCTTGAACGAAATGCCGTCCGACGTTCATGTCATAGTCTTCGACGAAGACGATCTTGTCCGCGAAGCGGGAGTCGCGCGTCATCTCCGCTATTTGCTGAAGGATTCGCTTGCCAGGCTCGTCGCGAGGATGGGACTTGCCCGCAAAAACAAACTGCACCGGCCGCTTGGGGTCGTTGGCGAGCGAAACGAGTTGCTCCAGATGCATCAGCACAAGGTTTGCCCGCTTGTATGTGGCGAATCGACGCGCAAAACCGATGGTTAAGGCATCTGGGCTCAAAATACGGCTGAGCCGTTGCAGAGTTTCGGGCGGCTCGTCCCGCCTTTCAGCCTGCTCCATGGCGCGCCGCCGGACAAAGTCGATGAGCCGTGCCTTGAGGCTCAGATGCGTCTCCCAAAGCTCGCCATCGTCGACCTCATCAATTCCCTGCCAGCTTTGCGCTTCGCTGCTGTGATCGTGCCAGCCGGTGCCCAGATGCCGCTCATACAATCTGTACATCTGCGGCGCAAGCCAGCTCAACGCATGTACGCCGTTGGTGATATGCCCGATCGGCACAGCCTCTTCACCCTGTCCGGGCGCCAAACCCTTCCACATCGAGCGAGACACGCGTCCATGCAGCGAAGAGACGGCGTTCGCGCGGCGAGAGAGCTTCAGGCCAAGAACCGTCATGCAGAATGGCTCTTCGCCATTCCAGGGATTCTCGCGACCCATCGCCATGAGGCTTTCGTGCGAAATGCCCATGGCGTCTCGCAATGGACCGAGGTGCTCCTCGATCAAGTCTGGATCGAATCTGTCATGTCCGGCAGGAACGGGGGTATGCGTCGTAAACACAACTTCCCGTGCTACGCGCGGCGCGGCGTCGTCAAATGAGAGGCCTTCTTCAACCATGCGGTCCTGGATCGCCTGCAGGACGGCAAAACCGCTGTGACCTTCGTTCAAATGGAGGACACCCGGGGTGATCCCCATGGCGCGCAAGGCGCGATATCCGCCAATACCCAGCAGCAACTCCTGGCGGATACGCAAGCGCCTGTCGCCTCCGTAAAGCCGGGAGGTAAGGTCGCGATCCTCGGGCGTATTCCCTTCCACGTTGGAATCCAGAAGCAGCAAATCGCAACGGCCGACCTTGAGGCGCCAAACCTTCGCTCTAATGACGGCCTGGCGCGTCTCGATTTGCACGACAACGGGCTCTCCGTTGATGCCAATCGCCGTTTCCAGCGGCAGCTTGTTCACATCAATTTGGAGGTAATCCTCCTGCTGCCAGCCTTGTGCGTCGAGATGCTGGCGGAAGTAGCCTTGGCCATAGAAAAGACCCACGCCGACGAGAGGAATCGCCAGATCGGACGCACTCTTAATGTGATCTCCGGCCAGGATTCCCAAACCGCCAGAATAGATAGGAATGGACTCGTGCAGGCCGAATTCAGCCGAAAAATAGGCGACGGGCCGCGCGCGAAGCACGCCCGCGTGGCGTGCACCCCATGTGTGCGCGGTGTCCATGTACTCTCTGAGGCGGCGATAGGCGTAATTTATGCGGCTGTGCAGTACGAATTCGGTCGCGCGCTTTTCGAGGCGGTCCAGCGGAATCTCCGCCAGCATGGCCATTGGATTGTGGTTAGCGTCGCGCCAGCCGAGCGGGTCAAGGTCAAGGAAGAGAGCGCCACAGTCCTGATCCCAACTCCACCAAAGATTCCGGGCTAGAGTCCAAAGGCGCTCCTGGACAGGAGCGATAAAGCGATCAAGAGTGCGTGCCTCGTTCACGACAGGCGCAACTTGAGCGGCCGTTTCCGTCAGCGTCCGGATCTCGTCGTCTCGAAAGGCGCGCATCTCCTTATTCTGGATTACCAATACTCCCTGAAGGACCCCGCGGTCAATCAGTGGAACACCCAAAAACGATTGAAGATTTTCTTCTCCGGCCTCTTTGAAGAACTTAAATCTTGGATGTTCTTTCACTTGCGAGACTGCGACAGGGAGCACCTGCTCCGCGACGAGCCCCGAAAGTCCTTCGTTTAAGCCCATCCGCAGCGTGCCTATGCATTCGGGCTTAAGACCGATCGCGGCCGCCAAGACCAGATTCGCGCGATCAGGCTCGAGCAAGAATGCCGAGCAAGCGTCGGCATCGAACCGCCGGGCAATGAGCGCGACAAGTTTCGTGAGGGTTTCGGCGGGCTTGCCGCGCTGCTTCGCAAGCTGCGCGATCTCCTCCAACGTGAGAATGCGATTCGCTTCACGGTCCAAGGCGTCTGGAGTAGGGCCGTCGCCACCGTTATTACTCGGATTCAATGCCGGCATGTGTTGAGCCACGTTTTCAGCTTTCCGTTGGATGGGCGGCTCCCCGCCCGTTTCTCTCTACATACTGTAAACATGTTAGAGCAATACGTCCAATCGCGTTTCTCGATTGTGAGAATCGGTTATCGTCGCTGGCATTTTGTGCTGCGATTGCGTCAACCGAGTTGACGCAATCGGGCGCGTTTGGCGCCGTAAATTGCACGATTTTGGCGCGAATGACGCCCTAAATCGTGTTATCGATTGCAGGCACCGCTGACCGCACGGATGTGTCTATTCGGCCACACTCGAGGCTCGCATCGGAAGGCCCATGAGGCAGCGATCATCGTGCTTACCCCGGAAACCGGTCGCCCTAAGCAAGCCCGAGGAATCGAAATGGGAGAGCGGCGGATGAGGTGGCCGACTTAGGCGTCTTCGACCGCTGGATCGTCGGCGAGATCGGAGGTATCGGCCTTTGTTACGGTCCGGATTTCTGTACGGATCACATCTGCGGAAAAGCCGGCGGCCATCAAGCTGCGATACAGCGAGGCAATCTTCTTCTGGTCGATGCTCTTCCCTGCGGAACCGCGAAGGTGGCTCAGCTTCCTCTTAATGCGCTCACGAACGAGCGACACCTCGTCCGTTTCGGCGAAGACCGATTCCAAGGCTGCATCAATGTGAGAATCCGGAACGCCACGGGCGCGGAGTTCGCGTGCAATTCGGAACTTTCCTTGACGCCGGGAATTGGCGTGCAGCCGCGCATAGTCGCGCGCATATTTCGCATCATCGAGATAGCCCTGATCCTTTAAATGCGTGATCACGGCCGTGATGCCAGATTTGTCCGCCGCCCGCCGCCCGAGATATTCCTTCATCTCGTGAACGGAGTATGCGCGCCGCATTAGCGCGCGCAGAGCGGCGGCGTAGAGATCCTCATCGCTGGCAATTTTTTGCGAGTTGGAACGGAAAGGCACGTTGGGAGCATAGAGGCAGCGAGGCGGAGAGGCAAGGACGCATGAAGTAGAGGAGGTAAAGCGAGGAAAGGAGGCAGAGAAGGTGCTGTCTATTCAAGTTTCTTGACCAGCGGGAGCATGACAGGGCCACGGAGTCTGCTTTAGACAGAATGAATGGGCCCTAGTTCAGGGATCCCACACATTGCAAAAGCCCTCGCCACTCTGATATTACGCGCCCGCCGGCGACTGCGCTATCATTCAGACACCCGAGTGTGTAACGGCGAAAATGAAGTCACTCTGCTTTCTTCTTGCGACCGCATTGGTTGCTGCAACGTCAGCAACCGCTCAAACCACCTTTCGTCCGTCCGGTTTCACAATTCCGCCGGACGAAGCGGAGCAGCACTTGATTGAGCGCGTCCTCCCGACCTACCCACCCATTGCGAAAACGGCCAACGTGGAGGGAGACGTCAAGTTGACGCTAGCAGTTGATCAGAGTGGGGACGTTGTCCGAGTGGTGACATCGTCCGGTCCAGCGTTGCTGAAAAATGCCGCTGAAACTGCTGCGGAGCATTACCATTATCGGCCTTTCGAGATGAATGGAAAGGCAGCGGACGTCTTGGTCGAGGCCGTTGTCAGTTTTCGGTTGCACGTCCAAACACCTCCGGTGCCTTTCCCGGAAGTCACGGACATCAAGTCCGTTCGCTTCGAGTACACCGACGGCTCGATCGACATCCGTGTCAACGGGGATGGGCGCGTCGAGTACGACGGACAAGGAACTGGGGTTGCAGAAGGAAAACACACGAGGCTGATAAAAGCCCAGGAAGTGCAGATGCTGTTAGATTCCTTCCGAAAAGCAAATTTCTTCTCACTCAATGACGATTATTCGGTAAGTGCCACAGATGTCGGCAGCGAAACAACCTCCATCCAGATCGGCGACCGACAGAAGGCTGTTACGGACAATTACGTTCAAAAGCCAGCGGTTTTGGACGAGGCCCAAAAGGCGATTCTCAAGTATTCACATTCAGATCAATGGACCAAGGGAAACAGCGACACGGTTCCGGGTTTGGTAGCCGAGACACCTAATCCGACAGCGAGGAAGGAGGTGCTGTCGAATGACCTGCCTGCGGCTGCATTGTATGGCGACACGGTTGTTGTGCGCGAAATTCTAGCTTATCCGGTTGATCTGAACCGTGAGGGACCCTTCAAGGATACCGCGTTGATGTTAGCGGCAGACCGTGGCTCGGCAGACATGGTTGATGCGTTGTTGAAGGCTGGTGCCGACCCGCATCGAGTGGATGAGTTTGGCCGCAACGCCCTAATTTTCGGAGCGGGCTGCGGCAATTCGAAGGTTGTGCAGCTACTTCTTTCAGCGGGGTTAAGAGCAGATTCTAAAGACAAATACGGCGACACGGCCCTCATGGCGGCAGCGGCAGCGGGTAACCCGGAGTCCGTGCGCCTGTTCCTCAACAATGGAGCCGAGGCGAATGCGACGAATAGCCGCCGCCAAACCGCCCTACTCAGCGGAGCAACCGGCGACTCGGGTTTCGGCATTTTGGAAATGGGTAGACCACATCCCGGCATCCCGGAAGTGAAGATTCATCGCGATGTTGTCGTGGGCTTGCTTCTGGACGCGGGGGCCAACATAAACGCTCGTGGCTGGTTCGGAGAGACCGCTCTTTTTTCCCTCGAAGAGGATGCGGTTCGAGAGCTTATACGCCGGCATGCCAATCTTGAGGCGCGCGATGACTCTGGCGAAACTCCACTAATTGACACGGTGTCCGGCTCGATTGCCGAAATCCTGATTAAGGCCGGTGCAGACGTAAACGCACGTGACAAAGACGGCAAGACTGCGCTCATTCGGGCGGCTGAAAGCAATTATGTTGACAAGCTCGAAGTGCTGGTCAAAGCTCCAGGCATCCATCTAGAGGAACGGGATAACGACAGTGAAACGGCTCTTATGAGGGCAAAGGCCAACAATCTACCTGCAAGCGTTGCCGTGCTTGTTGCAGCTGGTGCAACTCACTAGGATCTTCTCTTCCACCTCCCCATGCGGTCCCGCGCGGCAGAACGCTGAACTATAGGCAGGGTTCGTGCCGAAAGATACCTCTCGCGTTCTGCGATCCGCCGGCAAGGGTGAACACAGGGACACACGCAGTGTTCACCGCTAAATATAAGACGTTGCCGCGTTGCGCTGGTCGAGAAGACCGACAGGCTGTACCGGAACTTCCGCGATTGTGTGGCCCTCGAAGACCTCGACGTTGAAATTTACGGCCAAAACAGGAGATTTGGTGGGCGAACTTGACTCGTGAGAGCGAATACAACTAACATTTGCCGCGGAATGATGCAAAGAAGCGGCAAAGCGCTGCATGTGCTGATTGGTTTCTCGCTGCTGATCTGCATGGCGTGCCCCGATATCGAAGTTCTGTGCCATTCGACGGATTGTGTTTTTTTGAGCGGCCACGATCTTGAAACATCCTTCGCGCTGCTCTTTGTGGTCATCGAGCTCGCCGTTGTATCACTGAAATTGGCAGTGGCGCTGCTTCCCCGATTACTGGCAGGACTGATTTCGTTCGAGCCGCTTCGCGTTGCGTTTAACGGAACTCCCGCCTTTGCTGTCGATCCCACCGGTTCCCCGCCTTTCGCACTCCGCATCTAGCACCTCCTGGAAGAGTCAGGGCGGACGCGTGTCCGTTCGCCGGATTTCTTGCGTGGAGAGATGTGCGATGCGGATTTCAATTGCGAACAAATTTCTGGGAGCTTCTGCCGTACTCGTACTGAGCGGCTGTGCGGCGCAGCGGTACAAGCCTGCGCCGATTGTTCCGGCCGTTTCGGCCTCACGGCTGGAATCGCGGACTCTTTCGGACGTGGGGTTGCGATCGTTCATAGAGGAGAATCTGGGGCAGCCGATTGCAACATGGCCTCCGAGCAGTTGGAATCTGCAGACGCTCTCGCTGGCGGCCTTGTACTTCAATCCCACGCTAGATTCCGCGCGCGCCCGAGTTGAGGAAGCCGACGCGGCGATTGTGACGGCGGGCGGCAGGCCAAATCCGACGTTCGATATTTCTCCTGGCGTTCCCAGCCCGTACCTCTTCAGCCTGGATCTTCTTTTTCCGATTGAGACGGCGGGCAAACGCGGGCACCGCATTCAATCCGCCAGCAGCCTGATGCAAGCGGCGCAACTCGATCTCGCAGATTCGGCGTGGAAAGTGAGGAGCGGAGTTCGCACAGCACTGCTCGATTATTTTCTCGCGTCGCGCAGCGTGGATTTGCTTCGGGCCGAACAGGATTTACGCACGACGCAGGTGCGGCTACTACAGGAGCGCCTGACTTCTGGAGAGATACCCCGAGTCGATTTGGACACAGCACAGATCGCGGCTGCCCAAACGCAGTTAGCCGCGACTACGGCGCAAAACCAAATCACAGAAGCGCGAGTTGCGATTGCAGCCGCCATTGGGCTGCCGGCTTCGGCGATGAGCACGGTCAATTTCGGCTGGGACGATATGGATTCGCCACCGGATGCGGCATCGATTTCAGCGCAGCAGATTGAACGCGACGCCGTACTCAACCGGATGGACGTACGGCGCGCTCTTGCACAATACACGGCTGCTGAAGCGAATTTGCAGCTCGAAATTGCGAAGCAGTATCCGGATGTGCAAATCGGGCCGGGATACTCGTACGAGGAGCAGCACAATTACTTCACGACGGGACTTTCCGTCACTTTGCCGATTTTCAATCGCAATCAGGGCCCCATCGCGGAAGCCGAGGCAAAACGCAAAGAGGCTGCGGCAAGCGTTCGCGAGGCGCAGGCGCAAGTGATTGCACAAAGCGGGCAGGCGTTGGCCGCATATACGGCCGCCATGAAGGAACTCTCCGAAAGCGATCAACTACTGCGCACGCTTCAAAATACGCGCCTGCAAATGACGGAACGAGCGGCACAGGTCGGCGAAGAAGATAGCGTGGCCGTCAATGGAGTGCAGATCGAGAGCAATGCGCTTTCGCTATCGCGCCTGGACGCGCTAGTCCGCGCACAAACGGCTCTGGGGCAGCTCGAAGACGCAGTTCAGCGGCCGCTCGATCCGGGTGATGCGTTTCCCGAGATGCAGAAGCTGATCGAGACACGAAAGGAGGACAACCAATGAGGCAGCCATCGCGAACGGTAGTGACATTTATCGGAACGGCCATCTTCGCAGCCGCCGCGTTGACGTGGCTGGGCGGATGCGCCGGAGGAGGGAGCGGGGCGGACGACGACGATCAAACCACGCTTCCGAGCGCGCAAAAGGAACTTGCAAAGATCGCGATTGTAAATGGCGAGACAGCAATCACACTCGATCCGGCTACACAGGCGCGTCTGGGACTCAATACTGCCGCGCTCGTGCCTACCACGAGCCACGCACAGCAGACGTTTCCGGCGGTGGTTCTTTCGTCCGCTGCTCTTGCCACGGCGCGCAGCAATTATCTTGCGGCGCAGGCGCAACTGCAGAAGGCGCGCGTGGATGCGGATGTGGCAAATAAGGAATATGCGCGGCTCAAGGGACTCTACGCGGAAGACCAGAACATATCGCAAAAATCGCTCGAGGCGGCACAAGGCGTGGCAGAAGCGGATCAGACGGACGTTGCCACCGCACAGCAGCAAGTCGAATTACAAAAAACGCTGATCGTTCAGCAGTGGGGCGAAACCGTCGCGAATTGGGTGCAGCAAAACTCACCAGAATTCCAGCGCGTAATCGGTCAGCAGGACGCGTTATTGCAAGTCACGATCGCCGCCGACGCGCCGATCGCAGCTCCGAAAAGCGTTGCGATTGAGAACCTCGATGGATCGAAAACGGAAGCGAGGCTTGTTTCACCATTCCCACGCGTGGACCCGCGCATTCAAGGCAGGAGTTTTCTCTATGTAATGTCAGCCCGCGCGCCCGTTGCGCCCGATACGAGTTTACTTGCGGACGTCTCTATCGGCAGCCAAATCAAGGGTGTGATCGTGCCCTCGTCAGCCGTGGTGTGGTCAGAGGGAAAAGGATGGGCATACCAGCAGACGGGTGCGAGCCAATTCACGCGGCGACCTGTGCTGACTAACCTGCCGGTTGGAAATGGATATTTCGTATCGAACGGATTGCCCGCAACGGAGAAGGTCGTCACGACCGGTGCACAGGCTTTGCTTTCCGAAGAGTTCCTGCTGCGCGGTGCAAGTGCCGGAGCCAACAATGACTGAGCCCTGGGACTCCGCATGCTGAACGCGATTGTCCGCTTTTCCATCCGTTTCCGCGGCGTGGTGATTGCGCTGGCATTTGCGCTCCTAGGCTACGGCATCTTTACGCTCTTAGGCGCTACGTACGATGCATTTCCCGATTTTGCTCCGCCGGAAGCCTCGGTTCAGACCGAGGCGCCGGGCCTTTCGCCCGAGCAGGTGGAGGTGCTGGTAACGCAGCCAATCGAGAACGCGATCAATGGCGTGCCGGGAATCGCGACGCTGCGATCGCGTTCCATCCAGGGACTCTCCGATGTCACCGTGATTTTTGACGCTTCGACGGACGTTTATCGCGATCGGCAGGTCGTGTCGGAACGGCTTTCCACGCTCGCAAGCCAATTGCCCTCGGGCGTGGAGCCGCCGACGATCGCGCCGCTCATGTCTTCGACCGGGAATGTGATGGAGATCGATTTCACGTCAGACACGCAATCGCTGATGAGCATTCGCAGCGCGGCGGACTTTACGATCAAGCCTCGTCTGCTGGCTGTCCCGGGCGTTGCGGGCGTGGAGATCATCGGAGGCGAAGTCCGCCAGCTTCAGATCCAAGTGGAGCCGGACCGGCTGATTCAATATGGCGTGAGCCTCGAGGACGTGGTCAACGTCGCGCGCGAAGCAACCGGCGTGCGCGGCGGCGGCTTTGTGGACACACCAAACCAGCGGATCGTGCTCGAAACCGAAGGACAATCGATCACACCAGACGAACTTGCGCGAACGGTGCTAGTGCATCACAACGGGGCGAACATCACGATTGGCGACGTGGCGCATGTGGTGGATGCTCCAGCGCCTGCGTTCGGCGCCGCGTCCGTGGCCGGCAAACGAGGCGTGGCGATGATGGTGGATGCCGCATACGGGTCGAACACGCTGGCGGTGACGAGCGGCATCGACGCGGCACTGGCAAGCCTGCAACCCGACCTGAAAGCTCAAGGCATCGTGACGCATTCCAATGTGCTGCGCGCGGCGGACTTCATACAGATCGCCCTAAGGAACGTGAGAAATTCGCTCTATATCGGCGCGATCCTCGTGGTGGTGATTCTTTTCTTTTTCCTCTTCGATCTGCGCACGGCGGCGATCTCGTGCATCGCGATTCCCCTCTCTCTGCTTTCGGCGGTGATTGTGTTGCAAAAGATGGGCCTGAGTTTGAATACGATGACGCTAGGCGGGCTCGCGATTGCCATCGGCGAAGTGGTAGATGACGCGGTGATCGACATCGAAAACATTTATCGGCGCCTGCGTGAAAACAGGCATTTGCCGATTCCACGTCCGGCATTTCAGGTGGTGCTCGAAGCTTCGATCGAAGTGCGGAGCGCCGTGGTGTATGCGACGTTCGTGGTGATTCTGGTGTTCGTGCCCGTGCTGAATATGTCCGGTCTGGCGGGCAGCCTATTTCGGCCGCTGGGATTCGCTTATATCTGGGCGATTGTCGCTTCGCTGGCGGTGGCCCTCACCGTGACGCCTGCGCTCAGCCTGCTCTTTCTGGGAAACCGGGACTTGCCCGAAAAGGAGCCTCCCGTTGTGCATTGGTTGAAGCGAGGGTACGAGCGATTCCTTGTGGGCTCCGAGGAACGGCCGCGATTGCTCATTGGAGGAGTTGCTTTACTGATGGCGGGAGGCGTCGTGACCCTTTTGTTTTTGAGCAGCTCCTTCTTGCCGGAATTGCGCGAAGGAAATATTACCGTGCACATGACCGCGATTCCCGGCACTTCGCTGGAAGAATCGATGCGGCTGGGGGATCGCGTGACGCAATTGCTGCTGAAGATTCCGTATGTGAAATCCGTGGCGCAACGTGCCGGGCGAGCAGAACTAGCGACAGACACGAACGGAATTCATGAAAGCGAAATTGACGTGAACATGGACGCAATCAACGGCAAGCAGGTGGAGACGACTACGAATGGCATCCGCACCGTGCTTGCGGAAATTCCGGGCGCAATTCTCACTTCCAACAGTTTTCTCACCGAGCGAATTAACGAAACCTTGTCCGGTTACGGCGCGGCCGTCGTCGTGAATATCTTCGGCAACGATCTGGATCAATTGGATCAGGCGGCGGCACAGGTGCCCGGAATTCTGGCCAGCATTCCAGGAGGGACCGAAATTGCGGTCGAGTCGCCTCCTGGCATGCCGGAAATACAGATTCGCCTGCGCCCACAGAGCCTGGCGCGATGGGGATTCGATCCTGTAAATGTCCTGGACGCGATTCGGACTGCATACGGATCGGAAGTGGTGGGGCAGACGTATGAAGGCAATCGGGTATTTGATGTGGCTGTGCGACTCGCACGGAGCACTCAACCGCAGATCAGCGAAATCGGCGAGTTGCCACTGCGAGGCCCGGACGGCAACTTCGTAAGGCTGAGCCAGCTCGCGGATATCCAAGATACGTCCGGGCGATACGTGATTCTGCATGACGGCGCGCGGCGCGTGCAGACGATCACCTGCAATGTGCGCGGCCGCGACGTGGCATCGTTTGTGAATGAGGCGCGGCAACGCGTTGCCCAACTGAAGCTGCCGGCGGGAACCTATGTGGAGTTTGCGGGAACAGCGGCGGCGCAAGAGCAGTCAAATCGCGAACTTTTGATTAATTCGATCTTCGCCGGTCTTGGAATGATCTTGCTGCTGACGGTGGTGGTGGCGAACGCGCGGAACCTGCTGCTAATGCTCGTCAACCTGCCGTTCGCGCTCGTGGGAGGAATTTTTGCGGCAGGCATTACGGGCGTGAATTTATCTCTGGGATCGCTGGTGGGATTCGTGACGCTGTTTGGGATCACGCTGCGAAATTCCATTATGCTCATTTCGCATTATGAGCACCTTGTGAATGCGGAGGGCATGACGTGGGGCGTCGGCGCGATGTTGCGGGGCGCATCGGAGAGGCTCGCGCCTATTCTGATGACGGCGCTGGTGACGGGACTCGGCCTGCTGCCTTTGGCGATCGGAAGCGGCGATCCTGGCCGGGAGATCGAAGGGCCGATGGCGATTGTGATTTTGGGCGGGCTCGCCACGTCTACATTGCTGAATCTGCTTGTGTTGCCGGCACTCGCGCTGCGGTACGGAAAGTTCGAACGGAAAAGTACCGTGAATTGAAGACGGCGTTGCTATGCGTGCAATCGCGAAGAGAAGTTACTGCTCGTAATTTCGACGACGTTCGCTGAGCGGACTTTGGCTCTGTCCGGGTCTTCGCCGAATTCGCGCAAGGCTTCGTTGTCGCAGAAGATGCCAGCACTGGTCCAGCTGGACCTTTAGTGTGTCGGTCAGCGGCCCATCAAGAATTTCGCTAATACTATGCCCGCGCCAAAAGCAACGGCCAACATGGTGCGCGGGCGCTCATTGAATTGCGTGCGCCAGTCGACGGCTTCCCGCGCCTTTTCATCCAGAACCAAAATGTTTTGCTGGAGCCGGTCGCGCTCTGCTGCGATATGGCTCTCTATCTGGCTTGCTGTTTGGCCCATTGGACTTGCTCCTTGAGATTTGCGGCCGTCTTTTCAAGCGGCCGATTTATGTGCTTGAAACCCTGCACGCCTTTACCGAGCAATGCACCGCCTATTGCCGCGACGATAATGAATACGACCAGCGCGGCCAGCCACTCCGGCATCACGATGTGCAGCAGGAACATGACCGTTAGCAGCAGGAACCCCAGTGCAAACATAGCGAAGACTGCGCCCATAATCGTGTCGCGCAGTGGAATGATCGCGTTCCTGGCAGCGTCGCGCATTTCGAGCTTTGCCAGCTGGAATTCGGAACGAACGATCTCGCCGATGTTATTGGCTGCGTCTCGCAGCGCCTCGCCGAAAGATTTCTGATTTTCCAAAGCCATTGCTATCTCCTTCTTCAGTAGCAGCTTCGTTTCAGGAGCATGCGTTCAAAAAGAAAACCGGCTACTGCGGCAATTGCAAGAGCCTGGACCGGATAGCGCTTCGCGGCGCGCTCCACGTCGTCCGCCATTTCGGAGGCGTTATGAGTCCGCACATAATTCACGACATTTCCGGACACGTCAGCGACTCTGTGAGAGAACGCGGCGCTCTTTCTTTCCAGCTCCTTCGCAGAGCGTCGAATGCTGCTCATGTCAGACCTATGCTGCGAATCGAGCTTTTCGTAAACCGCTTTGCCGGCGTGGACGATCTTGCCGGCTGTGCCTCCGATTACTTCCGCAGTCCTTATTAACATTAACGCGGGGGGAGCAGGGGCAAGTACCTCGCAAGCGTATTCGGCGGTGAAGTCAGGGCTCGGATTTGGGTTGAAAGCCGTTGCGTGAGATGGTCCATCGAATGAGTCGGCCATATTGGATCCTTTCAGCGATGCAGTAGGAGGGTGGGCCCGTCGCTATACATATAGGAAAGCCGATGGGTGTTTTTGCGTCCATCGGCAAGTTCCCTTACGTGCGACAGAGCACAAAATTGAGCGGAGAGTGAGTGAGGCCAAATACCTTATAATTAAGGAACTTCATGTCGGGGCGTAGCGCAGCCTGGTAGCGCGCCTGCCTTGGGCGCAGGAGGTCTGGAGTTCAAATCTCCACGCCCCGACCACTTACTCGCGACTTTTCAATTTAGTTTTGCCGATGAAGGGTTGATCGTAGCCATCAACCGCCGCCAGCCGAGGTATAACGCCCGTCCGCCGCGGGGAGAAATATCCAGTTGAACGGAAGGATTCGGAGCAGTCTCGTCCTTACCACTTTTCGATGCCATCCGCAGTTGGGATTCGTGCTGGAAAATCCTCGTCTCCAAACATTTCCATCGCCTCGTTCCCCGAGAGCGATACGCTACTGCATTTTTTCGTACATTGATTTTGAACATTGATACTGTGGCGACCCGGATACTGTGGCGATCGGCGAGTGGGCGTTCAAAAGCAAGTCCATAGGAAACTCACAATCCATCGCAGCCCTTCGATTGCTTGGCGATCGGAACCTTTGAGGTGGGGATGCCTAATAAGAACGCCCTATCGCTTTGGTTAAACTTATGCTAGAGTGTTTTTGCGCTTATCACTTTCGGCTGTGTTGCGCGGCCCCTCTGGTTAAAACCTGATCTGAGAATATCCGCCATCAGTTTCCTCCGTCCGTTTTCAGCGTAACCCAAATTAAGACTGGCCGAGAGGCTGTGATGCCGGCACGCGTTTGCGTCCGGTTGCCTACCTCGCTTGCCAGCAAGAAAGCAAAATGCAGAATTTTTCAAAATTACCCATCTCTCCTTCCCTGAAGAAGAGACTGGAAGAAGCAAACTTTACAGTTCCTACAGAAGTGCAGGGTGCGACAATCCCACAAGCGATCGAGGGCAAAGACGTGCTTGCGACCGCTCAGAC
>DATEGW010000070.1:0-8821 GCA_035279845.1 Candidatus Acidiferrales bacterium | reverse complement strand
CTGCTGCGCGATAAAAACATTACCGCCAGCTTTGGTATCGCGGGATTCCCAATTCATGGCTCGACGCCGCAGGAATTGATCCAAGTGGCCGACTCCTCGATGTATTTGTCTAAACATCAGGGTGGTAACTCAGTTTCGACCGCCGAACAAGGAGACACTTCGGATCGCAAACGCTGGAAAAAAGATGTGCTTGAGGCTTATCTCGGCGTCACTCTGAAGCGGCAATTCTTTACAGGTCCCGAGGCATTCGACGAGATCTACCGCAGGCTGGAGCAGTTCACGCGGTCGCTGAAGGAGCAAGGCGGTGCCAGCTCATCGGAAGGCCTGCCGCCAGCGGTGGTCGACACCGTCACTTCGCTTGCCTTCGCAATCGACGCCAAGGACCAATATACGAATGGCCACTCGCAAAAGGTTTCCGCTTATGCCGTCACGATTGCGCAGGCGCTCGGAATGAATACGGCTGATACCGAGGAAATTCGCCTCGCGGCAATGCTGCACGACATCGGAAAAGTAGGAATACCCGAAGCGATTCTTCACAAATCCGGACCGCTTGACGTGACTGAATGGGAGACGATGAAGACGCATACCGACCTGGGGTCGAAGATTCTCGAGCCTCTTCAATCGATGGCAAGCATTCGCGAAATGGTACGGCATCATCATGAGTTTTATGACGGCTCGGGGTATCCTGACCGGCTCGAAGGAGAGCGTATTCCGTATGGGGCGCGGGTAATTGCGATTGCGGACGCGTACGACACGATCACGTCTGAGCGCACGTACAAGAAGAAGCGGACTCCCGAAGATGCGTTTGCCGAATTGGAGCGCTGCGCGGCCAACCAGTTCGATCCGGAGATTGTGCGTGTCTTCGTCGAGGCGATGCGGCGGGCGCCGCGACAGACGATTGAACCTCCGACAACGGAGAGACAAACGACGGCGGCAATTTAGCAGATTTTGCGCCTGTGCTGAAACTGCGACGGAGTAAGTGCGAAGGCGGTCGTTCAAGAGTAAGTTGGCTTCCTTGCAAACCGTGGTTTCCCTGCCTATTGGAAGTAATTCGTTATGGCATAATTGATCATCCGGAAAACGGCTGTCGGCTTTCGGATGCAGAACATGAATACTCGGAAGAAGATTCGGAAAACGCTGTTCGCGGCGCATCGCAAAATGCGCGAGTTCCGCATGGTCGCGAAGGGCTTTGTTTCGACGCGGCATCCGTTGCTAGTGCATATCATTCCCATCCGGCGCTGTAATCTCTCTTGTACGTATTGCAATGAGTTTGACGATTTTTCAAAGCCAGTGCCGCTCGAAGAGATGTTCCGGCGCATCGACCGGCTCGGCAAAATGGGAACGGCAATCATCACGATCAGCGGCGGCGAACCGCTGCTGCATCCCGACCTCGATGCCGTAATCAGCCGCATACGAAGAAACGGCGCTGCTATGGCAGGGATGATTACTAACGGCTATTTGCTTACAGCGGATCGCATCGAGAAACTCAATCGCGCGGGGCTCGAATATCTGCAAATCAGCATCGATAACGCAATGCCTGACGAGGTTTCGAAGAAAAGCCTTAAGGTGCTCGATCAGAAGCTCAAATTGCTTGCCGAGTACGCAGAATTTCAAGTGAATATCAATTCGGTGCTCGGCAGCGGGATCAAGAATCCCGAAGATGCTCTTGCCGTGGCGCATCGAGCGGTGGCGCTGGGCTTTACCTCGACTGTTGGTATTCTGCACGATGGTAATGGCCAGCTTCAGCCACTTGGGCAGCGCGAGCGCGAGATTTTTGAAGAGATTATGTCGCTCGGCAAAAGATCGTTCACGCGCGTGAATGGATTCCAGCACAACATCGCGGCAGGGCGCGAAAACAATTGGCGTTGCCGCGCAGGATCGCGATATCTCTACGTCTGCGAAGACGGCCTCGTTCATTATTGTTCGCAACAACGGGGCTATCCGGGGATTCCGCTCGCGCAATACACCGACGAACAACGACAACGCGAATTCCTAACGAAAAAGGGATGCGCGCCGAGGTGCACAGTTTCGTGTGTGCACCAGATTTCGGTGGTGGATCGGTGGCGGGGGCCGCAGACGATCGAGTCCGGGCCTTCGCGTCCTCCTGAAAGTCTTGTGCAATTAACGAGTTAGCGGCGGACTCGCGGTCGGCGGGCCGACAATTCAAGCGATACTTGAAGGCTTTTTCGTGCCAAAAATGGCCGGAATGGCGCCATAAAATCGACAATTTTGGCGAATTTGGGCTGATTTGGCGCACTTGGCGCCCTAAAATTGGCTTATTTTTGCGGTTCCATGTGAGTGAGGGTAAATGAACCCGGTTGTGTGGTTTGCCGCGGGTGCGGTAGCCATCGCGGCGATTGCGATAATCGTATGGTGGTCCGGGCGGCGGGCGCAGGAGCAACTTTCCGAGGTGCGCCGGGAGATGCAAGGCTCCCTGACGGCGCAGAACCAGCTGGTTACGTCGCAGGTGAACCATTTGATGCAAACGATGACGCAGCAACTGGGACAGGTGCGTCAGGAACTGCAATCCAGCGTCGCCTCCACCGGGCAGCTTGCCGCGGATGCCCAGCGGGATGTGGCCGAACGGCTGAAATCGTCCACTGACGCGCTCGTCCAAATGACTCAGCGCATCGGCGAGGTGCATCAAGCCAGCCAGGATCTCTCTAAGGCTACCCAAGCGCTGCAATCCGTCCTCGGGGGGGCAAAGACACGCGGGATTCTGGGTGAAGTGACGCTGGAGCGCCTGCTCGAGGACGCGCTGCCGCGGTCGGCATATGCGACGCAATATAAGTTCGTCTCGACCGGCGCAATTGTGGATGCGATTGTGCGCAGCGGCGAGCGGCTGCTATGCGTCGATTCAAAGTTTCCGCTAGAGGCGTACCGGCGGCTGACGGATGGCGGCGATGAAGCTAGGCGCGAATTTTGCCAAGCGGTGCGTTTGCACGCCGATTCCATTGCCAAGAAATACATTCTACCTAACGAGCACACTTTCGACTATGCGCTGATGTTTGTTCCTTCGGAGGGCGTTTATTATGAATTGCTGATTACGGAGGATGCAAAGTATGGTCAGCTCGACGAATACTGCCGCGGGAAAAAGGTTTTTCCCGTTTCGCCGAACACGTTTTATGCATGCTTGAGTGCCGTCGCTCTGAGCCTGCAAGGGCAGAAGATTGAGGAGAATGCCCGGCAGTTGATTGCGCATTTTGCGGGGCTGCAAAAACAATTTGACGATTTTGGCGCGGCCTACGACAAGGTGGGGACGCATTTGCGCAATGCGCAGCAGCGGTTCGATGAGGCGACTAATAAACTGAATCGGGCCAATGCCAGTCTAGATCAGATGACCAAGGGCGCCTTGCCAGAGCCGGAAGTGCAGATGCTGAGCTTCGGGAAAGATGGTGATTGAGGAGGCAGACCGAACGCAGACCTTCGCAGCGAGTTCCGAAAACCGGGAATTATTTCAGGAGGTTTTTGGGACCCCGAAGAAAGTGGCTGGCATCGAGTGGCTAGTGGCTAGTTTCCGGGCGATTATTCCGATTATCCAGCCATAGTCTCTGATCGCGATTGTGCAGACATCCTCGTAATAGAACCTTGCCGCATTTCGTTTCCGTGATTCCTTCCCCTACAGCAAGGCATTCATCTCCGGAAGGTTAGGTCGAGGACTTCGACGGCGGGTGGGAGAGCGTCCTCAAAGATGAGGCGGCGATCGGGCTCGATCTGATTCTTGCGCGCAGCGTAGAGGCAAAACCACCAGAGCAGCAGCAGGATCACGATGAATGCTGACGAGGAAACCGGATCATGAAGTGACTGGCTTTCGAGCGCCGGAATAACTGCGGAAAATCCAGACAGACCGATAAGGTAAACAATTACAGAGACGATCGTGGTCTGTTTGAAGGGCGGCGCGGAACAGGTGAAGGGAATTTTTCTGAAGCTAAAAACAAGGGTTTCGATCAGCAGCAAAGCCATCGCGACGATGAGAACCGAGTGAATTGACGCGATGCGCCAACCCCAGAAATAAGCAAAGACAGCGAAAGACGCGATCAGCAAGGGCACCTCGAAAGCAATCATCACACGCTTCGCGAGCGCAGTTAATTCTCGGGTGGCTGGATCGACGCCGAAACGGAAGGTCCAATTCGAGCGGAGGGGCGACGGGATTTCAAAGGCGGCGCGAACGCCCAACATCAGAAAATACGTGAGAACGAGCGGAACACCAAGAACAACCGTCGAAGGGAGCGTGGATGCCGGACCCGGGCCGGAGTTGGCAAGGAGCAGATTGTTTGAAGCGATCATTACGCCGACGGCTGTAAAGGCAATCCAAGTGAGCGAATGCGTCTCGCTGCGAAACAATGCCTTAATGACGAACCGGAAACCTCCGCGTTGAAACGGGCTGCGCAGAAGACACCCATCGAGCACGCGAAGAACGAAACGAGCGATTACGCCACCGCCTGCGGGCAGGACGACTATCGTCTCGGCGCTGCGGAGAAAACATCGGCGATAACTGAGCGCATAAGAGCCAATCGCGACGAACAGGACAGCGATTGAACCGAAAATCGCAGTATCGCTTAACGGACCAAACAAAGGATTTCGGATGCCGCGAAGCCATTGGCACAATGCAGCAAACCAGGCTGTGGGAGGAACATGCGTCCAGGATATCGCCGAGCGAGCCGCATCGAGTTTCTTAGGCTCCGAGGTGGAAGTCATCAGGAGCGCAACGAAAAAGATAAGCAATGCGCTGCGTACGTAGACAGAGCATTTGCGAAAGGCGCGATACGGCAGAAGAGCCATCAGAACGCCCAAAATGGCAAGAACGGCCATAAAACCAAATACCGCCGCGAGGACAACAGATAGCAGGTGAGTGACAAAAAATACCACGATGTAACCGGTCGATGTGGCCGTCCAACAGGCGACCAATGGAAACAGAAGTGAAGAACCTAAATTGATGTCCACGGACACAACCGCTGCGAGGAAAAGCAATGCAAGCAGATTCGCCAGGAAAATATGGCCGGCCGGAATTGGCAGGTGCGCGAGATTTCCATAGTCGCGACGGTCAGGCACGAGACTATCCCATTTCCATACGGCCATGGCGCCAGCGGCCGTAAGGGAAAGAACAGAGAAAAAATATTCATCCGGGAAAGAGACGAGATAAGCGTCGAAGTGGGTCACGTGCGTGAGGTAATGAAGCAGAGGGCTGTATTTGAAAAGGAGGAGCCCGACTGCAACGAATGCGCCTGGGGCAGAGAGGAGTGCCAGAACCGCTCCGATGCCGATATCTACTTCGCCGGTGTCCGCGCCTTCGCCTCCGTAGAAAATGCGGTCTGTGCAGTGGAGGAAAAGCCGAAAGAACGGCCTTGTGGAAAGAGCCTGCCAACGATCACGCAGCCAAGCTTTGTAATACACACTCACGCCGCCTTCATAACCGCAGCTACATCGCGCGCGATCTGCGCGGTATCGCCGCCCTCAACTAAGTGCGCAAAGGCGTGCTCAAGAGAGGCTTGACCTGCCGCCTTCATCAACTCGGCAGGCGAGCCGTAGGCGATCGTTTTGCCTTTCCGAAGCACGATCACCTGCGAGCAGATTTGTTCGACGACTTCGAGTACGTGGGAACAATAGAGGATCGCTTTTCCCTGCTCGGCCAGCGTCTTGACGAGGTTTTTCACGACCATTGCGCTGGTGACGTCCAGGCCCGATAAGGGCTCATCGAGAATGAGCAGCGAGGGGTTATGCAAAAGCGCAGCGATTAACAGAATGCGCTGCCGCATTCCTTTCGAATACGAACCTATGGCCGAATGGCGATGGGGCGTGAGCGTGAAGAGCTCCAGCAGCGCGTCGATCTTCTTCTCAAGGGTTCGGCGCGGAATGCCGCGGAGTGTGCCGATTAATTCGAGGTATTCCCAGCCGGAAAGAAACGGATAAAGGTCGGCCTCTTCGGGAACATAACCGAGGCGCTCGCGATACTTGATGAGATCGCGTTCGATTCTGCCGCCGCGAGAAAACACGTGGCCCTGCGTCGGTTCGAGCAGGCCCGTGAGCATTTTTACCGTGGTGCTTTTGCCTGAACCATTTGGACCGAGGAAACCAAGAACTTCACCTTCGTTGAGGGAGAACGTGAGGTCGCGCACGGCCGGCACGGATGAGTAATAGCATTTTGTAAGATCCCGCGCTTCGAGAGCGACCATGTTTTAGATCCTAATTTTTAATCCTATTTTTAGTCTTGGGCAGTTTCGTCGGATGCTCCAGATTGTCTGGAATGCGACGGATGAGACTTTCTCTTGTCTGCTATGCGGAAGCGCGCGAGCATGGCGACCGCTTCCGCCGCTTCCCGATTAAATTCGGCCTGATTCAGCGGACGAGCTCGTTTCGCATCGATCAGCTCCTGGGCAGCGACCTGCTTCTTCGCCCAGTTCGCTTCAGAATGCGCGTACCCAACAATAAGCATGGCCGTCATTCCCGCGCCGACGGTCCATCGCCACAACCCCGAGCGCAGTATCCATTGGCGCATAAGCGAAGCGGCGGCATCGGCAAGAAGGCCCGAGCCGGCCGCGTGCTCTGCTTCCTCAAAGACACAAAGCATTTCGTCGCCGAAGCGTTCGCGGAACGCGCGCGGGTGCAAGCGGATCAGGCAGCGATAGAAGAAGCGGCGCATCAGGCCTCGCCAGAATCGTTGGTAGCGAGACGCATTTTGGCAGCGCGAAGGACGCTTCCGAGGCGCGTCACTTCAGCCGAGAGAACGCGACGACCAAAACTCGTCAGCTGGTAGTATCGTCGGCGCGGATCGTCGTCAGCCGAGGGGCGGGCGACTTCTTTGATCAAAGCACGATCAATAAGCTTTTCGATGTTGTCGTAGAGAGTGCCGGGGCCAAGCTTATAGCGGCCGTCGGACTGGCGCGCGACTTCCTGCATGATGGCGTAGCCGTGGCGCTCTTCGCCGGCGACTGCAGTGAGAATATGAAGGGCCGCGGGCGAAAGCGGGAGGAGCGATGCGATCGGATCTTTCAGTTTCATGGTCGGCTTCCGTTATATCGGACTCCGAGTTACTAGTCAAGGCTAAGTTCTTAGTCTCGGCTTTGACATCCCCGAAAGGGATTGTGCGACACCTTCGGGCAGACCAGGCGCGAGCAGAATGTATGCCGAAAACTTGCGGAAGTGTTCGCGCCGCACTTTTGAGGCGAAGGCTGCGCGAATCATGGCGAACATCTTCATCCATAAAGGAACATCGACCGGGCGACGCAGGCGTTTGCCTTCCTCGGACAAATACCGCGTTTCTTTTGCGTACCATCCCCGTTGCACAAAAAAGCCGAACCAATCGTCCGGTCTGAATTTGAATGGAGCATTTTGCAGCCTTTTCTGGACGCCGGCGCGTTCGCGAAATTTAATCACGTCAGGCGAGAAGTATTCGGCGATCCAATAACAGACGTGATTTAAAGAGTGTAAATCGCCGGCAAGAGATGCGACCTGCTCGTTCGACAAATATGGAATGACTCCTTCAGTGAGCACCAGCATTTTTATTGCGCGTGCGTCTATGCGAGCAAGCAGCGATCGGCGCGCCGCGTCATCGCTCAGGTCGACTCTTACGCGTTCGACACGACAGCGCGGCCTCTCATTTGCAAGACGCTCTTCTTTATAGGCAATCATTTTCGGATAGTCGGCCTCGATCCAGAGAAGAGAGGAGGGCAACTCCATACGATAGGGGCGAGTATCGAGACCAGCCCCGAGATTGATGATCGTATCCACGCCCTCTTCGAGAGATCTCTTAATGAAACCATCAATGATGACCGTGCGGATCGCAAGAGTCCACGCAGTGACACGCGAGAGTGGCATTGAGGAAGCTATTTTTCTACCGTGGTCGCCTGCGAGGCGAGCTGCGAGCGGGTCGGGAAAGAGCGCGTCAGGGCGGTCGTTTTCCATGGCGCGATAATAAGCGACCCAGAATGCGGTGTCGGATACGTTTTCGACGGCGCCGTCAGGCATTCGATCTCCCACAGCCGCAGCGTGGCAGCGTTTGACACTTAGCATAGCAAAGCGAGGATAAAGGACTATAATGCGCGCCATATTGTCGTGCGATTGACACTTGCACGACCCGGCCAATTCTATTTCAACTCGACAACAGATGAAGGAGCACCAATATGAAGACTATGCGAGTCGTTCTATCACTTTTGGTAGTCGGGTTATTCGTCTTGTGCTTTCCGGCCAAAACACAGAATGCCGATGAGCAAAAGCTAATCGAAATTGAGAAGGCATTTGCGGCACAACCAGCTATGGGGCCGCAATTGGCCGCGTTGGCGAAGCAGTATTTTTACGAAGGTTCGGTGACGCAACTGACAGGCATGGGCCGGGTTGGGACGCTCCCAAAAGCCAGACTTGTTGAGCTTTTGTCCAAGCCGGATCCAAGCGATCCAGATGCAAAGGGTTCGCAGACGATGACGGGCTTTCACGTCGACCTCTACGGGGACACTGCACTGGTGAGTTACAAAATGACGGAGACAGATACGGGGCACAAAGAAGCGGGACTGAACACGACCGATCACTTTGGATGCTTAGATACGTTTGTGAAGCGCAACGGCCAATGGTATGTGATCGGAGGCGCTTGCTCATCTGCCGCTCCACTGCCAGCTTCCGAATGGAATGCCATTAAGAAGGCAAGGGCTCAGGAACCGAAGGACCTGCAGCAAGCCTTCCAGTGATTTTCTTACAACTTAGAGGCAATCAGCGGCAGCATCGAGCAGCGTGTGCAAGCTGCTCGCGGGCGTAGAGGCCGCCAGGTGCTCGACGGCGGCGCGTGACTTCGCAGCATCGCGTGGCTGGTGCGTGAGATGGGTCGCGATGG
>DATEGW010000069.1:0-5509 GCA_035279845.1 Candidatus Acidiferrales bacterium | reverse complement strand
TTCACGAACACAGCGTTGACTCCTGACGGAGGTGTCTGGTGGGAAGGGATGACCGACGAGCCGCCGAAGGAATGCCTCGATTGGAAGGGCAATCGCTGGACGCCGCAAATCGGCAAAGAGACCGGCGCGACGGCAGCTCACCCGAATGCGCGTTTCACAGCGCCCGCCGCGCAATGCCCTTCGATCGATCCCGCCTGGGAAGATCCGGAGGGCGTGCCCATCAGCGCGATCATTTTTGGCGGGCGCCGCGCCACGACGATGCCGCTCGTGTATCAGACCTTTAACTGGACGTCCGGCATTTATACGGGCGCAACGATGGGCTCGGAGATGACTGCGGCAGCGACAGGAACCGTAGGCAAAGTTCGCCGGGATCCGATGGCGATGCTCCCTTTTTGCGGCTATCACATGGGGGATTATTTTCGGCACTGGATCAAGATGCAGCGCTCGCTGAGCGTGACGCCGAAAATTTTTCATGTGAATTGGTTCCGGAAAGACGACCAGGGTAAATTCCTGTGGCCGGGTTTCGGCGAGAACATGCGCGTGCTGAAATGGATTATCGATCGCGCGCGCGGCCGCGCCCTCGGGCAAGAGACGCCCATCGGATGGATGCCGCGTTACGAAGACATGGAGTGGCAGGGCCTGGACTTTGCGCGCGGGCAATTTGAGAAGTTGCAAGCATTCGATCGGGATACATGGCGCAAGGAAGTGCTCGATCACGAAGAGCTTTTCATCCAGCTCCAGGATCATTTGCCGAAAGAAATGATCTTCGAGCGAGAATTGCTGATCTGCCGGCTATGACCTGGGTTGCGTTATTTGAGTTGCGGTGGGATCCGCGCATCTAAAGGGACTACTGCCTTGACGGTAGTGCCGCTGTCGTTGGAAGCGACATAGAGGTGACCGGCAAGTTCCTTGATGCGCTCCTGCATGCCTCTGGTTCCGACGCCAGAGCCGTTCCTTTGCTTCATGCCTTTGCCCTGGTCGTTTACTTCGAGCCAAACTTCACGAATATCGGCGCCGAGGGCGATACGCGCGGTTTTGCTACCGGAGTGCCGATGCACGTTCGTAAGAGATTCCTGCAAGATGCGGAAAAGTGCGATCTCAATGTCAGATCCAAAGCGATCCAGCTCATCCGGAATGTCGAGTTGCACTTCAATGCCGCTTCGACTTGCAAATCCTTCGGTGTACCAGCGCACGGCGGCCGGCAGACCCATTTCCTCGAGCAAAGGCGGATAAAGCAAGTGTGAGATCGTGCGGACTTCGTTTGCGCACGTTCTGCTGATTTCGGCGGCTTGTCCGATACTTGCGAAGGCATTTGCGGACAGCTGCTCCGGGCGCTCCACTAGCGGCGCCAGAACCATATTGATCGCACCAAGATACTGGCCCACGCTGTCGTGCAGCTCTCGCGCGATCTTCCGTCGCTCTTCATCTTGGGCGCGCATCAAATGCACGGACATTTCGCGCAGCCGAAAGTTGGCTTGCTCGATTTCGAGGTTCTTTTGCTGGAGTACGGCCGCGCGTTTCTGTTTGGCGATGCCGACCAGGAGAAATGCCGCGCAGGCGATCAGGTAGGTCGTTGTCTCTGCAAGCTCGCGACGAGAAAACATACTGAGTGTAAAGGCAGGCGGGGAAAACAGAAAGTCGCCCACAACGAGTCCAAGTACAATGGTCAACAATGCAGGTCCGCGTCCCAGGAACCAAGCAGAAAAAGCTGTCGCCACCATAAACGTGGTATACGCCATGAATGTGGAAGATTCCGATCCCGTGCCGTCTACAATCGGATGGATCAATGCCCGAATGATTAGTGCAAGCAGGACGGCCAGAAACGCAACTGTGTAAGGACGGACTGTCCTCGCAAATGAATGCGTTAGATCTTCGGTCCGGAAATACATTTTCAAAACTTTCCTGCGGCGGATGTGGGCATGCGCGGGGCAGGGGAAAAAGCGCGCTTGCGTCGTGCGTGTAGAAATCATACCACGAGGAAGTAGATGCGGAAACTGCGACCCGCTGGCGATAAGATCACCGCAGATTGACGGCCGCGATAATTGTCGAAGGTCGAAGAACTGAGCGGCTGCGCATAGCATTGTTGCAGCCCTTCGCAAAAGAATCCGATCCAAAATCAAACAGCCCTGCCTCGTGTTTAGAACGCGAAGCAGGGCTGTCGTTATTAATTGACTGACGCCCTTCTAGGCGCCGATAACCGGGGTTGGGGTCGAAAGCGCCGTCATCACCTCTTTGAAGAGGTACTTGCATCCTTCGACTTGGTCCCAAGGGCCGACTTCGTACTCCAGTGCAAACGTGCCCTTGAATCCGTTGGCCAGCATGATTCTCGTCGAACGCTGCACGTTGTTCTTGTCGCCCCACCGATCCCAATACTTCGCGTGGACGTTTGTGTGAGCGTACGGAGCCAGAGCCTTCAGCCCGTTGAAGAGCATGTACTCTTGCTCCCAGTTGCCAAAGTCCGGAGAAGCTTCGCAATACGGATGATTCACTTCGTCGACGATCGTGCGGATGTTCATCGGGTCGGCGGCGAGTCCCCAGTGATTCTCAAGCGTGACGCGTATTCCGTAGTTCCCACCGAAATCCGCCATCTCCTTATAGGATTCGATTGCTGCGGCGACCATTGGAACGATATCGATATTACGCGGATATCCGTCGCCAGGTCCGCGGGGAACGGCGTTCGGGCGAATGCTCGGTCCGAGCGCCTGCGGCGAATTCATACGCATTGATTTTACGCCGAGTACGGAGAGGCCTTCGATCCAGCGCTTGCCCATTGCGACGCCCGCTTTGCGCAAGGCGTCTTTTTCAGGTGAGCCGTATTCGGCGAGGTTGGTCGGCGCATTGTTCGAGATATGTTGTACCTTCACGCCCTCTTTGACGCAGATGTTGGCCAGCTTATCCAGCCACTTTCGGCCGGAAGGACTTAGAGGATCGAAGCCGCGGTCCGCAGATCCCTCCGGGAAAAACATCGTCTCGTCATCCACATCTCCGAAAAGCGCGGAGTACAAATCCATATGCGTTACGCCAGGAAACGTTTTTTTCGTAAACTGCGGAAAGTCCAAGAGCGTGATTTCGCCGTACTTTGCCTTCTGTTCCGCGGGTGTGGGCAGCTTCGCGCGCGCTTCAGCAGCTGCTTTCGCCACAGCCAATGGTCCCGCTGCGTTGGGATCGTCCGCTAAATCGTCAGGCTGCGCGGCAGGGCCACGGCCTGCGCCGCGTCCTGCTCCTCCGCGCCCACGGCCCGGAAACGGACGCGTTTTAAAAAGGTTCCGTACTCCATACGAATTGGCGGCAATACGTTCTAGATTGAATTTCTCTTGATCCGCCTGATCCGCCTGGGCCTTCGCCTCTTCGGCGGGCGTTAGTATCACTCCGGCCGCGGCCAAGCCGACGCCTGCCGCTTTAAAGAAGTTGCGCCGGTCTAGCGTCATCTTGCCGGTTCCATTCTTATCGTCCATCGAGGACTTCCTTTCTCCTGAGGTTCTGCGCTGAGCAGCGACAGATGCGCTCGGACTGTAGCAGGATTTGGGTCATTTTTATATTCAAAACGATTTCGTCGTCGTGATGTTTTGTTCTCTTCGACGCGCTGCTCCGTGTAATAATTGCGTGCTCATAATTCACGTTTCGCGACTTTCATGAGACCAAATAGAATGCCAAACCCATGATCGAGCTAACACATTCCGCCGAAGCGCGATCAAAATCCGGCCAGACTCTCAACGTTGCCGTTGCCGGCCTCGGGTTTATGGGCCTCACTCACCTGAAGGCCTGGAGGCAAGTGCCCTTCGCGCGTCTCTGCGCTGTGGTGGATATGAGCGAAGCCCGTCTTACGGGCGATCTCTCCTCGGTCGGCGGCAACTTGGGCGTCGCCGGCGAAAAATTCGATTTCTCGGCCATCCGAACATATCGTTCTCTCGATCGGCTGCTAGCCGATCCCGAAGTCGACGCTGTCGATATTTGCCTCCCGACGAACGAGCACGCCGATGCCGCTGTAGCTGCCCTTCGCGCCGGCAAACATGTGCTCGTTGAGAAGCCGCTTGCGCGAAACGAGCAGGAAACGGCCGTTATCCTGGCCGAGCACAAGCGAAGCGGCCGCATGCTAATGGCCGCGCAGATCCTTCGCTTCTCGCCCGCATATGTCGCCTTGGGGGATGCTCTTAAAGCTGCTGGCCGCCTGGATTCTGCCGTGTTTCGCCGCCGCTGCGCGGCGCCTACTTGGAGCGGCTGGCTCGCCGATCCATCCTGCAGCGGAGGCGGTATATTCGATCTTTTGATTCACGATGTGGACTACTGCGTTTCGCGATGGGGCGTGCCGTCAGCCGTGCGCGCTGTCGGCCACGAAGACCTGCAGCGCGGCATTGACGTGGTTCACGCCGAATTGCAATATCCCGGCAGCGGGCCTGTGATTGTCGCGGGTGGCTGGCACCACCCCGGAGCGTTTCCGTTTTCCATGGAATTCACTGTCGTCACCGATCAGTGCACGTTCGAATGGACGCATGGTGCGCCGCACCTTCACGTGTATGGTCCAAACACAGAGTCGCCGAATCGTGACCTCCCCGCCGGTGACGCTTTCGCCGCTGAAATTGCCTACTTCGCCGATTGCGTGATTCACGGGCGAACGCCTGAACGCTGCATGCCCGAGGAGTCCGCTCAATCCATAGCCTTGATGCACCGGATTATTGAGTCCAGAAAACGAAATGGAGAGAGTATTCCATGCAAGATTTGAGAGAACGTGAAATCGGAGTGCTCTTCTGGCCCACTCCCGATCCGCAGGAGACTTTGCCGGTTGTGAAGAGTTTCGGAGTAAGATGCGCCCAACTCGGCATCGGTGGCGACCTCGATCTTGGCGTGGCGCCTGCGTGGAAAAAGGCTCTGGCGGACGCCAACTTGAGAATCACCACGGTTTGCGCGGCATACACGGGTGAAGACTACGCCGATATTCCCACAGTGGAGCGCACCGTCGGCTTCATCCCCGCTGACACGCGCTCGCAGCGAGAGCAGCGCACGCTTCAGGTCAGCGATTTTGCCGCGCAAGTTGGAGCGAAGGGCATTGCAACGCATATCGGCTTCGTGCCGCACGATCCCTCGCATCCGAATTACATCGCCGTTCGCGAGTTGGTTCGCCGGATTTGCGACCATGCCGCAAAACACAATCAAACGTTCGCGCTCGAAACCGGCCAGGAAGCGGCGCCAGTGCTCCTGAATTTCATCCGCGACGTGAACCGCCCCAATCTCGGTATTAACTTCGATCCCGCCAATATGATCCTTTATGGCACGGGCGATCCTATCGAGGCCCTTGGCATCCTCGGCGAGCACGTGCTATCCATTCACTGCAAAGATGGCAACTGGCCGCCGAAGGACGATCCGAAGGCATTGGGAAAAGAGCAGCCGCTTGGAAAAGGCGCTGTAGGAGTCGGTCGCTTTCTCGCGAAACTTGCGGCGATCGGCTACAAGGGCCCGCTCATCATCGAGCGCGAGGGCGTTGATCGCGCTCAATGGTCGCAAGATGTGCAGA
>DATEGW010000068.1:0-23173 GCA_035279845.1 Candidatus Acidiferrales bacterium | reverse complement strand
GCCATCAGCAGGGAAGCAAAAATGCCTTTGCCGCTGATGTCCGCCAGCGCGATGCCCACGCGCGAGCCGTCGAGCGGAATAATGTCGTAATAATCGCCGCTGACGGCGCGCGCAGGCCGGCAAATCGCGGCAAGCTCCAGTCCAGGGATGGACGGCAATTTCTTTGGAAATAGCTGGCGCTGCACTTCGCGGGCGATCGAGACTTCGTTTTCAAGGCGCTGTCGCTGTTTCTGCTCGTCGATCAATTCGGAGACTGAACCCGTCATTTCGTTGAACGACTCGGCCAGCGCGCCAAGCTGATCCTGCCGCTCAATGCGAATTCTATGCGCGAGATCGCCGCGGCGAATGCGGAGCGTCGCATCGTAAAGATCCGCGACGGAATGCGTGATGGTGCGCGTGAGAATAATGCCCGTCGCCAGCGCGAATAGCTCAAGCACAAGGAAAACGATGAACGCGGCGAGGAGAAGCTCCGTGACCAACGGCGCGTAATCGCCGAGCGATGTCAGTAGATCGCCGTTGACTGTCGAGAGACGGAACGCGTAGGTGACCTGCACAGGTAAATCCGCGCCGCTATTGCCGCGCTGGACGCGCAAGGCGTCGAAGGTGGCCAGCCCGCCGACCTGCATATCACCCCAAAACTGGCGCGGAGCGATGGTGCGCGTGGTGCTGGCGATACGCTGGCCGATGTAATAATTAGTTCCATGAATTGAGAAAGTCTGCCGCTGGGCTCGATTGCGGCCATTCGGTCCGCGAAAACCATTATCGCCGCGGCCAAATGGCGGCTGACCAGCGCTTGGCGATGCTTGTCCATTTGCTGGAGTACTTTGAGGCGAAGCTTGTTGCCCGCTCTGAGGTGGAGATGGCGGTGCCGGCGCGGGATTCTCCACCCGGCCGGCGCCGAGAGGACCCGCGCCCCTGCTTGCCACGACAGGCGTAAGCAGCTCAAGTTGAATTGGGCCGAGCTTTGAAGGCAGCGCGTCGAGAAGCGCGGATGTAACGGGCGCAGCGACGAGGACAGTATTTCTGCCGCCAGCGACGGGAAGAGTTTGCACGGACGCGAAGAAAAGCTGGCCACGAAGTTCAATCAAGCCCGCGAACGCGCCGGAAGCTTTGTTACGGACCAACTCAGAGCCGAGATTCAACTGAACATTCAGGTCCGGCCAGTCCGTCTGCGCGGCAGCGATGACGCCGGCAACGCTGGGGCGGCTTAGGATCTTCATGTTGGCCAACTGGTCCGGCGTAAGGACTTCCGGAGGCGGCTGAGCATTTGCGAATGGAGGCGCTCCGCCTCGGGCCCGGTCGGGCCCTCTTCCGCCTCGTCCGGCCCCGAGCGCAGGCGCTGCAGGCGCAGGTTTTAAATCGGGTTCACGGCCTACGACTCCGGCAATAGCGGCTGCATCCGCGGCGATCATGTTTTCGCGTTGCTTCAAATCGTCGCGCAGCAGGTGCGCGCCGATTTGAAGCTCGAGAAGATAGCCTGCGAATCCGAACATTATGAAGAGGAGCAAAATCGGGACAACGGCAATGAAAACGTACGCCACGATCAATCGATTTCGCAGACGCCAGAGCAGTGTTCGCCGCGCGACGATGATGAGCCTGACCAAGAGATAGGCCGCGGCGATCAATCCGAAGAACGTTAGAAAGCCCGTGTGCGCCAGTTCGTGACCGAACGCGGCCGGAACGCGAACAAGGAGAGCAATGCCGACAATCGCAAGCGCCACCCAATCCGCAGGCGCTGCGCCTCGGCGAATTTCCTTTAGGCTGTCTTTCGAAAATGGGTCGGTAGGTGACATGGCTATGAACTGGCCGTTACTCCAGGGCGGCAATCGAAATCATCCGTCGCCGCTGCTATGTAATACGCACGGCATTGCCTGACGGCTACAGTTTGCCAGAAGTCTGAACGCGGCTGTGATGCCGGCTGTACGTGAAATAGACGACCAGTCCAACAACAAGCCAGATGATCAGCCGATACCAGTTCAGTGCGCCAAGCTTATACATCATATAGCCGTTGAAGATAATTCCGAGTATAGGAACGACTGGTACCC
This sequence comes from Candidatus Acidiferrales bacterium, assembly GCA_035279845.1. Classification (GTDB taxonomy): domain Bacteria; phylum Acidobacteriota; class Terriglobia; order Acidiferrales; family UBA7541; genus Palsa-295. Next base: position 21,128 of record DATEGW010000068.1, on the reverse strand, counting down.
ACGGAGTCCGGAACGGTCGACGCTGGCCAGGATTTGTTCGTCGGAGCACCATAATTGCAATACAAACGATAATGAACGCCAGCAATGTGCCGATGTTCACCATTTTCCCGATGTCATCGATGGGAAACGTGCTGCCGACCAGAGCCGCCAGTATTCCGACGAGGATCGTATTCTTGTAAGGAGTACGGAAACGCGGATGAATCGCGGCAAAGAATTTTTTGGGCAGCAGGCCATCGTTGGCCATTGAGTAGAGAACGCGCGTCTGACCCAGCAGCATGACGAGCATGACGCTGGTTAGGCCCGCTAAAGCTCCGGCCGTAATCAAGTACGAGGATTTTGTGAGGCCGCGATCCAGGAACGCGACAGTGAGCGGCGCTTCGATGTTCACTTCGCGCCAGGGTACCATGCCGGTAAGAACTGCGGCAACGGCGATGTAAAGTACGGTGCAGACCAACAGGGATGCGATGATTCCAATCGGCAGATCGCGTTGCGGGTTTTTTGCTTCTTGCGCCGTGGTTGAAACCGCGTCAAACCCTATGTACGCGAAAAATATGTAAGCCGCGCCGGCGCCGACACCCGAAAAACCCATTGGCGCAAATGAAGACCAGTCGTGGCCCCAATTCCCAGGATGCACGTAGTGAATCCCGACGACGACCACGAAGAGCACGACGGCTACCTTTAGAATCACGATTGCGGAGTTGAATGTGGCGCTTTCCTTGATGCCAACCACCAATACCGCGGTGATCACCAAAGCAATGATAAACGCGGGCACGTTGAAGGCGAACTCGTGGCCGAAAAGCAGGGGTGCGCTGACAAGATCGTGCGCGCGGCGGATCAATTCGGGAGATTGAGCCGCGATGATATCGCCTACTCTCGTGAGGAATGATTGAGTGCCGGGGACGAGGCTTGGATCGGAAGCCCGAGCCATCTGCTGCGCGACCATCGTCTCGGCGCTGCGGAGCGCGGTCCAGTGATCGTAAGCCAGCCAAAGCGGCATTCTTATGTGGAAAATGTTGAGAAACTCGACAAAGTGATTGGACCATCCGGCAGATACCGTGCTCGCGCCCATCGCATACTCGAGCGTCAAGTCCCAGCCGATGATCCATGCGAAGATTTCGCCGAGCGCGGCGTACGCGTAGGTGTAAGCGCTGCCCGCCAGAGGAATCATTGCAGCGAATTCGGCGTAGCAGAGCGCCGCAAACGCGCAGCCGAGTCCCGAGATGACGAAAGAGAGCATCAATCCGGGGCCCGCGTAATGGGCTCCCAGGCCGGCGAGAACGAATATTCCCGCCCCAATCACGGCGCCGATACCCAATGCGGTCAGCGAAAGAGGCCCAAGCGTGCGCTTCAGGGTATGCTCGCCCGCCTCGGCGGCTTCCTCAATCAGCCACTCCATCGGCTTCTTTTTGAGCAACGGATGGCCCATTTGCAGGGTTCCTCCCAAGAAGGTGATGCTTCGCAGCGGCGAAACTCCAGCTGGCGCGCCGAATAATAATCTGAACTAACCCGCCACTTCCAAGTCCCTCTTCCGCTGTGCGCTCGCGCGCTTTGCCCAGCGAGCACGCAACGCATACACGGGAACGCCCAACAGTACGATAAACAATCCCGGCCACGTGTACTGTGGTTTATACCGCAGAAGCTGAACTTCCAGAAACGCGGCCATCGCCAAATACACAATCGGCAACACAGGATACCCGAAAGCGCGATAAGGCCGCTCGGCATTCGGACGCTTCCAACGCAAAATAAAAAGGCCGGCGAGCGTAAGGATATAGAAGATCAATTCGGAAAAGATGACCGCGTCGAGCAATTGACTGTACGTTCCAGAAAGACAAAGCATCGCACCCCAAATGCATTGCACAGTCAACGCGACGGCCGGGACGTGCTTCGCGTTTACCGTACCTACGGAGCGGAAGAAAAGGCCGTCTTTGGACATCGCATAATAAATCCGCGCCCCTGAAAGAATCAGCCCGTTATTGCAGCCGAACGTGGAAACCAAGATTGCGATCGCCATCAGAGCCGCACCAATAGGTCCGAATATGACGCTCGCGACCGCCGTTGCGACGCGCCCGTCGCTGGAATATTCAATTCCGCGCGCGAGAATGGTGGCGCCATTCGGATCGCCGGTAACGGGCAATACGCGAAGGTACGCCACGTTAGCTAGAAGATAGAGCACGACCACAAGCCCAGTGCCGAGCGCGAGTGATAGCGGCAAATTGCGGCCGGGATTTCGCACTTCAGACGAAGTGAACGTCACACAGCCCCAGGCGTCCATCGAGAAGAGGGAACCAACCATCGCCACGCCGACCAGCGTGATTGTACCGATCATCCATTGCGGGCTATCCGGCGGATACGGATGCATCAACGAAAGTCCGGCGTTGCGCCAGAAATCGGTGAAGTTCGCGTGCCGTGCGATCTCCGTGGAAAAGAAAATACCTAACAGTACGATCCCGGCGAGCGATGCAATCTTTCCCACTGTAAAGATGTTCTGCACGATCTTCCCGAGGCTGAGCCCACGTGTGTTGATCCAGGTAAGAAAAACAATGGAGATTATCGCGAGGAGATTCTGGCGATTGAGGCCGACGTTATATGGGCCAAGTTGGCCGAAGAAGAAGTGCCACGGGCCAAACGTGCCGATCTTCCATATCCAGCGTGATGCGTCGAACCACGGCACAATCACAGCCGTGTATTTTGCAAACGCGATTGCGACCGCGGCGATTGTCGCTGTCTGGATGACAAGCAGCATCGTCCAGCCGTAAAGAAAGCCGCAGGCTTTCCCAAGCGATTCGCGCAGGTAGACATACTGGCCGCCGGCGTGGGGCATCATTCCCGCAAGCTCGCCGAAGCTCAGCGCGCCGATCAGCGTCATTACGCCCGAGAGCAGCCAGATCAATAGCAGCAAGCCGGGGCCGCGCACCTGCTGGCTGATGTCCGCCGAGACGAGGAAGATCCCGGAGCCGATCATCGACCCCGCCACGATCATCGTTGCGTCAAATAGACCAAGCCCTTTTACGAGGCCTTTTGAACCTTCGGCTTGGGGCGTTGATTGTGTGGATCCGGCCATTTGGTTCGCCTGCTTGACTCGAGTGTCAGGCCCGAGTCCTTTCTGTGGCAGCCTTTGCTGCGATGGCTAGGTAGTCTCGCGCGCGCTGCGCCGAATCCTCAGCGCAGATAAGGTCACGAATGACCGCAACCGAATCGGCACCGGCGCGAAACACATCGCCTGCGCGCTCCAGCGTGATGCCGCCGATTGCAACCAGCGGCTTTGTGGTCAGTTTGCGCACCTCGCGCAAAAGCTCCAGCCCAACCACAGGATCGGGATTCTCTTTGCTTGCCGTCGGGAAGACAGGCCCCACGGCAATATAATCCGCCGAAGTCGCGCTCGCCTCGCGGAATTGCGCAAGGTTGTGTGTCGAAACGCCTACCCAGCGCGCAGGCCCGACGATCTTTCGCGCATCCGCAGGCGGCAGATCGTCCTGACCAACGTGAACGCCAGAAGCGCCTGCTATCGCCGCGATGTCCGGCCGGTCATTCACCATGAATTTCACCCCGGCGGGGCAGAGAACCGCCGCCAGTTCTTTCGACACGGCAAAAAGTTTGCCGGCCGGGGCACGCTTGTCACGCAATTGCATCAATGTGACGCCCGCGGCACCCAGATTTTGAGCAAACGGAACGAGAGGAACAGAAATCAACGACGGATCAAGTATCGCGTAAAGCGCCGGGAACACGAAACCTCCGAAAGGAATTTACCACGGCTTGGCTCTGCAGTTTCGGAGGTACTACTCCCTTTAGCCCCGAATTGTGGTATATCCATTGAGCCCGCCACCGCCCCGCCCTCGCGCCCTGCATTACATAGGAGACTACCGATGACTCGCCGGATGCTTTTCTTGTTGTTTGCCTTTGGGGTTCTCAGCGCAATCGCGGCTGTTACGCCAGGATCGGCGGAAGCAGCCAACCAAGTCGTTGTCGGAACAAAGTCAGCGAGTTGCAACGCGCAATATTCCACGATTCAGGCAGGCGTTGACGCATCTGCGCCGGGCGGCACCGTCCGAATTTGTCCCGGGATTTACAAGGAACAGGTGACCATCACTAAGGCGGTCACTTTGCGGGGTGAGAATGCCGTTGTCATTCAGCCCGCCAACGTAACAGCCAACTCCACCGGCACTGCTAGCGGCCAGCCAATCGCGGCGATCGTGCTGGTGAAAGACACGACAGACGTCGACATCGACAATGTAATCGTGGACGGGACGAACAACGGCATAGCCGGTTGTTCGCCCGATCTCGTCGGAGTCTTCTATCAAAATGCATCCGGCGAAGTAAATCACGTGGCAGTTCGCAATGTGATGTTGAGCCAGAGTCTGAACGGCTGCCAAAGTGGCGACGCCATCCTGATCCAGAGCGGTGGTGGAGAGATGTCCGTCGTCAACGTTCAGAACAGCAGCATCCACGACTATCAGAAGAACGGGATTACGGCGAATGAATCAGGTACGCAAGTGCAAATCGATCATAACGTGATAACAGGTATCGGGCCGACCACAGGTGCGGTGCAGAATGGCGTCCAGATCGGCTTTGGAGCTACGGGAAGCATCACGAAAAACACGATTGCAAATAATGTATGGTCAACATGCACGTCATTGCAATCCTGTGACAATACGGCAAGCGGCATTCTTGTATTTCAATCCGACAACGTGACCGTGCAACAAAACAAAGAAGGCGTCGCGCAGGTAGGGATTGCGATCAACGGCACACACGCGCAGGTGGAGAACAACCAGGTTTTTGATTCAATGGTTGCCGACGGCATCGAGCTGATCGGCACCGACAATGACGCGCAAAACAATACGGTCACTCACAGCGACCGCGCTGCAATTTTCATTTCCGGAAATGACAACGTGGTCCAGCAGAATACGATCAACGAAGCGGCCTTCGGGGTTTTAAAGGTGTCCGGCTCCGATGGGAATGTAATCAACAACAACAAATCATTCAATACCGCAGTTGAGGTGCAAGACCCGGCTGGCGCGGGGAGCAAATTGTCGCCCTATCGGTAGTTCGCGCCGAATAGTTGGCTAATTGTCCCGCTTCGAATGCGCGGGTTCGGTGGCCACGCGGACCATCGCGGGCCGCAGGACGCGCTCATGGAACGTGTAACCCGGCTGGAGTTCGCCGACAACCGTATCTTCCGGTTGTTCGCTCGTTTCTACGCGCGCGATTGCATGGTGAAAATGCGGATTGAACTCTTTGCCGACGGATTCGATCCGCGTGAGCCCCTGCTTTGAAAGCAAATCCCAAAGCTGGCGTCGGATGAGTTCGAAACCGGTGACGTACTCCGCCGCCGCGGAATCCTTCTCCGCGGACGCCAGCGCGTTGTCAAACGCGTCGAGCACGGGCAACAGAGCCTCCACTACATGTTCGACGCCGCGATGGCGCTCCTGGTGACGTTCCTTCTCCATGCGCTTGCGGTAGTTCTCAAAATCGGCCTGGCGCCGCAAAAGCGTGTCGCGCAACTCATCTTTCTCGGCCGTGAGCTTGCGAATCTGGTCTTCTAGAGGCGACGGGACATCGTTTTCAGCCGCAGCGTTTACAGGCACTTCATCTGAATCGTTGAATTCTGGTTTGTCGGATTTGTGAGCCAAGACGTTCAGTTCTCCTGCTGATCTTCTGAAAAGAATTGTGCCATAAAGGCAACGGCTGTAATCACCCGTTCGTAATGCATGCGCATTGGCGCTAGGATTCCCAGCGTCCCCTGCACCTGATCTTTTGAGCTATATGAAGCCGACACCAGCGCCAAATGCTTGCCCGCCTGTGACATCTGATCGAGGCCCAGCTCCACATGCACCGGTTCCGGCGCTTCTATGCAGCCGCTGAGAAGCGCAATCAGCCGGTCCTTCTCCTCAATTGCTTCGAGCAATTCGCGTAGCTGATCCTGGCTAGTGAAGCCCACCGTCGAAGCAAACTGCGCCGCGCCATCGATGAAAACTTTGCGTTCGCCGGTATCCTCAAAAATATTCGAATCGCAGAGAAGCAGCGCGTCGCCAGCGAGCTTGCCATAGCGTTCGCGCTCGCGCCCCACCTCCGACCGCAGGTCGGCCCGCATCGCTTCGAGCGTCCAACCTGAATAGTGTGCATTCAGATAGGCCGCGACGTGATCGAGCTCTTCCTGCCGGAACGCCTTTTCGGGGCGAATCAGCTTGTCTCGCGTTATGCTGCCCTCCGTGACCAGCACGCAGAGCACGCGTTCATCGGGCAGTAGCAGGAAGCGGATGTGTTCCACAACGCTTCGCGCCAACGGCGGCGAAATAAAAATGCCAAGTCCGCGCGATACGGCTGCTAACACGTGGCTCGCGCGTTCCATCACAGCCTCCGGCGTCTGCGCAGCCGCTAGTTCCCGTTTGATCCATTGGCGATCTTCGGGGCTGGCTGTGGCTTGCGCGGCAACCTGTTCGACGAAAAAACGATATGCCGCGGCTGTCGGCACTCTGCCCGCCGATGTATGCGGCTGGTACAAAAATCCCTCTTCCTCTAGGTCCGCCATTACGTTGCGCACAGTCGCCGGGCTGAGCGGTTCAATATACCGCTTGGCGATATGGCGCGAGGAGACGGGCTCGCCCGTCTCGATGTAGACGCGGACGACGTCCGTCAGAATTTGTTGATTGCGCCGTTGTTGCAGCACGGTCGAAGTCATACCGCCAAACGCCCCCAGGCGCGGCATCTCGTTAAGTTCCTATGCGCGCTCATTCCCAAAATTCTAAACGGGCAGTCAAGCCCCGTCAACTTTGACTACATCAGCGAAAGCTCTACAAGCCAAAATTTGCGGCATTAAAAGCGGCATCCGCCCAGCGCAGGCATTCGGCCGTATCCACTTCGAGTCCACGCTGGGCCAGTCCGCAGAGCATGCGCGGCACATACGAAATGAGCTCCTCGCCCCCCAAACAGAGCCAAGTCTCCCACGGCGGACACGAATCGGCGTCGTAAAAGCCTTTCGATTCGTAGCCGGGAGCTTTATCGCTACGGCTCCGTGCAGGTGCGTATCGGAGAATTTGGCCGCCCAGCATCGGAGCGAAGCTGATGTCCGGATATTTGCCCGATTCCGTTAGTAAATGCGCGCGGGCCCCGCACACTTCCTCGACCAGCGCCATGCGATCTTCCTTTGTCTTGCAGTCGCGGAGACTTCGCGAAGGTTTGAGCGGCGGACTGCGCAATTGGTCGGCGAGCGGCCGTATGGCGTCGAGGTTCGCCTCGGCGAGCATCTGCGAAGCCTCGTCTTTCATTTTCTTCACTTTGCCGCGCGTGACCCACTTGAACGGGCTGGCGGCCTCAAGTTGATGCGCGGCAAAGGCGTGATTCGCCGCTCGCTCGCCGAGCGCACGTCGGCGCTTCACGTCGTTGCTTTCAGGCGGATTGTTTTGCAGTTTCTGGAGCGCGCACCATGCAATCGCCTCGGCAAGACGCTGCCGGCAGCGCTCCAGGGAGTCTGTCGCGTTCACCAGATGCGGCAGCGGACCGTATCCGAGCGGACCATCGGCGATCCCGCCGTGCAATTAAACGCCTTTGCGAACGCCGGCATATTGGAAACAGCGCCGTTCACGCGGAACTTATCTTCAGGATGCGGATCGGTATTTGCGTAGACGCGCGCCTGCTCGATGCGGATATTGCTCGCCCAGATTTGGCCGTAGCCAAGGAAAAAGCGTTGGTCCGCCGTAAACCCGTCAATCGGCTTCGGCGCCGGCTTGCCCTGGAGAGTCTTTTGATATGCGCGGTAAGCAATCGTCAAGCCGCCAAGGTCGGCAATACTCTCGCCTTCCACCAGCTTGCCGTTTTCGTGCAGCCCCGGCTCGACTTCGAAACCATCGAACTCCTTCGCGATGCAGTCGCCGCGCGCCTCGAAATTCTTGTAATCCTGCGGCGTCCACCAATTGCTCAGATTTCCTTTGGCGTCAAACTTCGCGCCTTGATCGTCGAAACCGTGAGTCATTTCATGGCCGATCACAGCGCCGATTCCGCCGTAATTAATCGCGTCGTCGGCATTCGGATTGAAAAACGGAGGTTGCAGGATACCGGCAGGGAATACGATCTCGTTCATCGTCGGATCGTAGTAGGCGTTAACCGTGGGCGGCGTCATCTGCCATTCCGTGCGGTCAACGGGCTTGCCGACTTTTCCTAGATCCCATCCCGTCTCGAATGCGTTTCCGCGCACGATATCGACAACATAAGGATCGCGTGTCACGCGGTAGTTGGCATAACTACGCCATTTTTCCGGATAGCCGATCTTCAGCATGATCGCGTTCAGCTTCACGATCGCCTGCTTGCGGGTTGCCGGGCTCATCCAGTCGAGTGTCTGCAGATCGTCGCGAAGAGCGTCCATCAGGTTGTGAACCATCGCGACGGCTTTCTCTTTCGCGGCGGGCGGAAACGCCTGCTTCACATAATATTGCCCAAGCGCTTCGCCCAATTGCGCGTCCGCCGCACGCACGCAACGGCGCCACCGCGGCTGAATTTCCTGCGCACCGGTGAGAGTCTTTCCGTAGAACGCGAAATTCTCATCCACAAATGCTTTCGGCAGAGCCGTTGCAAACGAATGGACCACATGCCACCGCAAATACGTCTTCCAGTCCGCGATTGGCACGGAAGCAAGCGTTGAGTCCATCGTCTTGAAAAAGTCCGGCTGCGCGATGTTGACCGAATTTACCTGGCCGATTTCCGGTCTGCCGACGTCCGTGATATATTCCGTCCACGAGAAGTGCGGTGTAAGCGTCTTTACCTCCGCCATCGTCATCTTGTGATAGACGTTGTCCGGATTACGCAGGTCCTCCACTTTCATAGAGCCTTGCGCGAGCGCGGTTTCGATTGAAAGCACGGTTTTCGCTTCGGCGGCGGCATTGGCAGGGGTGTCGCCGAGCAGCTTGAACATAGCCGTAACGTGCGCCACATACTCATCGCGCAGCGCTTTCGACTTAGCGTCCGTCTTAAGGTAATAATCGCGATCCGGCAAGCCCAATCCGCCTTGATCGGCCTCTGCAATACGCATCGTGCTGTCTTTGAAATCCACTGCCGATCCGAAATTCAAAACCGCGCCCACTCCGTCGCGATCAAGATGCGCGATTGTGGCTTCGAGCGAAGGTAGATCCTTGATCCGGGCAATTTCCGCGAACACCGGGTCTAGTGGTTTGGTTCCTGCGGCCTCAATCTGCGGCTCATTCATGCAGCTCGCGTAAAAGTCGCCGATCTTCTGCCAATTCTCATCCGTCGATTTCTTCGGATTTGCCGCCGCGTCCTCCAGGATTGAGCGCAGGATGTCTTCATTGTGCTGCTGCAAAATATTGAAAGTTCCCCAGCGCGAATACGCCGCCGGTATCGGATTGGCCTTCACCCACCCTCCGTTGGCGAACTCGTAGAAGTCGGTGCAAGGGGCCGCGGAGCGATCCAGATTCGCCATATTAAAAGCGGGCGTGGCCTTCACGGCATTCGCAGCAGCGCTCTGCGCCATGCCCAGCAGGCATCCACCGGCCGGAAGCACTTCCGCCGCGGCATCCATGCCCTGTCCGTGAGACCACGACGATAGGCTAACCGGCAGAAGGATGGCCAGCGCCACGAGTATTACCTTGCAAAAGTTGCGAATCATGGAACACACCTCCGGAGGGCATTCTGATGCGAATATTGGACCAGCTCAACGGAAATACGTTAGCCGAAAATATTCCATATATCGGGCGTCATTCGGGCGAATCAATCTGGGCCCGCTGTAGTTTATCCGAATAATCGATATACAGCGTCTTCCAATCCGAATAAAAGTCCAGCGCGGCAGTGCCTGACTCGCGGTGCCCGTTGCCCGTATTCTTGACACCGCCGAACGGCAAATGCACTTCCGCGCCGATCGTCGGTGCATTCACATAGACGATGCCCGTCTCGATGTCGCGCAGCGCCCGGAAGGAATTATTCACATTGCGTGTGTAGATTGCCGCCGAAAGCCCATACGGCACATTATTCGCAATCTCCAGGGCTCGATCGAACGTGTCGAACGGAATCAGCGCGACGACAGGCCCGAAAATCTCCTCCTGGCAGATTCGCATCTTCGGATCGCAGTCCATGAAAACAGTCGGTTCGTGGAACCAACCGTGCGCCAGATCCCCCTTGTCGAGGCGATGCCCGCCCGTCGCGAGCTTCGCTCCTTCCTTGGCGCCAACCTCAACGTAACTCATCACCGTCTTAAGCTGCTGCTCGTTGATGCAGGGGCCCATCTGCGTTTCGGAGCGCAAACCATCCCCGACCTTCAGCGCCTTAGCGCGTCCGATGAACTTCTCCGCAAATTCCTTATAAATCTTTTTGTGAACCGCTATTCGGCTCGCCGCCGTGCATCGCTGGCCCGTGGTGCCGAACCCGCCCCAAACCGCCCCCTCAACAGCTAGATCGAGGTTCGCGTCGTCCATCACAATAATGATGTTCTTACCGCCCATCTCGAGATGGCACTTCTTAAATGTTGGAGCACACGCCTCACTCACCATGCGCCCAACTTCCGTCGAACCCGTAAAGCTCACCAGATCGACGCCCGTATGCTTCAGCAGCGGTGCACCGGCGGAAGGGCCGTCCCCGAAGACCACATTCAGCACGCCTTTCGGCAAGCCCGCCTCTTCGAGCGCCTGGGTCAAATGAAAAGTTGAGAGCGGCGTATCCTCCGCGGGTTTAAGCACCATCGTATTGCCGCAAATAAGCGCCGGCATCGTCTTCCATGACGGGATCGCCATTGGGAAATTCCACGGCGTAATCAGGCCCGCTACGCCCGCCGGTTCGCGCACGGACATGGCGAATTTGCTCGGCAGTTCCGAAGGTGTCGTATCGCCGAACATGCGCCGGCCCTCCCCGGCCATCAAATACGTCATGTCGATCGCTTCTTGAACGTCCCCCCGCGTCTCCGTCAGTACTTTTCCCATCTCCTGCGTCATTGCGCGTGCGAAGTCTTCCTTGCGCTTCACGAGAATTTCGGCCGCGCGAAAGAGAATCTCGGCACGATGTGGCGCGGGCGTGAGGCGCCATTTATTGAAGGCGGCATCCGCTGCATCGACGGCGGCGTCAATGTCCGTGTCATCGGAAGCGGGGAAGTGCCCGACAAGTTCGTGGCGGTTTGCAGGATTCCGGTTCTCGAACGTTCTTCCGCTCTTCGAGGAGACCCATTCTCCATTGATGTAGTTTTTGAACGTGCGCGGCTCGAACGAGGTGGACATAGCGCAGGCCTCCAGATGCAGGGTAGCACAGCCAATCATGCCTTTGTGCGCGAGCGCGGGGCGTTTTCAGAGTGTCGGAATTCCGCGGGCGAACGTGAACCCGGTGTGCGCTGTCGGCGGTCAGCGCATCAGCCGTTCGGTTATCCCTGGTATTCGCCAGGCTCACTCCTACCGTGCGGCTTTCCTCGCACAGCCTCTCGTACCACTTTCCCTGTAGTATCGATACCTTCGCGCGGCCGAAAACAGCAGGTGCTCGTCATAAGTACGCGCCGGAAATAACAGCGTTGCAAAGACGCGATTGTATTACCAGCTAAAACTCATGATGCAGCCCGCTTTCCGTTGTCCGACGCCAACGATCTAGCGGTCCTTCACAAGTGGCAGATAGACAGGAAATTAGCGCTATCTATACGTATTCGATACGTACTCCTGTAAGAAAAGTTAAGAAGTTTTAAGAACTATCTATGTTGACGTCACCCGCGTGCCATGTTAGCGGCATGTGCAGTCTATGTCTTTTGCTTCGCCGATGGGTCCTAGGTCTGGCGTTGCAGGGGTGTGAGGTGTCGGTTTTCCCAAGCGGTGGCGCCTGTGGCCGCGAATCACAATGTAATCGCTTACGTTCCGTCACAATTTTGGGTGGGAGCACCAACATAGAGGGGGTGTCTATGAAAGTAAGAAGGTGGTCGTTTGGGATGGCACTGGTCGGATTGGCATGCATTTTGTTTTCTGCTCAATCAGCGGGTGCACAGGTACTGTATGGCTCTGTGGTCGGAAGTGTGAGGGACGCGAGCGGCGCCGCGATCCCCGACGCATCTGTCACGGCTCTTCAACAGGAGACGCGCCTATCGCGTAAAGTCGTCAGCGACGCAGCGGGGAACTACACAATTTCCACCTTGCCGGCAGGTACTTACACCATCACGGTATCGGCGCAGGGGTTTAAGACCTTCGACAAGACTGCAGTTCCCGTTGTGATCAATGGTGTAGCGCGCGTGGACGCAACCCTCGAAGTTGGCGCGATGACGCAAACGGTGGAGGTAAGGGCGCAAACGCAGCTCTTACAGAGCGACCGCGCAGACGTTCATCAGGATCTGACTGCGACTACCCTCGAAAACGTGCCTTTGGCGCCCGGGAACAATTTCGAATACTTATTCGGCACGATTCCCGGCATCAATCCGCCGACGACGGCCCACTCGATCCCAACCAATCCGTCGCGCGCATTGCAGTTCAACGTAAACGGAACCAGCGAATACGGCAACGATGTGCGCGTGGACGGCGTGAGCCAGTTCAACATCTGGGTGCCGGAGAATACCGCCTATGTTCCTTCTTCGGACGCGATTCAGACGGTCAATGTGGTGACGAACAATTTCAACCCCGAGCAGGGGCTTGCGGGTGGCTCGACCGTCAACGTGGCCATTAAGAGTGGAACGGATCAGATCCATGGTGACGCTTATGAATTTCACTACGACAACGCGCTGGAAGCGCACAACTATTTCGATTCCGAAAACAAGATAGCGACCACGCCTAAGGACATTTTTAATCAGTTTGGCGCAAGCCTGGGTGGGCCGATCAAGAAAGACAAACTCTTTTACTTTTCCAACGTCGAATTTACCCGTCAGCGCCAGTTTGCAACCATCAACGCGACTGTGCCCACGCTGGCCATGATGGCGGGCGATCTGCGCGGCAACGATCCGACCAACAACCTGGCTACCAACGCAGATATCATCTACGATCCGACGACCGGCGACTCTTCAGGCAATAATCGCACGCAGATTTTCGCCACAAACAACGCTTCTGATCCGGCGCATTATAACGCTCTCTGTGCGAGCGCCACCTGCCAAAACATGATTCCCACGAGCCGCATGAGCCCCGTCGCTCTGAAACTCATTGGGCTACTGAAACAGGCCCCCGGAACCTTCCTGCCGAGCAAATCTTCATCGGCCCCATCCACTAACTATCTTGCGGCAACAGATTTTGCGTTCAACCGGTTCACAACCGACGACAAGATCGACTGGAACGCGTCCGACAAGTTCACAATGTATGGCCATTTAGGATTCCTTCGTTACAACGACCTCGACCCGCAGGAGTTTGGCGCCGTCGGCGGCGAACCGATAAGCAGCTATGGCGGAAACGAGGGGCACGCCTTTGGGCACACTCTTACCGTTACAGTCACAGGCAATTACGTAGCGACTCCACACCTGGTGATCGACGGAGACTTCGGAGTCACGCGAATGGTTACCGATTCCGAGCAGCTCGACCTCAGCAAAAATGAGGGACTCGATGTGCTGGGAATTCCCGGGACGAATGGAAGCCGCGTATTCGAAGGGAGTTGGCCAAGATTCGCAGTAAGCAGCTTCACTGACCTTGGGACGCACAACAATTACATGCCGTATCTGCGGAACGACCCCCAGTTTTTCTGGAGCGGCAACGCAAGCTGGATTCACAATAGTCACACACTGCGCTTCGGCGGCTCCATTTTCCTGCTGCACCTCAATGAGCAGCAGCCGGAATGGAATGCCGGTGGTTCGGCAATGCCTGGTGCGGGCGGGTTTGCCTTTGGTTCTGGTCCGACGGCATGTGCCAACTGCTCGGCTACCGGAAAGGGCTCGAGCACCAATGCTTATAACGACTACGCGACTTTTCTTCTCGGACTGGACACCGCCTACGGAAAAAACATCCTCGTACCGGATTTTTTCCACACCAGAACGCATCAGTTCAGCCTCTTTGCTGGTGATCAATGGCAGGCCACGAGCAAGCTGACCGTCACCTACGGGCTCCGTTGGGAATACTATCCGATGCCCACTCGAGGCGGGAGCCGCGGGATGGAACGCTACGACGCAGCCAACAACATGATGCAGATTTGCGGTGAAGGCAACATCCCCACTGACTGCGGCGTATCCGTGAGCAAAGCGGAATTCGCTCCGCGCTTTGGCCTTGCGTACCGGATTTGGCCCAGTTTTGTGATGCGAGCCGGCTACGGAATCACCAACGAGCCGTACAACATTGCCGATGCCGAACGGACGAACTATCCCATTCTAATCCCGCTCTACGTCACGCCCGCCAATAACTACCAGGCGACCGGAGTACTCGATGCCACGAGCCTGCAAAACAGCACCGCGGGCGTGACGTTGCCAATCGGAATCCCACTGCCTGCCACGCCTGACCTGACAAAGGGCGAGGTGCCGATCCCCGGAGACGTTAACCTCGTAACTGCGCCTACTAATCTCCGCCGCGGCTACATCCAGTCGTGGAATTTCATGCTGGAGAAAGAGTTTCCGAAGGGTTGGGTCCTACAAGCGGGCTATGTAGCAACGCGCTCGGTCCGGCAACTCGGTTACATTGACATGAACGCCGAAACTCCGATTGGTCCAGCAGGATGCGTGCCTGGTAGCAAGGCAGCGGAATGCGGCGGGCGGCCAAGCCAGGCGCTAAACTTCAATTACGCAACTTGCCCGAGTGACACGGGAACAACACTTCTCGGGTGCCGCCAAGGTACGACATCGATAATCACACCGATCGGCAACAATCACTATGATTCCCTGCAGACGCAACTCGAGCACCGATTTGCAGCAGGGTATGAAGTCGAGGTGAATTACACGCTTTCAAAGACAATCGGAATCGCCGGATATTCAAATGAAAAAAATGCACCTTACATCCAGACGCCGGCCTTCTTTGATCTGAACAAAGGGCTAGCGCCACAGGATCGTAGACATTCATTCTCGGCTACATTCATTGCCGCATCGCCATTCGGGCACGGAGGACACTGGATGGAGCACGGAATTGCCGGTGCGATTCTGGGAGAATGGCAGTTGAGCGGTACGATCCGGAAAGTTTCCGGAAGCGTCTTCCAGATTCATGCGGGAGGATCGTCCTCTTCTAACTTGAACGCCACCGTGGGGAACACTCAGCGAGCGGATCTGCTGAAACCGTCGGTTGCAATTCTGGATCAGTACGGCAAAAACACCAAGTGGTTTGACACAACCGCTTTTGGACCCGTCACCGATCTCAACCGCTTCGGGACTGCGCCGTTCTATTTCTTGCACGGGCCGCCGATGTTCAACATCGATTTTGGTCTTGGACGCAATTTCCGGCTTTCGGAGCGGTTCACGATGCAGTTCCGAGCTGAATCGTTCAATCTCACCAATACGCCGCATTTTGGCAACCCGAACGGCGACGAAAACTCTAGCTCCTTCGGTCAAGTGGACGGATTGGCCAACGTAGGCCGCGATGGAGGAAGGGACGGCCGTCAGTTCGAATTCATGGCTAAGCTGAGCTTCTAACAGCGACTCGGGCGGCCTGTTTTATATTTTATATCTAGTCCGCCCGATTTTCTTTCAGCGCATAGCGGCGAAACTATAGATTCAGATCGGAGTAGTTCGTGCCGTTGGTGTCGCTGTGGGTACGGCGCGCTGCAGACTCTGAAGGTGTCGCGCCGCGCGCATTCGACCAGCAGCCCGGAATGGCAAGATTGCAGTTCGGGCAGCGGCCTTCGCGCAGTCGATTCTCGCGCACGTCATGCCAGGAGCGACGAATCAAAAGCGTACCGCACTGGGGGCATGAGGTATTCGCAGCGTCGCTGTAGATATTCCCCTCGTAAACGTAGCGCAAGCCGGCTCGCTTGGCGATTTCGCGCGCTCTATGCAGGGTTTCGGCGGGCGTGCGCGGCTTATCGCGCAGTTTGAAGTCGGGATGAAACGCGGTGAAGTGCAAAGGAACATCCGGCCCGAGATGTTCGATCACCCATTCGGCAAGCGCGCGAGTCTCTTCAGGCGCGTCGTTGAGAGTCGGAATCATTAAATTCGTCAACTCAAACCAGACGTTCGTCTCATTTTTGAGCCATTCGAGCGTATCGAGCACGGGCTTGAGATGCGTCAGCGTAATCCGACCGTAGAAATTTTCAGTGAATGCCTTCAGGTCGATGTTCGCCGCGTCAACATGATCGTAAATATCGTGAAAAGCCTCTCGCGTGATGTAGCCGTTTGACACCATCACCGTATTGAGCCCGCGTTCGTGCGCGGCCCGGCAAATGTCGATCACGTACTCGCCCCAGATCGTCGGCTCGTTGTACGTGAAGGCGATCGAAGGGCAAGCGTGTTCGATCGCAAGCGTCACCACGTCTTCGGCGGGCATATGCGCCGAATGAACCTGGTCGGAGCGCGACTTGGAAATGTCCCAGTTCTGGCAGAAGAAACAGCCCATGTTGCATCCGGCCGTGCCCATCGAAAAGGCGCGCGTGCCCGGAAGAAAATGGCTCAGCGGCTTTTTCTCAATTGGGTCAATCTGAATCGCTGCAGGATGCGCGTAGCCGAGCGAATAGAGCTTTCCGCCCTCATTCGCGCGAATAAAGCAGAATCCTGCCTGGCCTTCGCCGATATGGCAGTGGCGCGGGCAAAGATAGCAATGCACCTTGCCGTTTGCTTCGGATTCCCACCAGCGCGCTTCGTGCAGTTCGCCCGATTTTTGCAGAGACTTCAGGGATTCCATGGGAGCATTCCGATATTCTTATTATACGCCGGCCGTGATCGAGCGCACGAGACCTCTCATCGACAGCATTTGCCGTAAGTCCCCCGACTTGCGTGAGAAAAACAATGCGCACAGAAGAGGCACTGGATGCTTACTCCACGCGGAGGGACATGATGACATCTGTGCTGGCTGCGCGACGAGCCGGGATGAGGCAAGCTAAGGCGCCGACGCCAAGCAGCACTACGGCGGCGCCTAGGATTGTGAGCGGGTCGGCCGGCTCAACTCCGAATAGCAGGCCTCGAATAATCCTCCCGACGAAAAGAGCGATCATTACGCCCGCAGTCAGGCCAGCAATCACCGGCGCCATGCCTTGACGAAGTATCAGCCCAAGCACTTGATGCCGCTGCGCGCCGAGCGCGAGCCGAATGCCGATTTCGTTGCGACGTCGCGCCACGGAGTACGAAATAATTCCGTAAATGCCCAAGGCGGCCACCAATAGCGCCGAAAAGGCAAACGCACCCATGAGCGTCAATTGAAAACGACGCTGGGCGAGTGAGACATCGACGAGCTGGTCCATGGTGGAGATTGTCTCGATCGGGAGCTGCGGGTCTTCACTGCGGAACGCCGCCCGAAGAGAGCCGACAACAGATCGCGGGTCCGCCGTTGTGCGGAGCACCACGCTACCACCGTCGGGTGGACGCTGCCACCACGGATAGTAGGCAGTTGGAGGCGGATTCTCGCCAAGCTGGGCGCGGACTTCGCCGACGATTCCAATCAGAACCGTAGCCTTGTCGTCTTCGCCCATGAAAGTGCGGCCGACCGGATCGGGATCGCCCGGCCAGAGC
Organism: Candidatus Acidiferrales bacterium; assembly: GCA_035279845.1. Classification (GTDB taxonomy): domain Bacteria; phylum Acidobacteriota; class Terriglobia; order Acidiferrales; family UBA7541; genus Palsa-295. The sequence goes on along the minus strand of DATEGW010000068.1, from coordinate 3,619 downwards.
AGCGCGGCCGCTTCCTCCGAAAGAACGGCGACGTGACGATCGCGGTCACTTTCATCGAATGCCTTGCCTTGGCGCACGGGAATATTCATAACGCGGAAATATCCTGGGCTAGCGTAGCGATTGTCCACCGGATGGCGGCTTTCAGGCGGGGTACCTTCCAAATAGATCGGATCGTTCCAAGTCTCGCCGCGTATCGGCAACTGCGTGATCATCCCGGAGGCCTGAACGCCGGGAATTGCGTTGAGTTTCGGGAGAAGCCGATTGAAGAAATTTGCGCGAGTCGCCGCGTTCGTGTAGATGTCGCCGGAAAGGCTGAAATCGGCGGTTAGAATGCGGTCGGCATCGAATCCTTTATCGACCGAAAGAAGTCGAACAAGGCTGCTCATAAGGAGGCCGGCAACGATGAGCAGCGCTGCGCTCAAGCCGACTTCCATGCCAATGAGGGCTTTGCGAAGCCGCAATCCCGCACCTGCCTCCGTGGAGGTGTGGCTTCCTGCGCGTAAGGCTTGCTGCGGATCACCACGAGTGAGACGCCACGCAGGAAGAATGCCGAACAAAAATCCGGTAAAGAGGGCGAGGCAAAAAGCGAATACGAACACGGTGGAATTCAGACGAACTTGATCGAGCCTCGGGATGTCGAGAGACGTGGTGGCAAGAAGAAGCCGGATGCCGAGGGCCGCCAAAATGATGCCGAGCGTGCCGCCGAGGAACGACAAGAGTAAGCATTCCGTGAGTACCTGACGCAACTGGCGGCCGCGACTCGCACCCAGGGCTGTGCGGATGGCCGCCTCGCGGCTACGGGATGCAATTCGGGCTAAGAGCAGATTCGCAAGATTTACGCAGACGATCAGCAGAACAGCGCCAACGGCGCAGGCGAGCATCCACAGGCCGAGCTCCGCGCGTCCGGTGACGAATTCGCGAATGGGGATAAGAACGCCGGTTAATTTCTCGTTCCTTCCTGCCAGTCGTGGAAATCGGGCCTCCACGACGTTAATTTCAGATAGAGCTTGGCTTGTAGTTATGCCGTGCCGCAGGCGAACGAAAGCCCCGTAGTTAAAATTGCCCATCAGCCGCGCGAGTTCATCCTGCCCAACGACGAGCGGGTGGAAAATGTCGAACCGCACGCTGTTGGCGCTCGCCATACCGTGGGGAAGTTGGAATGACGCAGGCATAATTCCAACCACCCGATAGTTCTGGCGATCGAGAAGAATCGACCTGCCAATAAGCGTCGCGTCCGCGTTGAAACGGGAGCGCCAGAGAGATTCCGAGAGAATCACAACATGATCGTTGCCTTCTTGCTGCTCTTCGGAACGAAAAGTGCGTCCGAGAATAGGTTCAACACCGAACAGGTGGAAAATGTTGTAAGACACATCCGCGCCGTTCAGGGAAATCGGTTCTCCTCCGGACCCGAGTTCGGTGCGGTTGGCGCGCACCAACGCAACCTCCTGGAGGCTGGAACATTCGCTGGCCCAATCACTGGCGTGCACAGGATTCACGGGCATGACTGCGAAGTGAGAATTTGATTCGCGTACCGCAAAAACACGTTGAGGATTCTGGAACGCAAGCGGTCGAAGAAGCACAGAATCGATCAGGGAGAATACGGCGGTACTGGCGCCGATACCGACCCCCAGCGAAAGGATTGCAACCAGCGCGAACCCCGGGTTCCGGCGGACGCCACGAAACGCATACTGAAGATCGCGGATCGTGGTTTCGATGAACGGAAAGCCGCGCTGCTGCCGGTAATCCTCCTTTGCGGATTCGACGCTGCCAAAAGTGAGTCGTGCCTGGCGTTGAGCCTCTTCAGGTGAGAGGCCCCGCCGGATGTTTTCGTCCGTTAGGAATTGAAGGTGACAATTCAGTTCGTCGGCCAGATCGTGATCGCCACGGCCTGAACTGCCGAGTAGGCGTTTCCATGTGCGGCGCAGCGCGCGCATCATGTCTTGGCTCCTTTGAGCGCCACGAAACGTGCGATGATCTCGCCGGCCTGCTGCCACTGGCTCACCTCGGATGCGAGCTGGTTACGTCCGGCTCTGGTGAGCCGATAGAATCTGGCGCGTCGATTGTTCTCCGATACGCCCCACTTCGACGCAATCGCGCCCTCCTGCTCAAGTTTGAGGAGGATAGGGTAAAGCGTGCCGTGATTAATGGTGAGCACGTCCCCGCTGGTTTGCTCAATGCGGCGCGCGATGCCATATCCGTGTAGCGGTCCCATGGCGTGCAGCGTCTTCAGAACCATTAGAGCCAGTGTGCCTTGCCAGACGTCGGCTTTCTCTTCCATATGGGTTTCCCAAATGAGGATCGCAGGTTGTATGTGGGAAAGCAATAGGTAGCTTTGGAACAAGGCATGGCAAGAGCGTTAACGCAAAGCCTCGCCGATACGTGGCTCGCGCTGTTCGGGAGCCGCAGCCCCAAATTGTCGTTTCCATGCCGCACCACGGGATCGTCAATCCCGCTTCGCTCAGCGACGCTGCGCACCGCTAGGAGCAATTTCTCCTTTGACAGTTTTACTGTTTGCCGCGATAATCGGTTGTACCGCGATTCCTTTTGGAGGATGTCGAGCCCTTTGCGGACCGGCCCGAAGTACATCTTTGTAACGGGCGGCGTGGTTTCTTCGCTGGGCAAAGGAGTCGCAGCAGCCTCCATTGGCCGCTTGCTTGAGAGTCGCGGCCTTCGCGTTACCCTCCAGAAGTGCGATCCCTACTTGAACGTCGATCCTGGCACGATGTCCCCCTATCAGCACGGGGAAGTGTTCGTCACGGATGACGGTGCCGAAACCGACCTCGATCTTGGTCATTACGAGCGCTTCACCTCCACTCGCCTGACGCGCGACCATAACTGGACCACTGGGCGTATCTACGAATCGATCATTGCTAAGGAACGGCGCGGGGATTATCTCGGCAAGACCGTGCAGGTGATTCCGCACGTCACCGACGAAATCAAGGCTGCATTCCGCAAGGTCTCCGATGGCGTCGATATTGTGCTCGTCGAAATTGGTGGCACAGTCGGCGACATCGAATCTTTGCCTTTTCTCGAAGCGATCCGCCAGATGCGGCTCGAACTCGGCGCTGAAAATGTCGTTTTCGCGCATCTTACGCTGGTCCCATATATCCCCACCGCTGGTGAACTAAAGACCAAGCCGACCCAACACAGCGTAAAAGAGCTGCTCAGCATTGGAATCCAGCCCGATATCCTGATATGTCGCAGTGATCGCCCCTTGGGCGCCGATCTCAAAGGCAAGATCGCGCTATTTTGCAACGTCGCCGAAGCCTGCGTTATTTCCGCGCCCGACGTTGCAAATATCTACGAAGTGCCAATGTCCTTCGCCGCCGAAGGCCTCGACGAACAGATTTTGCGTTTACTGCACCTGGAAGCGCCGCCGCGCGATTTAAGCAATTGGCTTGCAATGCTCGAATCGCTCGAGCAGCCGCAAGGCGAAGTTCACATCGGCGTCGTAGGGAAGTACGTCCAGCTCGAAGACGCTTACAAGAGCCTCCGCGAGGCCCTCGGACACGGCGGCCTTGCGAGCCGCCATCGCGTGGCAATTGATTGGATCGAAGCGGAAGAGATCGAGTCGCCTGCGGATGCCGAGCGGCTCCTGCGCCACGTGGACGGTATCTTG
>DATEGW010000067.1:0-6536 GCA_035279845.1 Candidatus Acidiferrales bacterium | reverse complement strand
AATCCCGTCCGTCCCAAATAGCGATCCAGAGCACCGGGTGCGATTTTGTTACCAACAATGGCCCCCACAGTAGGCGCGCCCACGTAAATTTCGCGCCGGTCGTGATGCGCCGCCCAATAAACTGCGCGCGCGCCAACCTCCGGCTCGTAGATTGGCGGTACGGGTTGGGGTTTGTGAGTGAGCCGGCTTTTCACCCAGCTGAACTGCGGCGTATTCATCGCGGGCATGTGGACCATGGTCACGCGGATGCGGCTGCGGTCGTGGATCAATTCGCAGCGCAGCGAGTCGGTGAATCCAACGATTGCGTGTTTTGCGCCGCAGTATGCCGATTGCAGCGGAATGCTGCGATACGCCAGGGCCGAACCGACCTGCACGATTGTGCCGCGATCGCGCGGAAGCATTCGCCTTAGGGCGGAGAGTGTGCCATAGACCACACCGAGGTATGTTACGTCCGTAGCGCGCTTGTATTCCTCCGGTTTCATTTCCTTCACCGGAGAAAACACGGAAACCATAGCATTGTTGACCCATACATCGACTGGCCCGAATTGCTGTTCGGCCTTTTCGGCGGCAGCCTCCACGGCGGCAGCATCGGAAACGTCCGTCGGTATTGGGAGCGCTTTCCCGCCTGCCGTCGTGATCTCCTCGGCTGCGGCATCGAGGCCTTGTTTTCCGCGTGCCAATAAAGCTACTTGTGCGCCGCGCTTTCCAAATTCCTTGGCGATAGCACGGCCCAGACCGGCCGATGCTCCTGTTACGACAACCGTTTCAACCGACATAAGTCACGCCTTTCTCAAAAAGAATCCGAAACGAAGACCATTCATATTTGCGTTACGCAGATTTCGTCCGCGGAGCCGGAATCAAGCCCGTCACGGCATCGTGCACACGCTCTGCCCATCCCGAAGTGATCGACCACGGGCTCGGTTGATGGATCACGTGGAGAGGGCCCTGCAAATCGATAATTTTGTATTGCGTTTGTCCTTTGGCATCCCGAAAAAATCTCACGCTGACGCTCGCGCCGCCGATCCGCATTCGCTCGATTGCGATTTCGGGCAGCCATTCGGGAAGCTGGGGGTCGAGGAAGAGAACATTCGCGGGTGCGTACGGATAGATTCCGACAAGCGCCTGCAAAATCGAAAATGGCGCAGATGCCGACCACGCCTGCGGCCAGCATGCCCTGGTATAGAGCCCGGGGAAGGGTGCATCCGACGTCCGTTGATGTCCGCCGAACACTTCCGGCAAGCGATCATGTTCGAAGAGATTGGCGGCTTCGAAAATCGCTTTCGCCAGCTGATGCATCTCGCCATGCAATCCGTAACGCGAAAAGGCCAGAACGAAGGCGGCATTCTCAACTGGCCACACCGAGCCTCTGTGATACGAAAACGGATTGTAAGCGGGATGATTCGATGAAAGGGTCCGAACGCCCCAGCCGGAAAAGAGATCTCCGCGCAGCATTCGTGCCGCAACGCGCTTGATGCGGCTTTCCTCCACGATACCGGAAAGCAGGCAGTGACCCGGGTCCGAGGCGACAGTGCGAATGAGATCGCCGTTGGAATCGATTCCCATTCCGAAGAAACCTTCATCTTCCATCCAGAACTTTTGGTTGAAGCGCGATTTCAGCTCATTGGCATCGCGATAGTACTTACGTGCAAGATCGCGCTCACCCAACCACCACAGAACTTCTGAAAAATGCAGTTTTGCGACATAGGCAAACGCTTGCATCTCGCAAGTGCCAATCGGCGCCTCGACCTGCGAACCGTCCGGGTACACGATTGCATCGGCGGAATCCTTCCAGCCCTGATTCTTCACGCCCTGTTCGGAACGTGTCTTATAACGATAAAAACCCGTTGAATCGAGGTTGTAGTTGTCGGCCGAGTTCAATGCTCCAATGGCCCCGTCTTTGAAGCAGCGTACGAGTTCCAGATCGCCAGTCCAGTGCCAGAGTTCAGACACCGCGATAGGAAAGAGGAAACTCGCCGACACTTCGCCGAAGTAAAGGCTCTTCGGCCGAAAATTCAAGACGGAGAGCGGATCAGTGTGAATTTCATGCGGCATTCGACCCGGCTCCGCGTCGCGCCAATCGTTTCGTTCGCTTGCCTGTCGATCGACCAGTACACGCATGCCGCCGCATAATAATTCGGGACCAAGGATCGATGCCTGCCAGCCGGTTGCAAGCAGGTCGCGGCCAAAAACTTCCGCATATGATGGAATGCCGGCCGCAAAAGCGATTCCATCTGCGCTATCCAAATCGTAAAGGCGCAAGTCGCAGAGATCGAGCCGCGCGCGATTCAAGAGGCGCTGGACGGTCGACGTCAGGTCTTCGGCATGCGGCAGGGCAAAGGATGTGGAAGCATTCAAGAACCGCACACGGCGCTGATCCCAATCGCTCGTTTCCTGGAACGAGCACTCGGATTCCAACGGCAGCAGATCGCCGTCCATATAGGCGAGCCAATTGAAGCAAGCTTTCCACTTGCCATGCGGGGAAAGTTCGATGTCGAAGCTGATCCGGTTCTCAGAGTATTCGGGCGGCGAAGATGCGTTTTGGATGCGCAGCTTGAGGCCGCGGTGCATTTCCGCCGTGCCCTCGTTGCCTTGATGGTTGTATTTGTGCCGCACACGATAGTCATTCATTAATTCCCAGACAGCAGCCGCAGGTTGCGACCATTGGACGTCCATGTCGCCATGCTGTTTCCCCTTGCCTTCGGCCTCATCTCTGGAGATAAAGTCGATTTCGAAATTGAGCTCGAGCTTTACCGAGGTGGAGACTTGCGTGTGGTTCGTGATCTGCACGTCTTCATGGAGCCCTTCTCCAACGGAGCGGGTGAGGCGGAGTTCCAGAGTTTCTTGCAGCGGATCGGAGTCCTTTTCCGGAGTTTCTTTCCAATTGTTGGGCGCCTGGATGAAATAGGCGAGCCAGTTCGATTGCTGTACGTTGGAGCCGCAACTGAATTGCGGCCGCTTGCCGTTCATCTGCCATTCATAATGGGAAAGCACGCGGGTATCGTAGATATAGAGGCCTTCTATCGGATTGTCTTTCTCGATGTGTCCGTCTCGTTGAAATACGAAGACGGTACGGCCTCGGCTCATTTGCGTGGTTTCACTGCGAGGCCGGAGCGAAACTAAATCAGCTTTACCCGGATGGTGAAGTGCCACTCATCCTCCTGTGCGTCCAGACTCGGCGTGAACGACAGGTTCCGCAAATTTCCTGTCGAACCGATGTCCGCTTTGTGGCGCCTTACCGTTCGACCGCGACCCATCGAAGAGTTTGTACGCGCCGATTGCGCCAGCCACAACCGCGACGGCTCCGCCGAGGACCGCGACAGCTTCCATTTTCGATTTCTGGACTGCCCGGCGGTGTTCGTCGACGAATTTCTTCTCCGGCATGCCTCCATTGACGGCAGCCGGACCATACTTAATCGCAAGTTGTAACACTTCGGCCATATGCAATCCGTGCCGCTGGGTCATCTGCGAAATCTGCTCGCGGCAACTGAAGCCATCGGCAATCACGACCTCATTCAGCCCACAACTGCGTACGGCAGGCAGGAACGCGTGTTCGCCCACTTTTGCCGATACTTCGTAATGTTCCTCTTCAAAGCCGAAAGCCCCGGCCATACCGCAGCAGCCGTCGGTGAGCACGCGGACGTTCATTTGCATATCGTCCAAAAGCTGCTTCTCATGGTGGACACCGTGCATTAGCGCTTTGTGATGACAGTGGCCGTGCACAATACCGGACATATGGAGACGCGGCGGGTGGTAATTCGCCTTCTGCACGAGGAATTCGGAGAAGAGGAAAATATTCTCCTTAATGGCTTTCGCCTCCTTGCGATCCGGAAACAAGCCTTGAATCTCGTCTCGAAGCACGGACCAGCAGCTAGGTTCGAGCACCACGATCGGCATTCCGGCATCCACGTAGGGCATGAGAACGTCAAAAATTTTCAGTAGATACGTCTTTGCGAGGTCAAGGAATCCATAGTCATACAGCGGGCGGCCGCAACAAACGTGCATTCGCGGCACTTCCACGTCATAACCTGCATGTTCGAGAACGTCCACAGCCGCTTTCGCCGTTCTAGGGAAGAAATGGTTGTTGAATGTGTCCGGGAAGAGCACGACTTTCGGATGGCCCGTTCTGCGGCGACCGCGCTTTCCGAACCATGACCGGAATGTTTCCGGAGCAAACTCCGGAATTGTCCGTTGCGGCGCCATTCCGGCCGCCGATTTCATGAGTTCCCGGATGCCGGGCGTGGACGAGGCAAGATTCACAAAACCGGGCCAACGCGAAGCGATCTGCGCCCATTTGTCGATCATGCCAAACGCATAAGCGTAACGCGGCCGAACGCGCCCCTCGTAATAGTGCGAGAGAAATTCCGATTTATACGTCGCCATATCGACATTGACTGGACAATCGCCTTTGCAGCCTTTGCATGAGAGGCAGAGATCGAGCGCGTCCTTCACATTGTCGTCGCGCCAACCTTTTTTAATGAGCGAGCCCTGGAGCATTTCCCACAGGAGGTGCGCGCGTCCGCGCGTGGTGTGCTTTTCTTCGTGGGTCGCCATGAAGCTAGGACACATGGTCTGGTTCTCGGTGACATCCGAACTCGTGCGCCGGCACTTGCCCACGCCCACGCAGCGAAGAGTAGCCTGCGCAAAGCTGCCATGGTCGTCCGCGAATTTGAAATGCGTCTTCGGCTCCGCAGGATGGTAATCGGCGCCCAAACGAAGATTCGAATCCATTGGAAAAGGATCGACGATTTTGCCCGGATTCATTTTCCAATCCGGATCCCAGATACTTTTGTATTCCCGGAATGCCTGGACGATTTGCTTGCCGAACATGATGGGCAGCAATTCGGCACGCGATTGCCCATCGCCGTGTTCGCCGGAAAGGGAACCGCCATAGTTAGTCACAAGTTCGGCGGCATCGTGAGCGAACGAGCGGTAGTTCTTGATGCCTTTGCGGCTCGTCACGTCAAAAGTAATGCGGCAATGAACGCAGCCCATGCCGAAGTGACCATAAAGGGCGGCTATGTAGTCGTATTTTTTCAGCAGCTTGCAAAAATCGCGTAAATAATCGCCGATTACGGCCGGCGGAACTGCAGCGTCTTCCCAGCCGGGCCATGATGGCGGCAGGCCAGGTACAAATGCCGTCGCACCCAAGCCAGATTCGCGGACTTCCCAAATGGCTTTCTCATCTTCCGGGCTGTCGTATAGCCGTACGGTTGGGGCATTCGGTTTGCGCTTTAGAGAGTCGATCATTTCACGAGCGCGATCGTCGGACTCCTTCTTCGTTTCACCGGGAAATTGGACCATCAACCATCCGTCTCCGTCGGGCAGGTGACCGATAGATTTCGTGTGGAGGTTTTTCTTCTTCATGCCTTCGACCAGCGCCCGGTCGAGGCCTTCGAAACCCATCGGCTTGAATTTCAGGATTTCGGCAACGTGATCGCCTGCCTTATACACATCGGGATAGCCGAGCACGACGAGCGATTGGAACGGCGGATTGTGAACCAGGCGCAACGTAGCTTCGAGTATTGTGACAAGCGTGCCCTCCGAGCCAACCAACGCGCGCGCAAGATTTATTTTTGGATTCTCCTTCGAGAAAAGCAGTTGATCGAGGTTATACCCGGAAACCCGGCGCGGAATATTTGGAAAGCGGCGTTTGATCTGGCCCTCATAACGAGCCGCGAGGCTTTTCAATTGAGCGATGGTCTCGCCGGAGCGTCCGCCCTGGCGTATCGCAGTGTCCATCTCTTCTTCGCTCATCCAGCCAACGGTCATCCGCGTGCCGTCATAAAGCAACACTTCCATTGATTCGACATTGCTGGCGACTGAACCTGCCATCTGCGCGTGAACGCCGCATGAGTTATTGCCCATCATGCCGCCCAACGTGCAGTGGCTGTGAGTGGCGGGATCGGGGCCGAATGTAAGGCCAAATTCGCCGGCGGCATTTCTCAGATCGTCGAGGACGCAGCCTGGACGCACGCGCGCGACGCGCTTCACAGGATCAATTTCGAGGATCTGGTTGACGTACTTCGTCCAATCCATCACGACGGCAGTGTTGCAACATTGCCCGGCGAGGCTCGTGCCGCCGCCGCGCGAGAGAATTGGCGCGCCGAATTCGCGCGCGATTGCAACCGTTGCGATTACATCTTCGACATGGCGCGGAATGACGACGCCTATGGGAACTTGCCGATAATTCGACGCGTCCACTGCGTAGATACCGCGGCTGCCACGGTCAAATCGGACTTCGCCCTCGATTTTTGCTTCCAGGGCGTGTTTCAGGCCGCGAACGTCGACGCGGATCGGTTTCCCATTGGCTGGTCTGGGTTTGGGATCAATTTTGGTTTTAACTTCGCGTTTCTCTTGCAGCGGAACGACGGTGCTCATGCCGGGTCTCCTGAGTTTCAGGCGCGCGAAAGGTCGGCACGCTACGGTTTCGAAGAAGTGAACAGACTTCTCATACGAGCTCGCGTGCCCGGTCGATGAAGGCTTCCTTCATGATCTTTCGCGCCTTCGGCTCTCCCCGCACAAGAGACTCCGCGAAA
>DATEGW010000066.1:0-17879 GCA_035279845.1 Candidatus Acidiferrales bacterium | reverse complement strand
AGGCGGAATCACCCGATGTGGATCGCCGCGTTTGCGATGGGTGATGGTGGAGGCGGCGCATACGGCGGTGCGTTGTTCTCCGGCGGCGAAGAAATATTTCGAACGGTTAAAGAAGCGCAAACATCCGCATGTGGCGCGCGTAGCGCTGGCGCGGAAGCTCCGGACAATCCTTATGTGCCTTGAGCACGAATAGAAGCTTGTCGCATCGCTCGCAAATTGCCCTATGGACAAGTGCGCCTGTTTTCATAGAAGGATGACGGCATTTCTCGTCTAAGTAAGGGCATTTCTGGTTTAAAAGGATGTAGATTTTCAGCACTGCCTAGGCTTACGTAAGCCGGCGAGGTTCACGAGCGGCCGGGTTCTGGATAGAGAGCGCGCGGCGCGCGTTCACCGGGTGTTCCGGTTTCCGGTGGACGGTTTCCGGAAGCATCGACGGCTGTGGGAACGGCGCCTGGGCGGGCCTGTTCGGAGCGATCGTCGTAGCGGCCGAAGATCATCTTGCCGGCAGTTGTTTGATGGACTGATGTAACGCTGATATCGATCGTCTTATTGATCATTTTCCGCGCGCCATCGACGACGACCATCGTGCCGTCATCCAAATACGCGACCCCCTGATTGTATTCCTTGCCTTCGCGCAGGATGAATACGCGCATGGTTTCGCCGGGCAATACGACAGGCTTGAGTGCATTGGCGAGCAGGTTGACGTTCATGATTTCGATACCTTGCAGCGTCGCCACTTTATTCAGGTTGAAATCATTGGTTACGATCTTCGCATCATAACGCTTCGCCAATTCGATGAGCTTGAGATCTACGTCCGGAATGTTCGGGAAATCGTCTTCCGCAATTTGCACATCCAGATGCTGCATTTTCTGGATGCGCTGCAAGACCTCGAGTCCGCGGCGGCCGCGTTGGCGCTTTAGCGGGTCGGCCGAATCGGCTACAAGTTGAAGCTCTCGCAAGACGAATTGGGGAATCACCAGGGCGCCATCGATAAAGAGCGCATCTGCAATGTCCGCTACGCGCCCATCGATGATCACACTGGTATCGAGCAGCTTGGTGATGTGGCGCGATCCGCGCTCGCTGCCGAATACACCTCCAAACGCCTGGAGGTTCAACATATCGCCCTTGTTCGCACCGAGCATAAGCCCTACGTAAGTGGATACCACAAAAATCGACAGGCTGAAGAACGACCGTGTGCTCTCCGGCATGGTGGTGTGACTCATGATCAGGGACGTGAGATATGCGCCCAGGATTCCCAGAATTGACCCTATGGCTGCGCCAATCAGCCTACGCAAAGTGACCTTGCGGAGGCGCACTTCCACGAGAATGATGGCGGAGGCGAAGCAAACACCCGCGATTGTTCCTTCGATGGGCGTAATGCTGAATGGCCGGAAGTGAAAACCAGCCACACCGCAGATGACGACAAAAATGATGCGTATTACCAGGGTATCCCAGAAGGTACCCACCCCGCGGTTTGCGCGGGAGAGCATTACGGGACGAGGAGAAATCGGAGCTTCGGGAGATGCGCTGCCCTGCGTGCGGGGAGGCGCGTTAGAAGGCCTCTGCATGATGGCACCTATAACCGCTATAAAGATTCAGGAGGCGCTAACAGCGAAGCGCTTCCCGTAGTTCTCCACGGCCGTATGAGAGATAATCCGCCCGGGCCGGGTATCTATCGACGCGGCATATATTAATGAATATGAGGAGTATAACACTGTCAAGGAACGCAGAGTCAACGTGGGCGGGCGCGACTAGAAGTCTTCGATTCCGGCGCCGCACCAAGGACGCATCAAGGGTGCGCCCCTACGTGGGCATGTGACGGCGGGATAAATCTTCGCCCTTTCGAACGAGCTTTTGCGAGGCGCCTTCTAGACGTAATAGCGCGGAACCCGTCGACCTAAGGCGCAGAGGAGATCAGATGTCACGGTGCCGATTTCGCGGGCTACGTCGGAGACCACGATCGAATCGGCGCCGTCCTTGCCGTAGATTGTCACAATATCGCCCAACTGAGCTTGCGGTACGTCGGTGACGTCCAGCGTGGTGAGATCCATGGAAATCGTGCCAACAAGAGGAACTCGTCTGCCGCGGACCAGTACACACCCACGATTCGTACGCTGGCGCAGGATGCCGTCCGCATAGCCGGCATTAATTACGGCAACGCGCGTCGGGCGTTCGGTGACGAAGCGCGCGCTATAGCCCACACCTTCGCCTGCGGGGACGTCGCGCAAGGTAATGATGCGCGCGCGCAACGAGAGGCATGGGGTGATGGGGAGCTTCTCGCGCACTTCCTCGCCCTTGTGAGGCGGATCAAACGATTGGTAGTAGCCATAGAGCACAGCGCCGGGGCGAACCATGTCTGCAAAAGTTGTCGGACGCGCGCAAATCGCTCCGCTATTGGCCATGTGAATGATACCGGGTGAGACTCCGAGTTCGCGCATGCGCGCCAGACAATTGCGGAAGAGATGCTCCTGATTGTCCGTCTGGCGGGCGCTGAAATCCTCGGCGGAAGCGAAATGAGTAAACGTGCCTTCGAGTGCGATGTGCTTGCACTCGGCGAGCGCTGCAGCGAATGAATCGATTTCGGTAGCTTCGATGCCAAGGCGGTTCATGCCGGTATTAATTTTGAGGTGAAAGGGAATTGGCGCGTTTTTGCCACGGATTGACTTCGCGGCCTTTTCAAGCAAGCGGACATCGTCGAGACGCGTGACAACGGGCGTCAAGCGATTTTTTAGCACGCGCTTTTCTTCGCCGGGCCAGAAGCCGGTGAGCACGAGAATGCGTTTATGGATGCCAGCTTCGCGGAGCTCGATGCCTTCGTTTGTGCAGGTGACGCCGAACCAGTCCGCTCCGGCTTTCGCAAGCGCCTTGGAAACGGGGACGGCGCCCAGCCCGTAAGCGTTCGATTTGACTACGGCCAGGATTTTCGGCTTTGGTCCGATTTGGCGGCGAACGACTTTCAGGTTTCCCTGAATTGCTTTCAGCGAAATCTCCGCCCACACGGGACGGCCGTCGGTATGGATTGCGTTTGGCACGAACATATAGATTGCCAGACTCCGGCTCTGCGGCGCGATGAAAATCAGCCAGACTCGATTCGCGCGGCGCGTTTAGGTAAACACTTCGCCCAATGAAGGAGCAAAAGAGGTGCCGGAGGCTGACGGGCATGACAGATACCTTGGGCGTCGGGCAAAGGCCGGTGAATGAGGTATTTGAAAGACACTGGCGAAACCGCCTTCAATGGAAAGGGCCTGCGCTAGACCCTTTGTTGGCGGATATTGCGACACAGAGCGTGTGTGCAATGACGCATAGCGCCTTGGTCTGATCTATGCGCTGCGGCGGCTGAGTTGCGGCGCGGGTGAAAGCATATGCGCGATTTCTAGACTCGATTGCCACGTGTGCAGAAGCGGACCATCTCCGGTCGTCTTTGCAACGACTTCGGCGATCCGTATTTTGCGCTCCGCTTCGATTTTGTCGAGCCAGCCAGCGAGCGAGCCGGATAGCGACTCAGTAGCGTTGCGGCGAACATCGGCGCGGAGCACGTCCAAATCGTGAACTTCACCGAGGAGATCCTGGAGGTGTTTCAGATCCGTAGCCCAAAGCTCGTATCTGCGAGGTAGAAAATTCTCGGTGACATAGCGAAAATGCTTTAGGCCGATTCGCACACCGTGCCAAGCCCTCGCGCTGCGGCGCTTACGCGCACGGCAGAGAAGCTCGGTGGCTTCCTGCAATCTCGCCAAAGCTACGCGTTGAAATACGATGCCTTCGAGCGGGAAGAGTTCGGCTTTCCGCGCGAGCTTGCGGGAAAGCCTCTTCCATTCCTTGGCGCTGAAATCGTCAAGGGTTTCGCGTGCGGCTTCCCGCTGTTCCTTTTCGCGGCGGACAAGAAGCCTCAGCAGGTGAGTGCGAAGCGGTTCACCCGGCAGGGCAAGCTTCTTTATCCATTTGCGTTCTACCTGGGTGTCCCGGAGGGTGCCCAACGCCCGGAACAGCCGGCGTGTGGATTTCTTCACTTTTCGCCAGCCAGGGTCAGGGTCCACTTCATTGAGGGCTTCAGCCATCGCGCGGCAGCGCCGGAGCGCAACACGCAGGTCGTGGACGCTTTCGGAGTCCCAGTTTTCCGCTGCACGGTTCGCGCGAGCCAGCACGCGATCCATCCAGACAGCAATACCCACGCCCTCATTGGACGCAATCGCCGAAAATGAATCATTTTGAGACATAGAAACGCTGACCTGAAGTGGACCAGCGGAAAACACTATGTTACGCGGAGGGAGCGGATTTTGCGAGGCGGGCTGTGGAAAACTACGAGACGAAGGAGCAGCCTACGCGGGTACGGCCACCTTCCGTTTGTTGAGAGTAGGCACGCTTCAGAATGACGCGAACCGGGGGTAGAATCGGCACGTTGAGCACGGCATTAAATTGGTCGGGCACATCATCGCCCTCATTGAGCAGAAGGGCCACACCTCCGTAGCTTAGATCGAGGACACGGGCGGTCTTCTGGCCCAGGTCCGGAAGGACAGCGTGAGCCTTGGTGCCCGCCAGAGAAACGCGCTCCCATTTCCGCTGCTCTGAAGCCGACGAGGCTGGCTTTTCTGGAGACGGCTCCCTACCGGGACCGGGCACTACTTTGGGCGATGGAGCAGGTGTTTCGCGCGAATGGCTCTCCAAGGAAATGACTTGCGACTGCGTGGTACGTCCAGCCTGCTTCAACTCATAGAGGCGCTCATCGGCGAGCGTGAGAAGCGCGCGCTGCTCATCTGCGTCCTGCGGATAAATGGCGATTCCAAAATCGAGGGTGACTCCGACCCCTAAGTGGAGGGGACGAACCTCGGTCTCATATTGAGATCGTACGCGGCGGGAAAGTGTGGTCGCCTGCTCGAGGTCTGTCTGCGGTAGAAGCAAGGCGAATTCATCGCCGCCAATGCGAAATGCTGTATCGGAAGCGCGGAGCGTCTTTCGTAGCGTAGTGGCGGCGAGTTGAATAATGTTGTCGCCTTCAAGATGGCCGCGCTGATCGTTTACCTCTTTTAACTTGTGCAGGTCTAGCAGCACAAAGGCCAGAGTCTGGCCGTAGCGCTTGGCCCGGTTCAGTTCGCGTTCGCAGGCTTCGTCAAAGAATCGTCTGTTATACAAGCCAGTGAGTGGGTCCGTGGCTGCGCTCACCTGGAGCTTCTTCAGATCCTCGTATTCAATAATAATTGGTACGCGCAGCACATTTGCTGAGGCGAGCACATCGATGATGGCTGTCTTTAGCGAGACTCTTTTGCCGAGATTGGCGGAGAGCTCGCGATGACGCTCCAGGATTTTTTCCCAGTGCTGATTGCTTTGCGATTCGGTGAGCTCGATGTGAGCAATCGTGCGAAAGTACTGGCGGAGAAATTGTCCGCGCACCGACTCGTCGAGAGCCGAGAGGGTCTCAACGAGCAAGTCGAGAAAAGAGTCTTCGGCCGATGGCTGCGGCTGGGGCACGTCGCCGGGCAGAGGCATCAATTGTCTAGACTTTCTCTTCCCTGAACTTTTCAGCCAGGGCTTCCTGCGGGGCGCTGGTACATATGCAAAGCATAGTCCAAATGCGAGGACGGATACGTCAAAATATCAGGGCAGAATGGATTGAAAACAAAGGATATAGTTCCCTAAATGCGCTCTCAAAATGAAACACCTGCGCGGAAGTGAACTTGCTTTCCACATGTGGCAGAAAGAGTGAGCAAACGTGCCGTGCTACGTCAGAGGTTTGATGAATTCCACACCCACCAGATAGATGTCGCCGGCCTCTTGCTCTCGCCGAACGCGGGCTTGGATCGGCGGCATCCCCGCTGGGATCAAAGCCGAAGACGTTATCGACGGGGCCGGCACCGTTAGGGTGACGAAATCTCCGACGACCAGCGCTTTCGGGCATGTAATTAATGCTCCCAAGGCGCTGATATCCAAAGCCTTAGCGAGTTCAAGGAACTGTTCTCCTTGCGAGTCCTTCCCTCGTATAAATAGCGGCACTTGCAGATGGATTCGTGGAAAACGGCGCCGTTCTTCGTAAAGTGTCCGCGCCCCAACCTTGTGAATTACTGTCTCTTTCGCGTGCATCATAGTCCCTCAGTTTTAGTACTCGGATTAACCGCAATTTTAGGGCAAACCTTGTCTGAAGCTCTGGATTCTTCTAAAGCCAATTGAAACAGCGACATGCAAAGGACGGTTGGACGGCATGGGACGAAGGCTGTGAGGAGGATGCGCAATGTTGTGCCCACGAGCTTCCACCATTGTGCAAACGTGGGACGTATTTACCATTGACAGCTCTCAAATCCGTCTGAGAGCATATGTTTTCCCATTCAAGGTCAGGCGAAACCCCTTCGCTATTCGCTCTGATGGAATAATTTTTCCTGAGCTTTGAATCTGCCCTCGCTGGAGGAAGAGTGCCGAAAACAGCCACGATCGAGCGTCGCAAGGCCAACGCTGCTGTTCTTGAGCCCGTTGCCAGCCTTCTCGACGCGCTCGACCGACCCCTGATCGTTTCCGACCGGAGAGGCAGGCTTCTTTTCAAAAATCTACACGCTCACGAATTCGTCCGGGGACTGACATCGACCGATGAAGAGGTGAACCTCTTCAAAGACATCCTGACGGGCGACGCGACGGTGACCCTGAGGAAGCTTACGGAAGGTCAGCAGGAAGTGACCCTGCCTCTCATTAGTGAGACGTCGATGAAAGCGCGTGTGCGTTGGCTGCCCGAACTCGATTGGCTGGCC
Source organism: Candidatus Acidiferrales bacterium (assembly GCA_035279845.1). Classification (GTDB taxonomy): domain Bacteria; phylum Acidobacteriota; class Terriglobia; order Acidiferrales; family UBA7541; genus Palsa-295. The sequence continues at coordinate 11,151 of DATEGW010000066.1, read as the reverse complement.
GTCTATCTCGAACCGGCTCCTCCCGACTTGCAACCGGAAGAGGCGGACATGCGGCAGACCGTGCAAGAGTTGATGCAGGAACGCGAGACGACGTACCGGAATCTTCTGGCAGCTTATCTCCGACTTCAGGAAGTAAATCGTCAAAAAACCGTGTTTCTTGCTTCCGCCGCGCATGAACTGAAGACACCGCTCGCCGTAATGAAGGGTTACTACGATCTTTTGCTTTCCGGCTCGCTTGGAAGACTCAGCGACAAGCAGACGGACATCCTGCACGAATCCAAAGAGAGCTGCGAACGCCTGGTGCGCCTCGTTTCGATGTTTCTTAACTACTCGGCGCTCGAGAGTGGGAAACTCGTGCTGCATCTTCGCGACAACGATTTGCGCGATTGCATTAAGGATTTGAACTGCCGGTGGCAAGATGCGTTTCAGCGTGCCAAAGTGCGCCTCGACGTGAAAATCCACGAGGATTTGCCGATCTTCAAATTCGATTATCAAAAAGTGCAGCAATGCATTTTTAACCTGATCGATAACGCTCTGAAGCACACGCCGCCGGGCGGCGAAGTGACGCTGATGGCACAGCCGCATTTTTGGGAGCGTCGCGTCAACGAAGCCGCTCCTGCCGACGAGCGCCGGCGTGGCGATGGACAAACGCCCAATGCGGTCATGATTTCTGTTGCGGACACAGGTGGCGGCATTGCAGCCGAGTTTCATCAGGAGATTTTCGAAGAGTTCGTTCGCGTCGATCCTTCATCGTCCGGAATGGGCCTGGGCCTGGCAATCACCAAGAGATTGATTCAGGCTCATCGCGGCAAAGTATGGGTCGATAGCGAAGTGGGACGCGGCAGTTCTTTTTCATTCTTGCTGCCGATTCAAACGGAATAGCAACTTCATATAACGCGGGCTCGCAGCTGCTCAAGCCCAATAGGAAAGCTCATGGCCGACAAAGAAAAGATACTCGTCGTTGACGACGAACCTAGCATTCGAAAAGTTCTTCAGACACTGCTCGAAGTGGACGGCTATAAAGTGGAGACGGTCGCAAGCGGCAAGGAAGCTCTGGAGCGCGTCGGCTCCGGCGCGCGTCCCGACATGGTCATTCTAGACGTTCTCATGCCGGAACTGGACGGCATCGAGACGCTGCGCCAGCTCATGCAACTCGATCGCACACTCAGTGTCATCATGCTTTCGTGCTCGAACGAGGTGACCACCGTCGTCGAGGCGATCCGCCTAGGCGCCATGGACTATCTCACGAAGCCCTTTGAGAAGCCCGAGCTTGAAGCGGCATTTTTGAAATGCAAGCAGAAGCAGCAACTGCGCTCGGAAAACGAATCCCTGCGCGAATATTGCGAGGCGTTGACAGAAGACATTTCTTTTCTCGCGGCCAGCCCGCAAATGCTCAAGATTCGGCAGCAAATCCTGCAAATCGCGCCTGTGGATGTGCCTGTTTTCATCAGCGGAGAGAGCGGCGTCGGGAAGGAAGTTGTTTCCCGCATGATTCATCTGCGCTCCACGCGCAGGCAGCAGGCATTTGTGAAGGTGAACTGCGCAGCGTTGCCGGGTGAACTTCTCGAGTCAGAGCTTTTCGGTTACGAGCAAGGCGCGTTCACGGGCGCTGTGCGAGCGAAGCCCGGAAAATTTGAACTCGCCAATCGCGGCACGATTTTCCTGGATGAAATTGCAGAGATGAGCCCGCACCTGCAAGCCAAGCTGCTTCATGTGCTGCAGGACGGACAATTTTCGCGGCTTGGAGCGCGAGCCGTTGTCAACGTGGACGTCCGAGTTCTCGCCGCCACCAATATGGACGTGAAGGACGCGATGCGCACTGGGCGTTTCCGCGAGGATCTGTACTACCGACTCAATGTGCTGTCCATTCATATTCCGCCTCTCCGTGAACGTACGACTGAAATCCCGCTGCTCTTCCGGCATTTCCTCGTAAAGTACAGCGAAAAATACGGCAAGGCCGCTCCCGATCCCTCCAAGCACCTGATGGAAGCCGCGCTTCGGTATCCGTGGCCCGGGAATCTTCGCGAGCTCGAGAACTTCGTGAAGCGTTACGTGATTCTGGAGGACGACGAAGGCAGCTTCCGCGAACTCGTCGAAATGACCGGACAACAGCAGCGTATCGCGCCACGCGAAGAGGCGGCCCCCGCTCCTAAGGATCAGGGGCTCAAGGCTCTGGTCCGCGGACTAAAAGACGAAGCGGAAATGGAAGCTATTGCGGACGCGCTCGAAAAAACAAACTGGTGCCGCAAGGACGCGGCGCGCATGCTCGAAATCAGCTACAAGGCTCTCCTCTACAAAATGCGGCAGTTCAATCTGGATTCCGGCCGAGGCGCCCGGTCGGCAGCAGCAAAGGCCGCAGCCGCGGCAAGAGAAGCGGCGGCCAAAGAGTCAGCTCTCAAAGAAAAGGCGGAAGAAGCGCACGCGCTTCCCGGCGCCCGCAGTTGATTGCCCGCTACTGACTGCGGGTCAGCGAGGATTACTATTGGGCTGAGGGGTATCCGCCCCGATAGTCCTATACCCTGAAAACGATTGCACAAGTAGAGCACATATCTCGAAATATCGCTTCCCATCTTCTCGCGGATTGGTCTAGTATTCCGCTCCGGCGCGTTAAAAGGGCATCGCTTGAAAACGCGCGTTGCTTCTTAATTTCTTGGGTCCTTCAGCTTTAGGCGATCGTTTTTACTGTACCGAAAGCAGTTGTTCAACTTTGTTCCGCTGCGGTTCATGAGAGCACAGAGCAAGATTTGCTCGTCTCCGCGGCGCAATATCTTTCTATCTTTTTTGGAAGAGTGATTGCACCAGTGGTTTGCGGCATGGGGTAGATTCGCATCTTTTTCGGAGGAATACGGGGGATGACGGAGCGTCGCATGGCTCGCCGGTACGATTTGTCTCTGCCGGTAAGCATTCGCCTGCCGATCAATCGAGACCCGGGTGCTCACAACGGTCAGACCAGGGACATCTCAACGCGCGGCGTGTATTTCGTAATGCAGAAGGAGATGAGTCCCGGTACCGAGCTGGATTTCACGCTTACCTTGCCGGCGGAAATCACGCGCGGGACCGAAGTCTTCGTTCGGGCACATGGAAGAGTGATTCGTGTGGACAAGCGCGAAGACGATCAGCATGAGACGATTGGCGTAGCTGCGGTGATTGAGCGCTATGACATCATTCGCGGCGAGATGTAGAGTTTAGGCTTTCCAGGCAGGCGCTTCGTGGTTCGCGCCTGCCTTTGGTTTCTCCTGCTCCTGATTTACCATTCCCCGCTCCGCAAGGCACGATCCTGCCTCGGGCCGCACCGGGTACTAGAACACAGTACCGGTAACTCTCTGAATGTGAATAGCTTGCACTCTGTGAGGAAGCCCTCTTCCCGAAAATGCCAAGGCTTTTCTGGTTTTAGACTCGCGATGCGCTGAACTCCGGCATAGCGGGCTCAACTGCTATTTTTCGATAAGCCGATGTAAGCTATTGGTGGGAAAGGGATTACGATATCCACAGCCTGTCTCCCATTTCCTTCGGTCTTCGCTTGGTTTGGCGTCACGGGTGCATTACCAGGTACCGGGCGTTCCTGAAGCCCCACCCAGACCAATGGCTTCTGCCGCAGAACTGAGAACAGCGCATTCCCCAATCGGCACTGAACTTCCGCCGGACCAGATCTATTTCGGCAAAGCCGAGACGATGCAGGCCGTCCGTGCTCGCGTCGAGCGCGCTGCCGGCCTCAACGTGCCGATTCTGATCCTTGGGGAGAGCGGTACCGGCAAGGAAGTCCTTGCCCGCTTCATTCATGCGCACTCGCCTTGGACCAACGGCCCTTTTATCAAAGTAAATTGTCCGGCAATCCCGGGCACGCTGCTGGAAAGCGAACTCTTCGGATATGCCAAGGGCGCCTTCACAGGCGCCAACAATCCGAAGCCTGGCCGCATTGAGTTGGCGCAGGGCGGTTCGTTGTTCCTCGACGAAATCGCCGAACTCGATGCCAGCCTTCAGGCTAAGCTCCTTCACGTGCTGCAAGACGGGCATTTCACGCGAATCGGCGAACACGTGGAAAAGTGGCTCGATGCGCGCGTGATCTGCGCGACGAATCGCGACCTCGGCCGCGAAATTGAGAAGGGCACGTTTCGCTCCGACCTTTTTTATCGCATCAATGTAATCAGTATCATGCTTCCACCCCTTCGCGAGCGGCGCGAAGACATTCCATTTCTGGCCGAATACCTCCGCGAGCGCTTCAATGTGCGTTTTAAGCGTGAAGCCGGCCCGCTCAGTCGCGAGACCATGCAGCTCCTAAAGCAACGCGATTGGCCCGGCAACGTCCGCGAGCTGGAAAATTGCATGGCTCGCTACGTCATTCTTGGATCGGAAGACGCTTTCTACGGCGAACCGGCCGAGAGGAAGCAGCCGGAGTTCACGTATGAGGTGGGCGAAAACGGCAACATGCCTCTGAAGCGCATCGCGCAACAAGTGACACGCCGGATGGAACATGACGTCATCCTCAAGGTGTTGCAGCAGAACCACTGGAACCGTCGCAAGACGGCCGAGGCGCTCAAGATCAGCTACCGGGCGCTACTTTACAAAGTCCGCCAAGCGGGTTTGCCCGCCAAGCGTCCTCGGCGAGACGCAGCCCCTATTGCGGCCAGCGCTCAAGCCGACTGAAACGCCTTTTAGAAATTCTAAAAGCCTCAAGCGACTCTTACGCTTGAATAACTAGTACTCGACGGTCCGCCCCCGTGTCAGCTAGGAAACCTGCAGCATCCGCTTCCTTGTGCGGAGCGTTTTGACAGGCTAACCTAACTGAGCAATGGCCAGAAACGGAACCAAGATCGCTCTAAAGGTCTGTATTCTCTCGCCTCATCCTATGGTTTTGAACGAGTTCGAGAGGCTGCTGGATGATTCCGGCTTCCAACTCTGCACTAAGCAACTCGATTCAATGCTCGCCCCCGATCTTCGGACGTTGGAAGTGCCGAAGGCTTCGGTTTATGTGGTAGATGCGCATGCGGCAAAGCAGGCGACGGGCGCTCTACTGGGGAATATTCTCGACCACAGCGCATCGGCGCGGCTCTTAGTGGTGGGCGATAACCTCAGCGAATCTGACAGCTATTCCCTACTGCGGCAAGGAGTTAAGGGTATACTGAATTATGCCGAGGCGCGCGAGCAGCTTCCCCGGGCTCTGCCGTTGGTGGCTGAGGGCGGGTTTTGGGTTCCGCGGCCCGTGCTTTCCCGGTTTGTGGATTCGATTTTGACGGGTGCGCAAGGGCGCCGCCTGCGCAATGAGGCGCCGACCGACCTGAGCAGGCGCGAACAAGAAGTGCTTAACGGTCTGCTGGAAAACCTTGCAAACAAGGAAGTTGCAGACAGGCTCCACATTTCCGAACGCACTGTGAAATTCCACGTTTCGAATCTGCTTGCGAAATTCGGAGTTCGCCGCCGCGCAGATCTTATCCTGCTCTGCTATCAGAAGCGCACCGTGGCTGTGCCCGTCGCGGTTGGTGCGAACGGCTACGCCCAGGAGTCCGTCACTTCAACAATGCGGAAGTGACAATTTTGGCGCGAGTGGCGCCTTAAAACGGGCTTAAAATGGCCTTAAATGCCAAAAATGGCACGATTGGCGCCCTAAATTTGCGAAGTTGCCTTCGACGGTCGTATTCCTCCCGAGAATTACAGTCCTAGTACAACGTCGCTCATGTCTGAGAACGTTTCTTCTCCTGCTGGGGTGGCTTCTGGTCCGCGCCCGGCAACTTTGGTTTGGGGAGCCTCTTCGCCTCATACATTGCCCTTTGCAATGCACCGCCGGTATCAGGCAGCACGGGCGGCTTACCAGGAGCTTGCTTGAGGCGCAGAGCCGAGGTGAGATCGCCGAAGGTGCTGCGACGCCAATCAGTGATGTTGGGTTCGCGCACGCCGGTGAACTGCTCGAGAAAGCGCAACGTGGAGGTGTGATCGAAGGGCTCGCTCGAGACCCAGCCGCCTGTTGTCCATGGCGAGATCAGGATGCAGGGGACGCGGAAGCCGGCGCCGATCGGCAACCCGCCTATAAACTCGTGCGCGGTTCCGGCCGGAGGCGTTGGCGGCGCGACGTGATCGAAAATCCCGTCGTTTTCGTCATAGTTCAAAATGAACAGCGTCTTCGCCCAGACGTCGGGGTTCGCGGCGATCGCATCGATTTTGCTTGCTACGAAGGCGGCGCCGTCCGCAGGCATGTAGTCAGGATGTTCGGATTGATAGTCCGTACAGATCACCCATGACACGGCGGGCAACTTGTCATTGATCGCGTCATATTCAAACTCTCCTTCGGATCCGTACGCGACACCTTTGAGGAAAAGCGGGGAACGGCGCGCCGCGTTTTGAAAGACGGCAAAGTTTTCGAGCATATTGCAGCCGTAATTGTTCTCCATCTGATAGACCTTCCACGGCACGCCCGCTTCTTCGAGTCTCTCGGGATACGTTTTCCACGTATAACCATTGGGCGTCGATGTGTTGCTGATCATGGGACCGCCGCCGGTGGCATCAGGATCGATCATGCCGGTCATCCAGTACATGCGATTGGGCCACGTGGGGCCCATAACCGAGCAGTGGTAGTTGTCGCACAAGGTGAAACTTTCAGCGAGCGCGAATTGGAAGGGAATGTCTTCGCGCGTGTAATAGCCCATGCAATAGGGGCCGTTGCGGCCATCGGCTTTGCGATGGGCTTGCAGCCATTGATCCATTTTGCCGCCGTTCCATGCTTCGTGCTGCACTGCCCATGCGTGGCTTGTGGAAGGAATTTTCTGCGCGCTTGTTGCGCGTGTATCCAGGCGGAAGGGCAGCAGATAACGTTGGGGATTTTCCGCGTCCGGCTGATAAAAGACGGACCGGCCGCCATCCAGCTTGAGCGCCTTTGGATCGTCAAATCCGCGAACGCCCGCCAGCGTGCCGAAATAATGATCGAACGAGCGGTTTTCCTGCATGAGCAGCACGACGTGTTTGATATCCGCCAGCGAGCTATTTTTTGGCGCGCCTTGCGCGAGCATGCGGCGCACATTTGGCGGCATGAGCGAACCAGCCGCGGCGGCAGCAGCTACCTGCGCGGCTCCTTTTAATAGACGGCGGCGCGTGAGCTTCGCACCAAGCAGGCTGTGGTCGATTGAGTCGTGCTTCATGTCTACTCCCCCCAATGAGATTCCGTCTGAGACGGCGCAAAGATACCTCATTGCGCGGGGGATCGGCTGGAATTTTTTATGAAAGATTTGTGAACACTCTTACACGCGGGCAAGCACGCAAGCGCGTTTCGTGACGAAATCTGCGGCTGGGCTGACTCAGCGGACGAAAAAGCAAGAGGGATCCTTCGGCGCGCCCTCAAACCCGGGCGCCTCAGGATGACGAATTGAAGGAAGTGTCAGCAGGATGACGAATTAGAGAGTGAGGTTTCAGTGGACGACAAGCACGCTCGTGGCGTAAGGATCGAGCTTGAGGCGCACTGAGAGACTGCCCGCCTGGCGCGTGGGGTTTATTGGCTCGATCGCCGCCGTCTGCGCGTTCCACGACTGTACTGTGCTGCCCTTGCTTGCGAGCGTTACGGTGTGCTCGCTGGGCTGCGGGCCTTCGTTGAACAGCAAGTAAACGTCAGCGTCCGCCCAACGGCGCTTCATTACTTTGAGCGCAGGGTCGGCGCTATCGAGGCGAACTGTAGCTTCAGGAACAGCGCTGCGAAGTGCCGCGAGGATTGCGTCCGGTACATTCTGCGGCTGCAGCGGCGCCGTTGGCGGAAATTGTGGCGGCGTGGGCGTGGGCGGCAATTGAGCATTTACGATTTTTGCCCGCGCGAAGTCGGCGGGCGTAGCCGCTTTCGCGTTACGAATGGTTCGCGTGGCAATCCATTTGGGAGTGCCGCCGATAAAGAGCACTTTACCGCCGCCGTGTGCGAAGGATTTGAGCCGCGCGAACGCTTGCGATGAGATCACGAGAGGATCGGGCAAGATCACCGTACGGTATCGATTGCCGCTCAAAGTTTCGAAGGTGCCTTTGCCCGCTTTCAGGTCGCGAGCGAGCGCATCGTCGCTGAGGATATCGAAATCGATCTGGTGCTCACTCAAGAGGCGTTCGGTGGAGACAAATTGCGTATCCGAGTCACGGTCGCCGAGCCACATCGAGCTTGACGGCAGGTAAAGTGCGACGGCCGCATCGGGGCGGCCCATGGCCATGAGGTAGCTCATGCGGCGCACGTACGTTACGAGGTCTGGAAACCCGGGATCTCCCATATAACCGGAAAGAGGGCGCGGGCCCGCAGACGTGGAAGGGAAGAACATCATCTCGATGAGATTTACGCCGCGGACGAACTGCTCGTTGAGAATGTAGCGCGCCATTCGCGCATCCGGCTGCGGAGTGTATGCAGCAAAACTTTCGGTGAATGCTCGCGGCTTGCCGTAGATATGAGAGACGGAACTCGCGAGCCGCGGGAAATCGGAAACGGTGTCTGTCCATATCTGGTGCCAAATCGCATCGATGCCTGGGACTTCGACCTGGCGCATATCGCGGAAGAACGAGCCTTCGCTATGGGTCAACTCCATTTCCATCTCTTCGTGGTTGAGATGCACCTGGTATTCGAGCTGGTTCGAGGCTGCCCATTTTCCCTGCGGATCGAAAAAACCGGCGGCGATCAGTTTCGAGAAAACGTCATAGTAATCGCCCTTGATGCGAAGCTGCTCCGGCGTGAGATGGATCGTTACGCCCGGGTTGTTGCGCGAGGGCGTTTGCGCGAAAAGCGCGGCGTACGGCTGGACGTCATATCCTTTCAATTCGCGAAAGCGCGCGAAAAACTCGGGCGTCCACGGCAGGCCGGAAATGGAATAGTCCGGTTCATCGCCACGAAAACCCATAATTGTCTTTCCGAATTCGTCGCCAACGGATTGCTTGTACTGTTCGTGCGTGAACGCAAGGAATTGCTGCGTGGCAGCGGGATCCATGTAGTCTTCGAGAGACTGCTCGGTGTCTTTCACGCGATGCGGATTCGTATCAGAGCGCGTGGGAGAGGTGCGAAATTCATGATCCACGACAAGGACTGTCCACGTTTCTTTCGGCGTTTTGGGCGCGACCCAGTCAAGCGTATTGCCATGCAACGTGATTGGAAGGGCGGCGCCGTCCTGATTGATGGCGGCGGCGCTGACGGTATCGGGCGAGAGGTCGCGGTGCAGGGTCTCGCCGCCAGCGACGGATAGCTTTTGCGCTACTTCAAGCGCCTGCATGCGGAGATTCGGCTTTTCCGTGCTGAACTTGCCGCCGGCAAAGCCGCTCGGATAGCCGGCGTCATCGACGATCCACATGCGCATATCGCGTTTTTTCGTCTCCTGGACAAATTGGCGGAAGAAGTCGAAATACTGCGGCGAGAGGTAAACGAAAGGCGTTCCAAATCCTGCTTGCACGGTGACGGCTTGAAAGCCGAGGCCGTGCAGCGTGTCGAGGTCGCGATCAACCTCCGCGATGCTGACTGGGCCACTCAATCCGAAGTATGGCTCGGGTCCATACTCGGGCTGCGGACACTTCCATTGTGCTGCAATCTCGGCCGCCGTGAGATTTTGCATGTGCTGCCAGGGTTGCTGTGAGAGGTTCGCGCCGGCGCCGAGTAAAAAGAACGCGCCCGCGAGGATAGCGAAGGTTTTTTTGCGCATGAGACTCCTTTGCCGGATTGCATAGATCCTTTGGCAAAGAGAGCGCAACGATACAACATGAAGGACCACTTCGGCGGGAATTTTTGCTTATTAATTTGTCATGATTACACACATCGCGTCAGCGTCAAACATCTTCAATAGGAACGAACCGCAGATCGGACGAATGCCGCCTATCGGGGTATGCGCTTTGAAATCAAAATCATCATGTCTGGATGAACGCCGCTTCTCCAGGCCATAGGCCCATATCCCATCGGCAATGCAAAATCAGAATCAACGATGCAGGGGATCCCTGCTGCCTTAAATGCACTTACGACTGATTGTGTGATTTCGGAAGTTGCGGTAGCTGCGGGAGCGCATACCAGACTTTTCCCGCCTAACCGTTTGGGACCATTGGCCGTAGCAACAACAACATTGTTGGCTTCGCCTCCGTCGAATGTAGGAACTATTCTCCATCCGGCATCTTGAAACGTTTTATTCAGCTGCGCAGCCAGATTCAGCACGTCCTCGCTGTCGTCATTAGAAAACGAAACGATTTGAACGCTACCGGCGTTTTCCTTTAGCGCATCGCTAAGAGATGTCTGTTTTGCGGGCGATATGATTCTTCGCGGAGGCATCTGCGGACCGCAGCTTACTGAAGCGCTGTTATTCTCGCCTCCAAGTACAATCGCACCACACATCTGGGTAATGTCCCCAGTATTTACCTGTCCATTTGGCTTGATTTGCCCGCTATGACTTGGCGCATGTGTTGGTCTCGTAGAGAGAGTAGGAGCCGATTGATACGGAGGTGGATCGGGACGTGCTGGCCCGTCAACACTGGAACTTGAACGCGAATGTGCATATTCGGGGGAGTTTTTGTAACTAGCGTCCGCGACCCACGCCAGAAAGCCGCCAACAGCTGCGGCTCCCAGAGCTATGACCAGTACAAATGCCCATGTTGACTCTATTCGTAAAGCCCTATGTATGGCTTCAACTATGTCGAACATACGTGCCTCCCGCTAGAGGATGCCGAATAGACTATTCATCCATGCCGGAATTCCATGCGTCGGGCGCGGCTTCTTCGAATCGCGTGTGCCGGCTCAGGAAGACGAAATTCATCGTGCCGGTGGGGCCGTTGCGCTGCTTGGCGATGATTAATTCGGATTTCGCGCGCTCTTCGTCTGGAAGATCGGTCTTATAAAAATTCGGGCGATTGATGAAGAGAACGACGTCAGCGTCCTGTTCGATGGCGCCCGATTCGCGGAGATCAGCGAGCTGCGGCTTGCGCTCCTCGCGTTCTGGCGCCCGGGTAAGCTGGCTAAGCACGACGATCGGTATCTTCAGCTCCTTCGCCAGGCCCTTCAGAGCGCGCGACATGCTGGAGACTTCCTCTTGTCTGTTGGAGGCGCGCTTGGTGCTGGTGGGCGTCACAAGCTGGAGGTAATCGACAATCATCAGCGAAAGTCCACGGTCGCGCTTTAGGCGCCGCGCTTTCGCACCCATTTCCAACACAGTGGACGAAGCAGAATCATCGATCCAGATG
>DATEGW010000065.1:0-4186 GCA_035279845.1 Candidatus Acidiferrales bacterium | reverse complement strand
TCTGGAAACAAGACCTGCTTTGCGTAGAGCGGCGGGTGCGCCTTCACCACCCGGCGCGAGGGCTGCGGCGCTTACTGGAGCGCCGAGCAGTGCGATTCGATTATCCTGGCGGACGATTTTGACCGCCACTCATGGCCTCCTCAGTGCTTGCTGCGAAAGAGCAAGTTCGACGGATTGTGCCCAATCGCGCGTGTTCTGCCGTTCGATCGACAACCGGCTGAACAAAAGGCCGGTCGCTACGAAACCATGCCCCGAACGCTATGTTTCGTACGGCGCGACGCCTTCGCAAAAGCGTCAGCGTATACGAGCATGCGGCGCTACGGCTAAAATCTGCAAAGCCAGGAGTGGCTGTGCCACCATGTCCGCTCGACCTAAATCGCAACGCTCGCTGCGTCACGCAAGATGCCGCGCTGAAGACCGCGGCGCTACATTTAAACCTAAAACCCTGCGCGAAGATAACGCGCGCGGCCTAACTGGCGGCGGTGCGTTGCTGCTGGGCAGCCAGTTCGGGCGGAATCGTGAAACGCACGTCTTCGCGAATCAGTTCGATATCGCGATGATTTGTGAACCCGAACGCCGCAAGCCTCTGGCTCACCTGCTCGACCAAAACCTCGGGCGCGGAGGCACCAGCCGTTAAGCCGATTGAGTCGACGCCTACCACCCAGGATTCGTCGATATCGGCGGCATCTTCAATCAAACGCGCCTGAACTCCGCCCCTCTGGGCGACTTCCACAAGCCGATTCGAATTCGAGCTGTTCGCCGAGCCCACAACGAAAATCAATTGCACTTCCCTGCACAAAGCCTCGACGGCTTCCTGACGATTTTGGGTCGCATAGCAAATGTCGTCCGATGCGGGGCCCGCAATCGTGGGAAATCTCTCGCGAAGACGCGCGACGATTTCCTGTGTGTCATAAAGCGAAAGCGTTGTTTGCGTGAGAAACGCGAGGCGGTTCGGGTCGGGAACCTGCAGATGATCCACCTCATCCACCGTTCCAACAACGATGGTCTTATCCGGCGCTTCGCCCGACGTGCCGACAATTTCCTGATGGTCGCGATGGCCAATGAGAATAAGCGTCCGGCCTTCCCGTGCAAATTTCAGGGCCTCGAGGTGAACCTTCGTGACTAGCGGGCACGTCGCGTCAATCACTTTCAGGTTGCGCTCTTTGGCTTCGGCGCGGACTCGCGGCGGAACACCATGTGCGCTGAATACGAGGACCGCGCCTTCAGGAACTTCGCCGATGGCTTCGACGAAAATCGCTCCGCGCCGACGCAACTGATCGACGACATAACGGTTGTGCACGATTTCGTGGTGAACATAGACAGGGCTGCCGAAAGCGCCAAGCGCGAGTTCGACGATATCCACTGCGCGCACAACTCCGGCACAAAAGCCGCGTGGGCGCACGCGAACGAGCGTCTTAGAGCCGTTCGTGCCCTGTATGTTGGTGAGCGTCAATAGTTTTCTCCGTGTTCAATGCGATTTTACCTGAAGGGGCATATGTAGAGCTAGAAATTATCGCTTGGCAGGACGAGAACTGAAATCGAGTCAGACGAGCAGAAAAGCAAGAGGGATCCTTCGCGAAAACCGCCCGGGATAACGCGCTCTCTTTTTGTAGCGTAGAGCAAGAAAGGACAGCATTGGCGTTTTTTCGCAGAGGAAAGGTCGGGGCTGCGGCAAAAACGCGAAGCCCCGAACTACGCAAGGGGCGCAGCAAGCAGCGCCCCTACCGCGGTTGAATTAATTGCTACTCGTTGAGGACGAAGTCGTAGATCGCATCACCATCTGCGACGAGAACGTTCTGCTTACCATCAAGCAGATACGTTTCAGCCGCGTTGGAGACTCCGCCGATGTGCGAATGCCACAGCGCCTTACCCGTGGAAGCGTCATAGGCCACAAAATTGCCGCCTTGATCGCTGCCAAAGACCAAGCCGCCCGCCGTCGTCAGCAAGCCGGTGTTGCCGCCAGCGCCGCCACCTTCGGGAAACGTGTGCCTCCAAACGATCTTGCCGGTGTGATAGTCGATAGCGTCAATCGAATTGCCTGCCGAACCTACACTGTCTTCTTCCTTTCCGCCCAGTCCCATGGCGCCGCGCGGATCAGTTTCCGTCAGGTAGTACATGGAATAGGAATCGTGCTCAGGGACGTAGAACAAGCCAGTCTTGGGATTGTATGCTGGAGGCGGCCAGTTGGTGATACCGCCGTTGCTGGGAGAAACGAGCGACCCGGGAACCGTGGAATCTTTCTCGGGATTTGGATACGGCTGCCCCTTGTCATTGAGCGGCTTGGCCCAATTGGCTGATTCACCATACTTGCTGGTAAGCAAGTGCTCACCGGTGAGGCGGTCGATGACGAAGAAATAGCCGTCGCGAGTAGCTTGCAAGACGAGCTTGCGCGGTTTGCCCTTCCACGTGCCATCGACGAGCACCGGTGTTTGGTTGGCGTCCCAATCATGAGTGTCGTGCGGTCCGGTCTGGTAATACCACGCCATTTTGCCGGTATCGACGTTCACCGCGATCAAGGTGCAGGTGAAGAGATTATCGCCCAAGCGAACCTGCGGGGTGTAAGCGGGCGTAGGATTTCCGGTACCGAAAATATACAAATGGGTGTCTGGATCGTAAGCACCGTCACCCCAAGTCTGGGCGCCGCCGTGACGAGCGGCGTCCATATTGGGCCAGGTATCAGCGCCAACGTCGCCCTTCTCCATCGGGACCGTGTAGTGCTTCCACTGGAGCTCGCCCGTTTCCGGGTCAAAGGATTGCAAGAAACCGGGCGAATCAAGGTCATCGCCGGTTCCGACGAGGAGGTGATTGCCGATCAGGTACGGAGCCATCGTGGAGAAATACTGTTCGGTGAAATCGGAGATGACTTTGTGCCAACGTTCTTTGCCCGTCTTAGCATCGAGCGAGACGAGATAATCATCAGGCGTCTCGAAATAAAGCCAGTCGCCGGACATTGCCATTCCCCGATTGCCGATATGCGTGCCGCCTTTGGTCTTCCAGAAATAATGCCAGAGCACGGTGCCATCACGCGCATCCATCGCCCATGCGTTGTCGGGCGTGGACATGTAGAGGATGCCATTCACCTGGAGAATCGCGCCGACAACGCGCGCGCTCGTGGATGCGTTTGGCGGCGGCTCCGGGCCTTCGCCACCGACGATGGTGGGAGTTGCAGCCCCGCCGCCGCGTGCGAAGACAAATCCGCCCGCTCCGGCGCCGGGGCCAGCCGTGAGATGGCCAACCCAGGAGAGCGAGAGACCCTTGACAGTAGTCTTGTTAATTTTGTCGAGAGTGCTGTAACGATCGGAAGTGTAGTCGCCCGAATAGGTCGGCCATGAATCAGTGGCCGGCTTGAGCAGCGACTCGGGATTCAGACCGATGCCAGGTTCTTGAGCGAGCAGCACTAACGGCACGGCGCATACAACCAAACCAAGAAATATTTTAGTCAGCTTCGTCATCGTCTTTGTCATTTCAATGTCACCAAGTAAGCAGTCACGTTATGGATGTCGTCATCCGTCCATTTCGGAAGCATATCCATGTGATATTGCAGCGGATTGTGAACGGCTACGCTCTTCACATCCGTGCTGCGGTTGTAAGTCAGATGATTGTCATTGGAATCCGTGAGAGAGACAGTGAAATCGTCCAGATGGTCGAGCTTGCCTCCGACTGTCTTACCATTCGTGAGCGTCACCGTGGCCGTGACGGTGGTCTTGGGATTTTCTTCGGCAGCGGCGCCAAAACCTCTGCCTCCGCCTGCGCGACCGGAGACGATCGCATTTTGAAGCGTCTTCGGCTCCATCTTCCGGCCGATGCCCGCGAGATCACCGGTGACGGAATGGCATGTATTGCATTTGCCGGGACCGTTGAAGAAGGCTTCACCGGCTTGCGCGTTGCCGACGACAATGTTCGTGGGGACCATGCGGCTAAGATCGTAACCTGCTACCCGGAAGCTGTGGATGTATGCGGCGATATCTGAAATCTGGTCCGTAGTGAGATTGAATTTCGGCATCGCTGTGCCGGGCCGACCGTTTTGGACGACGGGAGTAATCGATTCGCCGTTCTGATCGTCCATTACCATTTCAGAGTGAAGGAGGTTCGGACCGCCTTCGCCGCCGCGAGCATCGGCGCCATGGCAGAAGCTGCAGTTCACTTCATAGAGCGTCTTGCCTGCAGCGATTTTTTCCGGCGGGGC
>DATEGW010000064.1:0-19580 GCA_035279845.1 Candidatus Acidiferrales bacterium | reverse complement strand
CAATGGCTGAGAGACCCGAACGAGGTCGCTCAAGCCGTCGTCGACATGGGCTTCGACGGGCTCGATATCACGGTGCGCCCATATCCGGGTCACGTGGACCCGGCGCGCGTGGCGCAAGACCTGCCGCCGTTTGTAAATACCATTCGCAAACACGGGATTCTCGTTCGCACGATCACTTGCCCGATCACGGATGCGGACTCGCCGAACGCGGAGCAAATTCTGGCGACCGCGTCATCGCTGGGGATCACACACTATTGGTGGGGCACGTTCCGTTACGACACGACTCAACCTGTGATGCCACAGCTCGATGCGCTGAAACCGCGCGTCGAGAAGCTCGCAAAGCTCAACGAGAAATACAAAATGAAGGCGATGTACCACACGTATGAAGGCGACCGCACGGTTGGCGCAGCGATCTGGGATTTTCTCTCGGTGCTCAAGAATTTCGACCCGGCTTACGTGAGCTTTCATTATGACGTCGGCCACATGGTCGTCGCGGGTGGCGGCAATACTTGGGCGCTGAATCTTCGCGCCGCGGGCCCTTATATTGGCGGCGTCTCGGCGAAGGATTATACGATCGAACTCGACCTCGGCCTTTCGGGCGGCGGCGCGTATGCCGGCCAGCCGCTGGGCGGATTCGGCGCAGCAGGACGCGGCCGCGGTGGCCGTGGTGGTCCCGGCGCTCCGGGTGGTGCCGCTCCAGAAGCACCCGGCGCAGCTCCCGGACGCGGCCGAGGCGCAGCATCGCCTCAAGCAGCACCCAACGCTCCTCAAGGCGGTGCAGCCGGAGCTGCGAATGCTGCTTCCGGCGAAGCGGCGGCTGGTGGACGTGGCGCTGGCCGTGGCGGACGCGGCGGAGCTGGCGGTTTTGGCGGCGGTGCGTTCGGCGGCAGAGGTGGATCGCTTCCGAGTCGCGGCGGCGGGGGAGAGCCCAATCTTTATCGCGTAAAGGCGGTTCCGCTTGGCGACGGCTTGGCCAATCTTCCCGAACTCGGCTCAATCCTGAAAGAAATCAACTTTTCCGGCCCTGTCGAAATTCAGGCCGAATATCCAAACGGCGGTGCAGAGAGCGCCCAGGACAAGATTACGCTTCCGCGCGAAATGGTCCTCGGCGCAATGAAACGCGATCGTCTCCTATTGAAAGCAGCCTTCGAGCAAGAAGGCCTGATGTAGCGGTGGCTTTGTAGTGGTCGAACCGCAGTTCGGTCGGGCGCAGTTGCAGGGCAATTTCGCCATCACCGCGCGAAGCCATGAGCGGTTCATCTCAAGATGCATCGAAGAGGTGAGGAACAAATGAAGACTTTATTGTCCTCGGTAGCACTTGGAGTTGTTCTGTCCGCCTCGCTTGTTTACGCGCAAAGCGCCGCCACGGATTGGCCTGCCTACGGCAACGATCCCGGCAGCACGAAATTTTCGCCGCTCAAGCAGATCACCCCTGCGAACGTTTCAAAACTCAAGCTCGCGTGGACCTACGATACCGGCGAAACGGGCGGCACGGACGAGATCACGCCGATTGTCGTTCACAATGTGATGTACGTAGGCACCCCGCAACAGCACGTGATTGCGCTTAATGCGGAGACTGGAAAAGAAATTTGGAAATACGCGCCTGCCGGAGAAGGCGGTCGATTCAGCGAATATCGTGGCGTTTCATACTGGCCCGGAGATGGCCAGATCACGCCGAAAGTCGTTTTCGCTTCCGAGGGTAAACTGGTTGAACTCGACGCGGAAACGGGCCAGCTTGTTCCTTCCTTCGGCGACAACGGCATGGTCGACCTGATCAAGGGCCTCGATTCCAAAGTCCCGGCAACGCGCTATTCCGTTACCTCGCCCCCGGCGATTTACAAGAATTACGCGATCCTCGGCCCCGAACTCGGCGAAACGGGCCGCTACGGTTTGCCTGGCGATCCGCGTGCGTTCGATCTGCGCACCGGGAAAGAGGTTTGGCGCTTCCATGTGCTGCCGCAACCAGGCGAAGCCAATCACGACACATGGCCAGACGACTCCTGGCAGGATCGCTCAGGGCCCAGCCTTTGGGCGCCGATCACGGTCGATACGCAGCGCGGTCTCGTTTTCTGCCCGGTTGGGAACCCTACGGACCAGGCTTACGGCGGCACACGCCATGGCCTGAATCTCTATTCCAGCAGCATTATTGCGCTCGATGCGAAAACGGGGAAATTGAAGTGGTATTTCCAGACTACTCATCACGATATTTTTGATTTCGATCTCAACTCATCACCCACGCTTGTCACGGTAAAAAAGGACGGTGCCGACATTCCTGCCGTCGCCCAAATGACCAAGTCAGGCCTTCTTTTCATCCTCGATCGAGCAACTGGAAAGCCCGTCTTCGGCGTTGAAGAGAAGCCGGTGCCGGCGAGTCACGTTCCCGGCGAGCAGGCGTGGCCGACGCAGCCGTTTCCGGTCAAGCCCGCACCGCTTGCGCGTATGGGCATGACGCGCGAGGAAGTGAGCAAGATTTCGCCTGAGACGCAGAAAACATGCGAAGCGCAATTCGACAATCTCGTTCAAGAAGGGCCGTTCACGCCTTATGGAATTGTTCCCACCCTGGTCTTCCCGAGTTCCGAAGGCGGCGGCAATTGGGGCGGGGCTTCGTTCGATCCGAACATGGGCTACATCATCGTGAACACGCGTAGTCTCGGGACCAATGCGCACGAAGTGCCAACCGATTCGCAGGGGATCAAGTCATACAGCAAGATCAAAGCGCCTTTTGAAGATCAAGACGGCTTGCCGTGCAGCGCCCCACCGTGGGGCGAACTCATCGCCGTAAACGCAAACACGGGCGACATCGCATGGCGTGTTCCGCTCGGCGAATATGCAGACATGAAGGCGAAGGGCGTGCCGATCACCGGCACGGCAAATGCCGGAGCGCCGATCATCACGGCGAGCGGCGTCATTTTTGTGGGATCGACGACGGATTACCACTTCCGCGCATTTGACGAGAAGACCGGAAAGGAATTGTGGTCCGTGCAGCTCGAAAACAGCGCCATCGCGACGCCCCTCACCTACCAAGCGGCCAACGGAAAACAATACGTTGCTACAGCCGAGGGTGGCGCCGGGCACCTCGCGCAATTCTTGCGCCCGCGCCAAACTGATCCAGCGCGCGATTTGGTAGTTGCTTATACGCTGCCTTAGGTTTCAAAACAGCAGCTTCAGCTAGATTCTTTGCAGCCGTCTCAAACCTTCAGCGCGTGCAAATAGTCGTAGCTTACTTTGATTGCGTCAAGCGGCGGCATCTCCGAAAAGGGCGGCTCCTGCTCGACGAAATAATGCTGGATCTTCGCACGCTTCGCCGCTTCGAATACCGCCTTCCAGTCAACCTTACCTTTGCCGACTTCCGTAGTCGGCGCGCCACCGCCTCCAATACTTGCCGGATATCCCGGCTTCTCGTCTTTCACATGGAGCATCTTGATGCGATCGGCGTATTTCTTCAGCAGCGCGACCGGATCATGGCCGGCATAGACGACCCAGCCGCAATCGAGTTCGTAATTGACCGTGCCCTTTTCGGAATTTTGGATCAGCACGTCGAGACCGGTGCTGCCGTCGGAGAAGCTCTTAAATTCGAGCGCGTGGTTGTGATACGCGAACTGCATGCCGGCCCTATTGATCTTTGCGCCGATCTTGTTGAACACTTCGGCCGTCTTCTTAAAATCGTCGGGCGTGAGCTTGTTGAGCCGGTCTTCGGCGGCGGCGCGGCGCTGTTCAGGCGTAAGGCCTTGCTGCGGAGGTCCCGGCGGCGGCCCGATAGGCGTGGTAGCACACACCATGTATTGAAGTCCCAGGTTGTGGCAGAAGTCGATGAGCTTACTCATCTCGTCGTCGCTCATCGTGGTTTGCACCACGTGCGCACTGGGGCACTTGAGCTCGGCGTCTGAGAGCAATTTACGCAAGTCCGCGGGAGACTTGCCTGCAAAACTCGCAAAGCTCGCGCCCTCAACCGACTTGTATCCGATGGCGGCGATCTTTTTCAGTGTGCCGTCGAAGTCTTTCTGTAGATCCGAGCCAACGGTATAGAGCTGGAGGCCGATAGGAAGGCCCAGCGGGTCCGCGCGCAGGTCGAGAAGCGCGCCCGACAAGCCAGTAGCCGCAACGGCCGCTGCCGCTGTTTGAATGAATTGACGTCTTGAAACGAAGCCTATGGATTTCATTAGCACCCCCGGGAAGCATCCACTGAATATCTTTCGGCTGCGTCGCTGAGCAGGCGGAAGCCGTTAGGACCGCTCGACATCGGCGGCCCGAGCACGCTCTATCTAATGCGAATGCATCATCACGTGCAAGCGAATTGTGGGCGCGCGTCTGCCTGAAATGCTTTACGCAATCTTTATCTCCTGCTTATCGTTTGTTTAGAAACCGCATGCAACAATCCATCAACAAATCAAAACCGGGCGTTCGCGCGTATCCCCCGACTCCACCACATCGCGCGCGAGCGTCCTGGAGTACCCGAGCGATATGCGCGTGCGTCCTGCCTGAAACTGCCGGAATATTTTCACGACTCATTTGCCGGAAAAAGCTAAGATTTACCTGGGGATCGCGCGATCATGGATTTCCAACTCTCAGACGAACAGCAGCAGCTCAAGAAGACCGTCCGTGAATTTGCGGAGCGTGAGATTGCGCCCAACGTAATGAAATGGGACGAGACGAGCGAATTCCCGTTAGCCACGATAAAGGAACTCGGCAAGCTCGGCATCTTGGGCACGATTTTCCCTGCGGAACTGGGCGGCGCGGGAATGGGCTACATTGAATATGCCACCGTAATCGAGGAGCTTTCTCGCGTCGATGGCTCTATCGGGATTATCGTGGCCGCACACACTTCTCTCTGCACAAATCACATTTTCAAGGCCGGCAATGACGCGCAGCGGAAGCGCTTTGTCCCGAAGCTGGCCTCCGGCGAATTTATTGGAGCATGGGCGCTGACGGAGCCTGGATCGGGATCGGACGCGGCGAGCGCAATTTGTTCGGCCGTGCGAAAAGGCGATGCTTGGGTGATTAACGGCACAAAAACATTCTGCACCAACGGTCATTACGCGGACGTAGTGGTCGTGATCGCCGTAACGGATCGTTCCAAGGGGACACATGGGTTGTCGGCATTCATCGTGGAAAAAGGAACGAAGGGATTTCGCCCAGGCAAAAAAGAAAACAAGCTCGGCTTGCGAGCCAGCGATACGGCCGAGTTGATCTTTGAAGATTGCCAGGTGCCTGCCGAAAGCCTGCTCGGCAATGAAGGGCAAGGATTCGTTGATGCGCTGCGGATTCTCGATGGGGGGCGAATTTCAATTGCGTCGCTGGGATTGGGAATGGCTCAAGGCGCGTTTGACGCGGCGCTGAAATACTCGAAAGAGCGCAAGCAGTTCGGCAAACCGATCTCGGATTTTCAGGCGATCCAATGGAAACTGGCCGATATGGCCGTGCAGATCGAAGCCGCGCGCGCGTTGATTTGGCGCGCCGCAACGATGAAGGATGCCGGAAAGAATACGACAATGGCTTCGTCGATGGCGAAACTTTACGCCGGCGAAATTGCCGTGAAGTGCGCGAACGAGTGCGTGCAGATTCACGGTGGCTACGGATTCATCAAGGACTATCCGGCCGAGAAGTTCTATCGCGATGTGAAGCTCTGCACCATCGGCGAAGGCACGAGCGAAGTTCAGCGTATGGTGATTGCGCGCGAGATCCTTAAGCACTGATCGCACATTGCCCGGGCGAACTTTGCCACGCTGATGATCTTTCGGTTATAACTCAGGCCCGGCTCAAGCCCGATCAGGAATGAGGCGGCTTCCCGCCGCCCTGCGCGTGTGCGCCCTGTGCGTTCGCGGGCTGCATGCCGCTAGGCGCTTGCGGCGCCTGCCCGCCGGAGCCGCTATTCGGCATCGTTACGGAAATCCCTTCGATATCCAAGACTTCCTTCGTCGATTTCAGCGTGACGCTTTTCACGTTGGGTGAGACGCCGTTGAAGACGAGGATATACCGCGATTTTTCTCCATAGGGCAGGTCAATCTGCATGCGCTGGTCGCCGACGTTGTTTTCGAATATCGCCATGCTGCGCATGTGGTGGTCGCCGCGATCGTCCAGCAGGTACGCATCTTTCCACTGATCCATGCTTTTGATCTGCGTCACGCCTTCGTTCTGGTTGCTGAGGTCTGTATCGCATGTGACCTGCGTTCCCATGCGGCTGCATCCGTAAACGGTGAGAAGCGTATCGCTCGATTGCCCCACGCCGAGCGCGCCTGACGCAAATGCCGCGCCGACCGTTCGCGAAGGACCTTCGGGGGCAGGCTCTTCGTGGCTGACGGCAGGCGCGTTGCTCGATTGGCCTCCGTTCCCGGCCGCGTGGTTACCTCGGCCATTGCCGTTTGCGTTCGCAACTGTGTTGCTTCCACTCGGCGCGATGGTTGCGCTTGCATTCGCATCCGCATTTGGCGTGCTGCTCCCCGCCGGTTTTGCTCCATGTCCCGTTGACGCTGCATTAGCCGAGCTACTGCCGCCCCTGCCGCCGTTTGATGCGCCCGCGTTTCCATTTCCCAGGAAGCTGTTAAGCAGAGTGTTCAATGTGGAATTGCCCGAGCTTCCTCCTGAGCCTCTGCCACCGCCGCCTGTTGCGTCTGCTGAATTAGCGCCGTGCCCAGCGGTCGCGCCTCGTCCGTTTGGAGCGCCTGCAGCGTGAGACGTAGATGCCGACGCAGTAGGGGTGTTCGCCGGCTGCACCGCCGCGGCCGCCTGTCGTGCGAGGATGGCTTGCAGTCTTGCAGCTTCCGCCGCGGCTCGCGCAGCACTCGCTTGGGAGGCTATTGCCTGCCCCGAAGCGGTGCGAGCCGCCGTTTGAGCGGCAACCAATTGCTTTTGCGCCTGCTGGACCAATGCTTGCGCCGCTGTTTTTGCTGCCCCTGCGGGCGCTTTCGTGTAGTTCCCCATTGCTTCGCGAAACGCTGCCTGAGCGGCGGTCACTTGCGCTGCAGCCTGCTGTGCCGCAGCCTGCAACGCGGACGCCTGCGCCGCAGCCGCTTGCGAACTGGCCTCGGCAGCATCGGCGGATGCTGGCGTCACCTGCTGCGGTGATCGTGCCAACGAAACCGTGGGCCAAGCGATCAAAGACAATACGAGCGTCAGATGGATAGCTCTGCGGGACATCGTCGTGATCTCCTCTTCTTCAGGATCAATTGTTCGCGGGGTTGCTGCCTTACGTGAATGACTACAGCCGGACGGCCTTATAGGGGAAGGAATATAACCCCGGCCAGAGGCTCGCGTCAAACTCTTGCGTACGGTTTCGGAGAGTGGTTTGGGCGGTGCGGCACTATGGCATGTGCGGAAATCACAGCGGACAATCCGGCCAGCCACAAACAAAAAGCGGCGCGGTGCACTTGCGCGTGCAACCACGCCGCCCGATGATCGTCCCTTTTTAGAACTATTTCTACTTCTTCTTTGCCTCTTCCGTAGGCAAGGGTCGCTGTGCCGCTGCCGGAACGCTACGCCCGCCCGCTGCGCCATCCGCAGAAGCGATGGCCGGAGCAGGGAAGGAGAGTCTGCGGCCGTCGGAATTGGCAGCCGCAGCTTCGGCAAAGCGTTCGGTGACCGCCGCGGGAGCTACCAACGCCCCTTCCGCGTCCTTGATGAATTGCAGCGCATCGGCACTTCCGTCCCAGTCGATCGAGATCACGTCACCGAGCATCACTTGCTCGGTGGCCAGCAAACTTGCCAGCGGATAAACCACGTGCCGCTCGATTGCGCGCTTCAGGTGACGCGCGCC
Organism: Candidatus Acidiferrales bacterium; assembly: GCA_035279845.1. Classification (GTDB taxonomy): domain Bacteria; phylum Acidobacteriota; class Terriglobia; order Acidiferrales; family UBA7541; genus Palsa-295. Next base: position 11,830 of record DATEGW010000064.1, on the reverse strand, counting down.
GTATTTCAGGTCCGTCCCTTCGCGCAACAGGAATTCGCGAGCCGACGGCGTCACACGGAAAAGAAAACGTCCCTTCGCCGTTTCGAGCACGCGCTGCTGCACCATGCCCAGCTCAATTTCCAAAATCTGCTCGAGCTGTTCACTGCGCAGCGGATGGAATACGACAACTTTGTCGATCCGGTTCATGAACTCGGGAGCGAATTTGCGCTTGGCCGCTTCCGTCGCTGTACGCTCGACTTTTTCGTCGAGCTTCGGTTTCACTTCCGGACGCACGATCGGCGCAAATCCCATGCCGCCCGTCATCAGTTCGGTGATTTCGCCCCCGCCCAGATTAGACGTCATGAAGATCATGGTTTGCGACAAATCGACGCGCCGGTTATCGCCGAGCGTGAGGGTCGCTTTGTCCAGAATACCGAGCAGCAATTGCCAAAGCGCATCGCTGGCCTTTTCAATTTCGTCAAAAAGCAGGAAGCTGATCTTCAACTTGTCTGTGTGATGCTGCGCCAGCGCTTCCTGCGTGATCAGCGGGTGCGTTTCGCGGTGGCCCAGATATCCAGGGGGCGAGCCGATCAACTTCGCGATTTCGTGCGAGTGCTGAAATTCGGCGCAGTCCACCTTAATCACCGCGCGAGGATCGCCGAAGAGCACCTCTGCCGTGGCTTCCACCACGCGCGTCTTGCCCGCTCCGGTGGGTCCGAGGAACAACAAATTGCCGACGGGTCGGCCGGGTGAGTTCAATCCGGCGCGGAATACCTGATACAAATCGACCACCGCCTGCACTGCCTCGTCCTGCCCCACGATCTTCCGCCGCAATCCTGCTTCAAAATCGCGCGACTCCACACTGCGGAGTGTCGGGTCCAGTTGTGCTGCTGCGCCCATGGTTATGCTCCTACCGGAAAGTCCTTCCGCTTTCGCGAATGCGTGGTTCAGTGCGCTCGAGTTGGTCCAGCTTGATATCGAGCGTTGACCGCAGCAATCGCAGCTGCGTGACCAGTTCCCGGCTTGAATTGGCCCGATCGGTCAACCGCAAAAGCGGCGGTGAGAGATCGGCCAGGTCCAGGTTAAGGTTGCGAAGCGTTTGCATTAGGCTCTGCACGTAGGGTGAACGGACGTCGAACAGTTCGACGCGGCTGTTTACGTCTTCCCGCAGCCGCGACCAATCCAGTTCGAGGAAGGGGTGGGCCCGCGTTACGCGCCGGACCACCTCATCGGTTATGCGCGGCCGGTCTCCCAACCGCGCCAGGTGGATCTGTTGCACCTTGCCCCGCCGGCGCACGTTGTGCACCAGGAAGTAGGTGTTGCCTTTCCGCCGGACAAACGCCAAAGAAAAGACTCCTTTTAGCTCCAACTGCGTCGTAGTGTACGATCCGTCCACTACGCCGTCAATGATACGATGCAAGGGAACATACAGCGTTGCATCCTATCCGTTATTGCTGCTGAAGCACGTGTGCAGGAGCGGCCGAGGAAAGAAAATGAAGCAAACAATAGCCTTATTACAGGCGTATGCGCCGTATTGGAACGTGGCCCGGCTAAAATTCGATCGTACAGATTTAGATGTCAAATCGTGCCGCCGAGTGGCCTCATTTCTTGCTTGCGGCGGCCTCACGGCGCAGCCGGAACGATCTGCACAAAACGATAAAAGATACCCGACAAGCCAGCCGGGTGAATCGCCGAACCGGCCACTCTCTTTAGACACCGAATTCTGCACATCGGCGAGCGGGAGATGAAATGTCTTGGCAGCCTGTGTATGCACTCGTAAAGAAAATCCCTCGCGGCCGCGTTACAACGTACGGTGAAATTGCCCGCGCGTTGAGGCTGCGCGGCGGAGCGCGCGCCGCCGGTCACGCCATGGCGGCTTGCCCGTCTGGCCGCGGCATTCCGTGGCACCGCGTTGTCGGCGCCGGCGGACGGCTCCTGATCGCGGAGCCTCATGCCAGCTTGCAGCGGCGTCTGCTCGAAACTGAAGGCGTTGCGATGACAGAACGCAAAGTCGATATGAAGCAGCATGCATGGTCGCCGGTTCGCTCCAAATCAAGGCGCCTCCACGGCACGCCTGTCAAACGCCGCCGCACTCCTCTGGAGATTGGCTGAGTTGTCAAATATTCCACAACCCGCTTTGCATGCTAAAATCAACGCAATCGCATTGAGGTGAGGACATGAACGACAAAACAGGCGATCTCGATCACATGGAGTGGATCGTTCGAGACAAAGGAATCTGTGGCGGCGAACCTGTATTCAAAGGAACTCGCGTCACCTTGCGCACGGTCCTTGGAAGTCTAGCCGATGGCGATTCTGTCGAAAACATTCTCGCCGATTTTCCAAGCCTGAGTGTTGAAGACGTTCAAGCTGCGATAGCGTTTGCCGCTTCGTCTGCCGAGGAAGACCTGCCAGTCCCCGACTTACCGCACATTCGATGAGAATCAAGCTGGACGAGAATCTCCCGCTCCAGCTTGCAATTCGATTGAAAGACTTCGGTCATGACGTACACACCGTTTACGATGAGCGCCTTGTCGGTCATGCGGACAATGAGATTTGGGAAACCGCACAAAAGGAATCCAGGTTTTTGATTACACAAGACCTGGATTTCTCGGATTTGCGTCGGTTTGCACCTGGCTCTCATCACGGCATTCTACTTATGCGACTTCACTCACCAAATCGCCGAAATCTAGTTGCACGAATCGCCGAGTTATTTCAGAGAGAAGACGTGAGCGACTGGACAAGATGTTTTATCGTCGCTACAGAACGGAAAGTCCGCATTTTGAAGCCGGAGACAAAGCAGAACCCTTAGTCAGCACGCCGCTACGGCACAAAACGCCAAAGCCGTATCGCCTTTTCAGTCGCCCACTCGCGCACCGGCGAATGTGAGGTAGAATTATCAGTTCCGAAATCGCAAAGGACGTTTACATACTTAAGTGGCCGCACCCGTTATCGAAGTAAAAGACCTTTATAAAAGTTATGGATCCGTTGAGGCGGTGCGCGGCGTCAGCTTTGCCGTCGAAGAAGGCGAAGTTTTCGGCCTGCTCGGCCCGAATGGCGCGGGAAAGACGAGCACAGTAGAAATCCTTGAAGGCTTGCGCACGCCCGATAGCGGCCTGGTTCGCGTGTGTGGTCTCGATCCACAGCAGTCCGGCGATCGATTCAAGGAACGCATCGGCGCGATCTTGCAATCGACAAATCTGCCGGACAAGCTGCGTGTCAAAGAGGCGATCGAGCTTTTTGCCGATCTTTACCAAAAGCACGCTGACACCGATGAACTTCTAAAGCGTTTTCAACTCGTGGAAAAGAGCAGCGCGTTTTACAAAAGTCTGTCCGGCGGCCAAAAACAGCGCCTTGCGCTTGCCATGGCCCTCGTGAACGACCCGCAAGTAGTTTTCCTTGATGAGCCTACCGCTGGCCTCGACCCGCAGGTTCGCCGCGAAATTTACGACATCATTGAGGACCTGAAGCACGCAAAGAAGACTGTCCTCATCACAACGCACTACATCGAGGAAGCCGAACGCCTCTGCGACCGCGTCGCTATCGTTGATTCGGGCAAGGTGATTGCGCATGGCACGCCTCGCGAGTTGAAACACAATTCAGCCGGCAGCACGCGAATCGAAGTTCGCCTTGCTCGGCCTCTTACAAACGGCGCGCTGGCGCACATTGACGCTGTGACGAATTGCCGCGAGTTTGACGGCTCATATGTGCTGCATTCATCGCGCCCGCCGGCAACAATTGTCGCTCTCGTCAAGCAGCTTGACGCGGAGGGTAATGAACTTCAAAGCCTCGAAATGTTCTCTCCCACGCTCGAGGATGTCTTTATCGAACTTACCGGCCGGAGGCTGCGCGAATGACCGCTTCCCAAGCCATCGACCGCGGATCGCGGCCAAAGTACTTCGCGGCTACGTGGTCGCTCACAAAAGTTCGCATGCTTCTGGCGATGCGCAACCGCACCTTCTTCTTTTTCAGTTTGATGATGCCGATGCTTTTCCTCGTCGGCCTCGTCATTTTCGTCGGTCGCCATGGGGGATTTCTAGGCGAGTATGCACTGGCAGATCTCCTTACGATCACGGTCATGGGAAGCTTTTGGGGCTTGAGCGTTCAACTTGTCACTTTTAGAGAGCAGGGTATCCTGCGACGCTTTCGTCTCGCGCCTATTGGTGCGGGGCCCTTGCTCGCTTCGAGCATTCTTTCGAACTACATAATGACGCTCCCGACGCTTTTCGTTGAGATTCTCGTGTGCCGCTGGGTACTTCATATTCAAAACTGGGGCAATCCGTGGGCTGTCTTTTTGCTAATCACTTTTGGATCTGCGGCATTTTCGGCATTCGGGCTAATCATTGCGAGCGTCACAAACACGATGCAGGAAACGCAGCTTATCAATCAATTGATTTGGCTCGGATTCCTTTTCCTGTCAGGTGCCACAGTTCCCCTTAGTTTGATGCCGATGTGGATTCGCCGTGCCGCTCTTTTTATGCCTGCCACATATTTGGCCGCAGGCCTGCAGACCTCCACCACCAACACGGTGAACTTTTTTGATTTGGCAACGGATGTTATTGGCCTGGCAGTTTCGCTCTGGGTTGCCTTTGAGATATCTCGTCGGCTCTTCCGTTGGGAACCGGAGGCCAAGGTTCCCGGACGGGCCAAGCTTTGGGTCATTGCTGCGATGATTCCTTTCTTCCTCTTTGGCGCCTATGAAAATCTTCATGGCCACCTTTTAGACCATATCGATCAAACTTTGAACTTTCACTCGATTGCCGCGACCCAACCTAAACGTCCCGCCCTTCCGGCGCAGGCTGAAATTCCGCCGCAACTTTCCGATCTCCGCTGAATCGAATCCAAGAGCCAGGAGCAGCGCATGAAAGCCATTCGCGTCAGAGAATTTGGCGGCCCCGAAGTCCTGCGAATCGAAGACGTTCCCGAACTGAAGCCCGCGGCCAGCGAAGTCGTCGTCCGGATGCATGCCGCGGGAGTGAATCCTGTGGAGACTTACATCCGCGCCGGCGTTTACGCTCGTAAACCGGCGCTCCCGTATACCCCAGGCACTGACGGCGCCGGTACAGTCGAATCCACCGGCAAAAGCGCCACACGATTCGCGCCGGGAGCCCGTGTCTATGTAGCGGGCAGCCTGAGCGGTACATATGCCGAGCAGGCGCTCTGCGACGAATCCTCCGTTTTTCCGTTGCCGCCGCACGTTTCTTTCGCCCAAGGTGCGGCGTTAGGCGTTCCTTACGGCACAGCCTATCGCGCGCTCTTCCACCGTGGACGAGCCTGTGCCGGCGAGACGATTCTGATTCACGGAGCCAGTGGCGGCGTCGGTATTGCGGCGATGCAACTCGCGCGGGCTGCTGGGCTGCACGTAGTCGGCACAGCCGGCGGCGACAAAGGGCGCGCGTTGGTCAAGGCCGAAGGCGCGCACGAGGTCCTCGACCATAAGGTCCCCGATCATTTTGACAGGGCGCTTTCGCTCACGGGTGGCCGTGGCTATGACGTAATCGTCGAGATGCTCGCCAATGTAAATCTTGCGCGCGACCTCACGATCCTCGCTCACGGCGGGCGCGTAGTCGTCGTGGGCAATCGCGGGAATATTGAGATTAATCCGCGCGAACTGATGTCGCGCGATGGCGCCATCCTGGGCATGACGCTCTGGAATGTTTCCGCCGCCGACCTTTTCAGTATTCATTCGGCGCTTGCCGCTGGCTTGGAAAACAAAACCCTTCGGCCCGTTGTATCCCAGGAAATTTCGTTCGCCGAAGCGTCGCGCGCACACGTCGCCATCATGGAAAACTCTGCGACCGGCAAGATCGTTCTCGTCCCTTAATGCACTAACTCGCGGAATCGATGTAACATTTGCTTTTCCGATTCTTTTCCCGGCCCTTTTGCGGTGAGCGATTAGCGCACGCTATTTTCAGCACCATTCGCACTCTTGATCGAAAGGAGCATCACCATGGAACGAGCAGCAACCGCGGTTTGGCAAGGTTCACTGAAGGAAGGCAAGGGCGCCATCTCGACGGCGAGCGGCGTTTTACAGGACACGCAATATTCTTTTTCAACACGCTTTGAAAGCGGCAAAGGCACAAACCCGGAAGAGCTCATCGCCGCCGCGCACGCCGGGTGCTTTGCCATGGCGCTTTCTGCGCAGCTCGGCACGATGAATTTCACTCCGCAATCGCTGAAGGCCACGGCCAAAGTGACGCTCGAAAAGCTAGACGCGGGATGGACGATTTCGAAAGTTCACCTCGATCTGGCCGCACGCGTTCCCGGAATTTCGAATGAAGCGTTCCAGGCAGCGGCTGCCGGTGCGAAAGCCAACTGCCCGGTTTCGCGCGTGCTCAACGCGGAAATCACGCTGAACGCGGTTCTCGAGCAAGCGGCATGATCTGGTCGGCGGTCGTTGGGATCGCCATTATTGTTGTGGTGCTCTGGGAGGCGTTTGAGACCGTCGTCCTGCCACGGCGGGTGTCGCGTCGCTTTCGCCTCACCGTGCTTTATTACCGCACGACGTGGTCCGTCTGGCGCGCCGTCTCCCGATGGATCGGCAAACGGGCGCGCCGCGAGTCCTTTCTCAGTTTTTACGGACCCCTTTCGCTGCTGATGCTTTTCGTCGTTTGGGCGCTGGCCATTATCGCAGGTTTCGGTTTCGTTTATCACAGCGCTGCACTCGCTGGCGGCATCGATAGCAGGCTGCCGCCTCTTTTTTACATGAGCGGCACCACAATGTTCACGCTGGGCCTCGGGGACGTCGTGCCGCATACGTCCGTGGAGCGTGTTTTGGCCGTCGCGGAAAGCGGACTCGGTTTCGGCTTTCTCGCGCTGGTGCTCAGCTATTTGCCTGTGATCTATCAGGCCTTTTCGCGGCGCGAAGTGAGCATTGTCTTGCTGGACGCCCGCGCCGGTTCACCTCCAACGGCCGCCGAATTGCTGCGACGGCATGTCGGCGCAGACGGTGCCCGCGCCCTCGAGCAACTGCTACACGAATGGGAACGCGCCGCCGCAGACATTCTCGAAAGCCATATTTCCTACCCTGTGCTTTGCTACTTCCGCTCGCAACACAACAACGAGTCGTGGCTCGGCGCGCTGGTCGCGATCCTCGATACTTGCACGATTCTGCTTGCGGATCAGACCGGCCCGCTCGCCCGCCAGGCCCGTCTTACGTTCGCGATTTGCCGGCACACCGTCGTCGATCTTGCGCAAGTGTTTTATGCCGTACCCGAGAAGGCGGGTGAGCGCCTTCCCGCCACGGATTTTGAACGTCTGCGCGCCTTGCTCGCGCCCACGGAGTTTCAACTTCGCGATGCGCCCGAGCCGGTTGCGAAAATGGGAAAATTGCGCGAAATGTATGAACCTTATGTGCAAGGGCTTGCGCGCGGGCTTGCGATCGACGTTCCTTCATGGATTTTGCCGCGCGAAGCTGCCGATAACTGGAAGACCAGTGCCTGGGGTCGCATCACGAGTTCGAGCCGAACTACCGCCACTGGGCGGGACGTCGTTCCGGACGCTCACGCCGACTGACGCTTCGCTGGCACGAGAATTTACGGAGCGTTTAAATAGTCGCGCACGGCGTCGGCTGTTTTGAACGCATGCTCGACGCATTTCCCGATCGATGGGCCTTCCAGATAATTTCCCGAAAAGAAAAGCCCTGGGATCGTGCGCTCAGCATCACGCAGGGATTCAACCACATGTCCGTGCCCGAGGTTGTATTGCGGCAGAGCCTTGGCATGGCGCCACAGCGAGCTGGCGATAGGGCTACCGGTAATACCGAGGATTCTGGCGCTGTCTTTCTCCGTGATCGCGGCGATTTCCTCGTTGGATTGCTCGAAAAGATCGATGTCCGTCGCGCCACCGAGAAAGCTCGTGACAGAAAATTGCCCCCGAGGCGCTCGCTCGGGAAATAGCGAAGAATTCCAAACGATGCCCAGCGTCCGATGTTTTTCACCGCGCGGGATCAACACGCCAAAACCGACGGGCGGCATGGTGGCTTGCTTATCGTAATACCCGGCGCAGTAGACCACCACGGACGCATATGCAATTCCGGAAAGCGTATCCGCCAGCGATTCGCTTAGTGCACGCACCATGTGCGAAGCAGCATAAGCAGGTGCGGCAAGCACGACCGCCGCAGCTCGGATTCCTCCGCTGGTCTGATTCTGGAGCTGGACTTCGTATCCGCGAGTATTCAACGATGCTCTCGTAATTGTTGAGACCGGCGTTCTCGGCTTTAATTCCTCGCCAAGGGACGCGGCGAGAGCGCCTGGAAGCGTTGCCATGCCGCTTCTGAACGAGCAGAGCGCCGGCGGCTTGGTGCCGCCGTTTCTCTTGCGCGCCTTCATAGCGCCGCGAATCACGCTGCCATATTCGCGCTCCCATTCCTCCAGGGAAGGGAACGCCGCACGAAGACTGAGCTTCTCCGGGTCGCCCGCATATACACCCGACACAAACGGGGAGACGAGGTATTCGAGAATTTCGTGCCCGAATTTGCGGCGAACGAAATTCGCGAGCGATTCCTCGTCAGTTGGCGGCCTCGTGCGGCGAAATGCTTCCGAAGCAATTTTCCAGCGCGATCTTGGCGTGAGGAATGAACTAGCCAGCAACGCCTGCGGCGACATCGCAATCTTCTGCATTTGGCCGCGGCGAAGAATATAACGTGGCGAGCGCTGATCGGCCTGCACAAGCTCGTTCGCGAGCCCCAAATCGCAGATCAATTGGGTTAGTAGGGGGGTGTCTTGGAAGCTTTGCGGGCCACTCTCAAATCGGAAGCCGGCTTTTTCGACAGTTCCCATTAGGCCGCCGGCACGTGGCGCAGCCTCGAAGAGAACAACGGGAACACCGAGTGCTCGAAGCCGATAAGCACAGGCGAGGCCTGATATGCCTCCGCCGACTACGACGACCTGTTTGGATTCGTCCACGTTCGCGCTTTAGAGCGTTTTTGAGAAAAGCGGCCGCTTATCCATTTGTTGCTCATGCAGATAGCGGTCGAAAGTCATCGCCACGTTGCGAATGAAAATCCGGCCCAGCGGCGTAACGCGAATTTCATCCGCCCCAAGCACGACGAGGCCTTCGGCGTGCAATTCTGAAAGCCGTTCGAGTTCGCCGGCAAAATATTCGTTGAAGTCGATGCCAAATTCGCGTTCGATCTCGCGCTTAAAAATTACCGTGTGGCAGAGAAGCCGTCCGATCACTGTCCGCCGGACCTCATCGTCATCCGAGAGGCGATAGCCGCGCATGGTGGCAATACCGCGATCCTTCACGGCGGCCTGATACGCGGGAATCTCCCGCGAATTTTGTGCGTACGCGCGCCCGATTGAACTGATCGCGCTCACTCCCATGCCGCAAAGATCGGCGCCGGCCTTTGTCGTGTAGCCTTGAAAATTCCGATGCAGCGTGCGGTTCTGTTGAGCAACCGCAAGTTCATCGCCGGGGAGCGCAAAGTGATCCATACCGATATAGACATACCCCCCATTGAGAAAGCCCTCGAGTCCCGCTCGAAAAATAGCGAACTTTTCGCGGCCTTCCGGCAGATGCGTGGCGAAGGATCCTTGTTGCTTTTTGAGCCAAGGCACATGCGCATAGCTGAACATTGCGACGCGATCGGGCTTGAGCGTGAGTGCCTGCGTAATCGTGGCGCGGAACGTTTCCGCTGTCTGATACGGTAAGCCGTAAATCAGATCGATATTCAAGCTGCCGAACCCCAGTTCGCGCGCCGTCGCGATCAAATCGCGTGTCAGCTCATACGGCTGAACGCGGTGAATCGTCTGCTGCACCGTCGGCTCGAAGTCTTGAATGCCCATGCTGAGCCGGTTGAATCCCAGCCGCCGCAGCGTTTCAAGATGTTCTCGGCTCGTGACCCGTGGATCGACTTCCAGACCTATTTCAGCGTCCGGCGCAAACGAAAACCGCTCGCGTGTGAACGCAAACAGATCTGCCAACTGCGCAGGCGAAAGATACGTGGGCGTTCCGCCGCCCCAATGAAACTGAATCACCGGCCGCGTGCGCGAAACGCGCCTGGCCACATGCTCGATTTCCTGCTTCAGCGCGGCAAGATAAGGAATCGCGACGGATTTGTCCTTCTGAATCGAAACGTTGCACGCGCAAAAAAGACACAAGCTCTCGCAGAACGGCAGATGCATATACAGCGAAAGCGGCGTCGCGCGCTCATCCGCAATCGCGTAATGCTTCTCTAAATCATCCGGACCGAAGTCGTCCTTCCACACCGGTGCAGTCGGATAACTCGTGTAGCGCGGCCCCGGCCGATTGTACTTTTCCAAAACAGCGTCTGACACTTTCCCTATATCGAGTTGCGTGCCGTTTTGGCGTTCTCCAGCCATTGTTAATCCGCTCGCCCCGCTCGCGCCTGCGCCATCATTGCATTCTGGCCCGCCTCAACGAACGCACGCGCATTCTCTACTGGCGTGGTCGGCAAGATCCCGTGTCCCAAATTCAAAATGTGCCCCATGCCGCCTGTTTTATCCACGGCCGCACGCGCCGCTGCGCAAATCTCCTCGCGTGTGCGGAGCAATATCGACGGATCGACATTCCCCTGCAGAGCCACACGGTCGCCCATCTGCGCCCGCGCCTCGGCCAGATCCGTATTCCAATCCAGGCTCAAGACGTCCGCGCCCGTTTCCGCCATTGCATCCAGATGCCTCGCCGAACCTTTCGCAAAAAGAATCCGCGGTACGCCCTCACGTTCGAGAGCGTCAAAAATCGCCCGCGTCGCCGGCAACTCGAAAGCTCGGTACTCCTCGTCGCTCAATTCACCCGCCCATGTGTCGAAGAGCTGAATCACGCAGGCGCCCGCGGCAATTTGCGCCCTCACGTACGAAATGGTGGCGACAGAGATTCGTTCAAGTAGTTCGCGTACTAGGGTCGGGTCGTCGCGCAACATCGCCTTCGCACGCGAAATATCGCCGCGCGTCTTGCCCTCGATCATGTAGCAGGCCAACGTCCATGGTGCCGCCGCGAACCCGATCAGAGGCACGTCGGGCCCGGCCTCGGCGCAAATCGCACGGATCGCATCGCTCACAAACTTCGTCTCGCGCGCCGGATCGAATTCGCGCAATGCACGCACCGCCGCCTTGTCTCTCACCGGATTCGAGAGGACTGGTCCCGAATCGGGCACATCCAGCGGCATGCCCATCGCTTCGGCTACGATCAAAATGTCGGAAAATACGATAATCGCGTCAACCCCCACCACGCGATAGGGCTGCAGCGATACTTCTGCCGCCAATTCCGGCGTTTTGCAAATTTCCAGAAACGAATGCTTTGTCCGCACCGCCTGATACTCAGGCAAATAGCGCCCCGCCTGCCGCATCATCCACACGGGAACGCGCGGCACCGGTTCAAATCTGCACGCACGCAAAAACAGCTCTTTTTGCGTCAAGACATCCGTTTTTCGGGAGGTCACACAACTATCTTAGTCGACCGCGCCACGATTGCAAAATGAGCGTTCGCGCGCCTGCCGGTCGGGTGTTGCCGCATGGCAGGACGCTGCGAGCCCCTATTCGGCGCTATAATCAAACTTCATGGCACATCCTTTGCAATGGTTGAGCCTCGCGCTCTACGTGGCTAGCTTTTGCTGTTACGCGCGCCTGCTCTATGCACCCAATGAGTGGCTCGGCCGCTCGGCCACTCTGCTGCTGGCCATCGCGATCGTCGCCCATTATTTCGCGCTGCTCGAACGTTCGCGCCTCACTCACACCGTCCCCTACGATGATCTCTACGGTTCGATGTCGCTTTTCGCATGGCTGCTCGGCATCACGTATCTTGCACTGGAGCTATTTCATCGTCAGCGCGGAGTCGGCTCGGTCATCACGGCATTGCTCGTCCTTTGGATGGCAGGCCTTGAAACGCTCGC
>DATEGW010000063.1:0-5455 GCA_035279845.1 Candidatus Acidiferrales bacterium | reverse complement strand
GCTCATTTCATCGCTCATGGGAATTTGCCAGAAGGCCCAAGCGCATGTTTTCTTTGAAACATACGGTAACAACCGGACGAGCCGTGCAAAAACGCTATGTTAGCATACGAAAGTTGGCCTGCTTATCGCTCGCCGCAAGGGTAGAAAGAAAAATGGACGTATGGCTTCAGGGGCTGAAGCCCGACTTATATGCAAGACGAATGGCTTTAAAACGTGCCCGAAACTAATGAATCCTCTCACACGGACAAATTCATGACCGAAAAGCCCAAGCGCCTCAGAAAAGCCGTGCTCCCCGTCGCCGGTCTCGGCACGCGATTTTTGCCTGCGACAAAAGCCATGCCGAAGGAGATGCTGCCGGTTGTCGATAAACCGGTGATCCAGTATGCGGTGGAGGAATGCCTGGCCGCCGGCATCGAAGACGTTATTTTTGTGACGGGTCGCGGAAAGAGCGCGATCGAAGACCATTTTGACCGTTCGCCCGAACTCGAAGCGCTGCTCGAATCGCGCGGCAAGAAGGCGCAGGCGGACCTGGTACGCGAAATCGGCGGCGAATTGAATTTCAGTTACACGCGGCAGAGTGAAGCGCTAGGGCTGGGTCATGCGGTGCTTTGCGCGGCGGAAATCGTTGGCGACGAACCGTGCGCCGTGCTGCTGCCGGACATGATCATGCACAGCAAAATTCCTTCCACGAAATCGTTGAAAGAGATTTATGAGGCGACCGGCCTGGGGACGATTCTCGTGGAGGAGGTGCCGCACGAAAAGGTGTCTTCCTATGGTGTGATCGACGCCGAGCCCGGTAACTTTTCGCGGTGGGGCAAGCAGGTGATGCGCATCAAGGATCTGGTCGAAAAGCCCGCGCCTGAGAAAGCGCCTTCGAATTTGATCATTTCAGGCCGCTACGTGCTGCCACCCGAGATTTTCGATTATCTGCGCAAAGTGAAACCCGGCGCCATTGGCGAAATTCAACTCACAGACGGCCTGCGAGCGCTGACGAAAGAAAAAGGGATGCTCGCATTTATTTATGACGGGAAAACATACGATGCGGGAGACAAACTCGGCTTTCTGGTGGCGAATGTGGAACTCGGTCTGCAAAATCCACAATTCGGCGCCGATTTCCGCGCATATCTCAGAGATTTGAAGCTGTAAGTTCGGCCCTCCGAACGACGCCAAACGCGAGCAGCAAACTCCCAGCAACTAATAATGCAGCGGATCCGGCAAAGATCAACGATAGCCCATCCGAAGTTCGGCGAAGGTCCATATACTTGAACGCGAGCTGCCCCCAGTTATTCAGGCAGCCATGTGCTAGCGAAACGACGATGAGGCTCTCCGTCTTCAACCACAACCAACCAATGATCAGACCAGAGGAGAAGATGCCGATCGGTAGAACTGCCGCCGCCGTCACGGGTGACATGCCCTCAAGATGCTGGATTCCCGAGAGCGCGTAAGGAACATGCCAAAGGGCCCAAATGACGGAAGTCGCGATGACCGCGCGACGAGCGCCGAGTCGCGGCACAAGCCGCGGCAGCAGCCATGCGCGCCAACCAATTTCTTCAAAGAACGCCAGAACCGAAACGACGACCGCTCCCACGATCGCATTGATCGCAACGTGTGCCGCAAGGCCTGGCGTCGTGAGCATGCCCCAGCCGCGCGATTCGGGTGTGTGGTAAAAGCCATCCGTCGCGCGCGAAAGCCAACTTTGCCAGGGTAACTCGCCTTCGAGATGCATCGCCCATGGCAACATCGCCGCGTGCATGACTAACGGCATGAAAAAAAGCGCGAAGATCCAGTACCTAAACGAAGATCCACGGCTGATGCGGTATGAGATAAGGTCGCCCGTTATAGTGCTTACGATCAGAACGGCGATCGCGGGCAGAAACATGCTCAGATAACCCAAGCCGATGAACTTGCTCTGGTAACCGCCCGCGAGTTTGACGATTAGACTAAGGAGAATGGAAAACGAGTACGCGATCAGGACATAAAGAACAACCGCTTCGAGAGCCGCGGGAGACTCTCGGGAAGGGTCGACCAACGATTCACGCGGTCGGGCAGATTCACCGTTTCCCATGGCGGTCCGCGGTGGATCGGGAATGCTCAATCAACTGTCTCTTCCCGAACTGATGGACGGAGTTATTTCTTGCGCTTCTTGGATCCCTCGTCGCCGGTGGAACTTTTCGTTTCGCTGGATTTTGTTTCGCTGCTCTTCGAGTCGTCTGACTTCTTGCCGCCTTCGGCCGATGCGCCTTCCGACGCTTCGCCGCTGTTCTTTGCCGCGTTCTTGCCCGCGTAATCCGTCACGTACCAGCCTGTGCCCTTGAATTGAATCGCGGGAGCAGCGAGCAAACGTTCGGCTGTAGCGCCGCATTTTGGGCACTTCTTCGTAGTGGAAGAGTTTACGCTCTCGATTTTCTCGAAGCGGTGCCCGCACTTCCGGCACTTATATTCATAGAGCGGCAATGGAACGCGCCTCCTTCATCGGTGTGGCAAGGAAATACTGCGACATGAAAATTTTAGCATGGCCGCCCAGTTCCTGAACAATCACGCGCGCGTTCAGCTGCCTCCAACGCGAGCACGGGCCTTTTCGCCGTGTTTGCCTGATTCCACAAGAGCACGGAACACCTTTCCGCGGCCGATCAGAATGTCGCCCGATGTGGCTTCCACGTCAAAAACGAGGAATCTGCCCCGATAACCCGAAAGTCGCGCATGGGCGTGCACTGTCGCGCCGTCCGACACGGCTTTCAGGTGATCGACTTCGATTCGCGTGCCGACGCTGATGGTTCCAGGCGGCAATTCGTCGAGAATCGCTCGCGTGGAGGCGTGCTCCATTAACTGAATCATACGAGGAGTAGAAAGCACAGGCGGAAGGCGAGCATCAATCGCCTGGATCGTCCATTCATGAGGAACGACGGCTTCGACGGTATATTCGAGACCGACGCGAGGGCGCGGATCTCCGTCTCGCGAGGCGGGCGCAGCCGCGGTTTTTGTCAATGAGGACCGAGGCTGCGGCTTCTTTGCTTTTTTCTTCGAAAGGGATCGCCTCGTGGCCTTCGCGGTACGCTTCATGTTCAGGATTCGCGATTGGAAGCGGCGCCTGAGGTGGCCATGCGGCGGGGATCGAGAAAGCTGCGCGTAAATTCTGCCACCGTGATGCCAAGCTGATTCCACAGGCGGCGCTTCAGAGTGCGGTAGTCCTGCGAGCCGCTGAACACGTCGCGAATCAGCGCGCGGAATGCGGGAGAATAATTCACAAATTGCACGAGACGCGTGGTGATTGCACCACCAAGGAAATTTCCTCGGAACAGTTTACGCGCGAGATGCGCGGCAAATTCAAGATCGCCAGAGAATGCCGCGCGCAGCCGCTCCGGATAGGTGTGTAATTGACCATCCGCCAATGCTTGCGCGAGAAGATCGCCGGAGCGTAGCGCGTAATACAGGCCTTCGCCGGTGACTGGATCGACGCACGCAGCCGCATCGCCCGCCATGGCCCAATTTTCGCCACAGATCCGCCGCCCGCGAATCGTCTGCGCTTCCGGCGACGGCAGCACATGGCTATAAAAGCGCGCGCCTTCCATGGGAATCTTTTCCTCGCGTACGAAATGATCGAGATGATTGCGCAGAATCTGACTCGATGCTTGTCCCATTTTTGCGCAGATTCCGACTGACAAATGGTCGGCGCGCGGGAACGACCAGATATACCCTTCGAATTTCCTAAGGAATTTCACCTTGATACGGTGATCTTCGACGGGAACGAAGTAGCCTTGGGTCACTTCGAGGTCGCGCGGCTGAAGCGGCGTTGTCCCTGGGAAAAGCTGATTGCGCGCGCCCGCCGCGAGCACGGCAAAGTCTGCCTCGTGCTGCTCGCCCGCGACAGTAAAGCGAACGCCCCTCGCCTTCGTATCCACATTTGTGACGCGCGCTCCGACCGCTTTGCATCCAGCGGCAACGGCTCGGTCGAGAAGCAATCCGTTCAAAACTTTGCGCGAGTAGATCACAATCGGATGGCTCATCTGGAAAAGGGCGCGATGCCCGCGGCTGGAGATGAGCTCCGCTGTTCGGATAATTTTCTTTGGATACGCTGCGTCGAGCAGGAAAGGATACGCCTGAATGGCTTTGTGAGTGAGGCCGCCGCCGCACGGTTTTTCCCACGCGAGGCGCTCATCGTAAATGGTTACGCGGAAGCCAGCCGTGGCGAGGCGCTCTCCGCAGAGAGCACCGGCGGGGCCTCCTCCAACGATTGCGATACGTTCCACGGGCCGTGTCAAGTGATTGGAAAAACTGCCGCCACAAACCAGGCGGTGAGTATAGCACCAAAGAGGGCCGCTGCCGCGAGTGAGCCTGTTCGCCGGCGTAACGCATCGGAGACAAGCCCCTGGGCGGCAGAAAATACGCCAAATTGCACCACGAGAATCGGCAATAGGATTTGTCCGCTGGCGAGAACGAAGAATGCCACGACACACGCAAGCCAGATTTCGAAGCGCAGCCCGAGAAAGACGCCGAATCGCGTGGCCCGCGCCTTCCCCGAACCGACAGGGCCAAGCGCGGCCTGCTCCGCGAATAGGAAAATATACGCAAACGGCAGCAGTTCCGCGAAGCGCGCCCATCGTGGCGCGTTGAGCCAGAGATCGGCGATTTCCCAGTTGAACCAGGCGCCAAAAGCGAGCAGAAAACCGAACGCCAGCACCCCTGCGGCAACCAATGCTCGCGGACGTGCGGAAAATGCCATACGTGCCGCAGCACGATTGAAAACCAGAAGGATGATCGCCATGACAAGCGCTTCGGAAGCGAGGTAATCGCCAGCGTAGAGGTGAATGAATCCAAGTAGATTCACTTTCATGAGCAACAGCACGCCAAACATTGCACCGATCATGCCTTGCCCTAGAAGAATCCATCGGTTCGGCGTCGCTTGCTCGATCGGCTCGGCCACCTCGCCACCTGCTTTGCCCGCGATTGCGATGCCCAGCGGAAGCATGAGCGCGAGCCCAATCAAGCCGAAGACGGTGCCCGCGAGACGCATTCGCCCACGGCCAAATGTGCTGTAGGTGCCGAGGTCGAGATTCAGCGCAAGCGTTTTCGGATCGGCTTGCGGAAGCAGCGCCTGCATGGCCCACAATTCCGCGCGATGTGCGACCGTGCGATCGGTAAGCATGCTCGTGTGAGTAGCGAACGGCACTTTGACAAGATCGAACGCACGTTGCTGCGCGAAATCTTGCGGATTTGTACGATCGCCACCCGCCGCCTTTTGTAATGCCGCAGCCTGACCTTTCAACTGCCACACGTCAAATTGCGCGCTGAAAACGAGCAAGTTCGAAGGCATTCGGCGAGGCATGACCATTGGCGCAGGCGAAATTGCGATCGTGGCCGCGAGTGGAATTTTGTCTGCCATGCGAACGGCGATTTCGCCGCCCATCGAATGACCAAGCAGGATCGTCTTCGCGGGGTCGAGCGAATCGTCGCGGAT
>DATEGW010000062.1:0-31873 GCA_035279845.1 Candidatus Acidiferrales bacterium | reverse complement strand
TATTCGATGGGCACTCCCAATTGCCGATATCGCTCGACGCAATCGCGCGCGACGACTTTGGTCTCGTCGGTGGAGTCATCGAGCACCTGGATATCGAGCAACTCGCGCGGGTAATCGAAGGCCGCGACCGATTCAACCAGGCGATCGATGACATAACGCTCGTTGTAAATCGGTAGCTGGACCGTAACACGCGGCCACTCTTTCAGTTCGGGCGCCGGACCGGCGGCGTTCTTCCGATATTTAAAATATTTATAGACGAGCGCGTAACGGTGAATCCCATAACATGCCAGGACGGTCATCACGAAAAAATACGGGAGCATGATGCTCATATCGAAGGCATTTGCGTGGTACAAGCCGCGAAACGTGGGGTTCCAAATGCGATGCCAATAGGCGGAAACGGCGCCGGTTTGGATAAAGATCAGGGCCAGATTGTGTGGCGCCGTCAGAGCATTCACAGGAGCGTCAGCCTCTCAACGAAAGCGAGGAGTTCACAGGTACGCGCGAACCGGAAGGCCGGAGACGGTATTATACGGGGCTTGCGGGCGGTGTCAACGAGGAGCAAGCCTTAGATAACGTGGGGCAGTTCCTGCGAAATGTGTCGCTGAGAAAACCAGTTCATTGGTAGTTTCCTGAGCCGCAGGCTTGAGACTTTTTGCCCGTTTGTGCCCGTGCCTCTTGAACAAGTTAGTGGAAACCAACCTGCCTCATCACGCGTCCTGATATATAGGCTTCTTGCCGACCAAAACGGCTTTTCCCAGCTTGGGAGGAGTCCGCCCGGAGGCGTCGGGCAATGGCGAGGATCTTTGAGGTAAGGCGGGGCACGATGCAACGTTGGTGCGCAGCGCGCCCGCGAAGCGAAGCAGTCCATGGCGCCGCATTTTTCGACGAGACGAAGTGCAGAACTAACGATATGACAGCTGCTGCGTCTGAACACGTACCGTTGGCGTACTAGGCGAGGTGTGTCCACGCGGTTTGCAGCGAGGCGCGTGTAAGAAAAGGAATTGAACGTTAACAGCTCGCGGATTCTCCCCGTGCATGGCTGTCGACAATAACGAAGCCTCAGTCCGCTATAATAAATTCGATCCCTAAAGCAGAAATGGAGCTACACGTAATCCAATGCCTGAGAAGATGCCGCCTTCGACGAACACGGAAACATCCTCTGTAGCGGTGGAGACGCCGCGCCATCCCTCCGCGTCAGCACACGGACACTACACGCCGCAACCGACGAGCGGCAAGAAGAGCAAAGCGTGGATCTGGCTCGTGATTCTCGTGGTAATTCTGGCGGCGGGTTATTTCATGTACAACCAGTATCAGGCGATGCAGCAGCAGGCTGCGCAGCGCCGAAACCGGCGGCCACAGTCAGTTCCGGTAACCACAGCACGCGCGCAAAAAAGCGACATGAATGTATACGTGGAGGCGCTCGGTACCGTAACGCCGATTTATACGGATACGATCACGAGCCGCGTCTCCGGGCAGATCGTCAACATCTATTACCGTGAAGGGCAGATGGTTCATAAGGGCGATCCTCTCATCGATATCGACCCGCGGCCGTACCAGGCGACGGTGACGCAAATGGAGGGTCAGCTCGCCAAAGATCAGGCATTGCTTTCGGAGGCGCAGCTCGATCTGGACCGTTATCAGACGGCTTACAGCAGAAACGCGATCGCGAAGCAGCAGTTGGACGACCAGACGCAGCTGGTTCACCAGGATGAAGGCACGGTAAAGAACGACGAAGGTCAGCTCGAAAACGCGAAGGTGAACCTGGCGTATACGCACATCACGTCTCCCATTGATGGACGCGTGGGACTGCGATTGGTGGACATGGGGAACATCGTGCAGGCAAACAGCACGACGCCACTCGTTGTAGTCACACAGCTCCAGCCAATCACAGTGATATTCAGCGTCGATCAGGGTTATCTCGGCCAGGTCCAGGATCAGCTGCGACAAGGTCATAAGATGGGCGTGGAAGCGCTGGACCGCAATCAAGAAACAAAGATTGCGGATGGCACGCTGCTTACCCTCGACAATCAGGTGGACGTGAGCACGGACACGGTGAAACTCCGCGCTTCATTCAGCAATGCGGACGGAAAGCTATTTCCGAACGCGTTTGTGAATGCGCGGCTGCTGCTGAATACGCAGCGCGGAGACACGGTGGTTCCTACGAATGCGATTCAGCGCAATGCGCAGGGCGCGTTTGTGTACGTAATCGGCTCCGATGAAACCGCAAAGGTGCAGAACGTGACTGCTGGCGTATCTGACGACAACATGACCGCGGTTCAGGGCATCGAGCCCGGCGCTGTGGTAGCGACGACGGGATTTAATCAGCTGCAGGACGGAATTAAAGTGACGCTCCCCGGCCAGGGTCGCGGAGCACGAGGTAATCGGACAGCCGATACCAATCCCGCCCGTGGAGAAAACGCACGTTGAGTCCGTCTCGCCCATTTATCCTGCGGCCCATCGCGACGTCGCTCTTCATGGCGGCGATTCTGTTGGCTGGCCTCGTTGCGTACACACAGTTGCCTATCTCGGCCCTGCCTGAAGTCGATTATCCGACGATTCAGATCGTGACGTTTTATCCGGGCGCCAGTCCGGATGTCGTGGCCACGGCGATAACGGCGCCGCTTGAGCGCCAGTTCGGCCAGGTGCCTGGGCTGAACCAAATGACGTCGATCAGCTCCGATGGCAGCTCCGTCGTCGTATTGCAGTTTTCGTTGAGTTTGAACATCGACGTCGCGGAGCAAGAGGTACAGGCCGCTATCAACGCCGCCGGCAACTTCCTGCCGACGAACCTCCCTACTCCGCCGATTTACAGCAAGACCAACCCGGCGGACGCGCCCATCCTGACGCTGGCGCTTACGTCCGATGCAATTCCGCTTTCACAAGTGGAAGATATGGCGGATACGCGCATTGTGCAGAAGATCTCGCAATTGCCCGGTGTCGGTCTAGTGAGCATCAGCGGAGGCCAGAAGCCGGCAGTACGGATCGAGGTGAATCCCGTCGCGCTCTCCTCCAACGGCATCAACCTGGAAGATGTGCGCACGGCGATCGCTCAGACCAGTCTTGATGCTGCGAAAGGAAACTTTGACGGGCCGCACCAGGATTACCAGATCGATGCGAACGATCAGCTTACCGACGGGGACGACTTCAAGAATCTTGTAGTGGCATACCGCAACGGCGCGCCCATTCTCCTCTCCGATGTGGCAAAGGTGGTCGGGCTGGAAGAGGGCGTTGAGAACGAACGACAGGCGGCGTGGATGAACGACACGCCGGCCGTGATCGTCAACATCCAGCGGCAACCCGGCGCGAATATCATTCAGGTGGTCAATAGCATTCAGAACTTACTGCCGGTCCTGCAGCAGAGTCTGCCGGCTTCGATTCACGTCTCCACCCTTACGGACCGAACGGTAACGATTCGCGCCTCGGTGCGAGACGTGGAGTTTGAATTGATGCTCACTGTCGCGTTGGTCGTGATGGTGATCTTCCTTTTCTTGCGCAATGTTTACGCGACCATCATTCCGGCGGTCGCGGTGCCTATTTCGCTGGTCGGCACCCTGGGCGCGATGTATTTGACCGGCTACAGTCTCAATAACCTCACATTGATGGCGTTAACGATTTCCACCGGCTTCGTGGTGGACGATGCGATCGTGATGATCGAAAACATCGTGCGTTACATCGAAGCGGGGAAGTCCCCGATGGAGGCCGCGCTCGAGGGAGCCGAACAGATCGGCTTCACCATTGTTTCGCTGACGGTTTCGCTCATCGCGGTATTGATCCCGCTCCTCTTTATGGGAGACATCGTCGGACGGCTGTTCCGCGAGTTTGCAGTGACGTTGAGCGTGACGATCTTCGTTTCGGCGGTCGTTTCGCTGACGCTGACGCCCATGATGTGTTCGCGGCTCCTGCGGCACACGCCGGAATCTCAGCAGAGCAAGTTTTTCCGCAAATCCGAGGATATTTTCAATCGGATCATTGCGTTCTATGGCCGCACGTTGCAATGGGTGCTGCGGCACCAGGTAGAAACGCTCGTGGTCGCCGTCGGAACGCTTGTGTTTACCGTCTTTCTTTACATCGTGATTCCGAAAGGCTTCTTCCCGATTCAGGACACCGGAATCATTCAGGGCTTTACGCAGGCTCCGGATTCGATCTCGTTCACTGCAATGTCTCAAAAGCAGCGCGATGTGGCGCGCGTGATTTCGCAGGATCCCGCGGTCGAATCGCTCTCATCCTTTATCGGAATTGACGGCACGAACACGACGATGAACAGCGGCAGGGTTCTCATCAACCTCAAGCCGCTTGAGGACCGCCGCATCAGCGCGACGGACGTGATCCGCCGCCTCGAACCCGAAGTGGCAAAGGTGGAAGGCATCACGCTTTACATGCAGCCCGTGCAGGATCTGACGGTGGAAGACCGCGTGAGCCGCACGCAATACCAATACACGCTGGAAGATCCGAATCAGGACGAATTGAATCAGTGGTCGAAGCGCTTCGTGGACCAACTGAAGCAATTGCCGGAGTTGACGGACGTTGCCACCGACCAACAGCTGGGCGGCCTTGCCGAGAAACTGGTGATTGACCGCGTGACCGCTTCGCGCATGGGCATTACGCCCAACATGATCGACCAGACGCTTTACGATGCGTTCGGGCAGCGGCAAGTCGATACGCTCTATACGCAACTGAACCAATACCACGTGATTCTGGAAACGATGCCGAATTTCCAGAATAATCCGAAGGACCTGAACAGTATTTTCGTCCGTTCTGGCACGATTGCCGGTTCAGGCAGCGGGGGAACAGCAGGAACTCCGACGGGCGGCGCGGGAAACGGGGCGGCCGGCGGAATTGCGGCCGGGACTTCGAATCCGGCGCCGGTGGCTGCGGCAAATGGGGGTGCGGTTCCGTTGAGCGCTTTCGCTCACTTCGAGGAAGTAAGCTCACCACTCTCCATCAATCGGCAGGGCCAGTTCCCCGTCGTGACGGTTTCTTTCAATCTTGCGTCCGGCGCTTCTTTGGGCGATGCGACCTCAGCAATCGAAAAAATCCGCCAGGATTTGAATATGCCGTTGAGCATTCAATCGGCATTTCAAGGCACGGCAGCATCGTTCGAAGCTTCACTCAAGAATGAACCGCTGCTGATTCTCGCAGCGTTAATCACGGTTTACATCGTGCTCGGCGTGCTTTACGAGAGCTATATCCATCCGCTGACGATTCTTTCAACGCTGCCTTCCGCCGGCATGGGAGCGATTCTTGCGTTGCTTCTGTGCCGGCAGGAATTGAGCGTCGTGGCGCTGATCGGCATCATCCTTTTGATCGGTATCGTGGAGAAGAACGGCATCATGATGATCGACTTTGCCCTGGAAATGGAGCGGAAAGAGGGCAGAGAGGCAACTGATGCGATTTATCAAGCCTGCCTGCTGCGGTTTCGTCCAATTCTAATGACCACGATGGCTGCGATGCTCGGCGGCGTGCCGCTCGCTCTTGGTACCGGCATCGGATCGGAATTGCGTAAGCCGTTGGGTATTTCGGTGGTCGGCGGTCTCATTGTGAGCCAGGTGCTGACGCTTTATACCACTCCGGTCATTTACATTTTCTTTGATAAGCTCGCTCAAAAGTTCTCGCGGGCGCGCGCTCGCCACGCCCACACGGAGCCCTATCCCGCGGATTAGCTCATGAGCCTATCCTCTCCATTCATACGACGCCCTGTCGGTACGACGCTTCTTACGATTGCAATAGCGTTGGCTGGCGTCGTTTCGTTTCTGTTTCTGCCCATGGCGCCATTGCCGCAGGTGGATTATCCGACGGTCTCGGTGGGGGCGAGTTTGCCGGGCGCAAGTCCGGAGATTATGGCGTCGTCGGTGGCCACCCCGTTGGAGCGCCAATTTGGGCGCATCGCGGGCATCACCGAGATGACTTCGTCGAGCGGCTTGGGATCGACGAATATCACGATGCAGTTCGATCTGAACCGCAACATTGATGGAGCGGCGCGCGACGTGCAGGCCGCGATCAACGCGGCACGCAGCTACCTGCCCGCCAATCTTCCATCTAACCCGCGATATCGCAAGGTTAATCCCAGCGATTCGCCCATCCTGATTCTTGCGCTCACCTCGAAAATCTATGACACGGCGGCTATGTATGATGCCGCCTCGACGGTGCTTGCCCAAGGTCTTTCACAGGTCGACGGTGTGGGACAGGTCAGCGTCGGTGGAGCTTCGTTGCCGGCGGTCCGGGTGGATGTGAATCCAACGCAATTGAACAGCTACGGGTTGGGTCTGGGCACCATAGCAACGATGCTTCGCTCGCAAAACGCGAATCTGCCGAAGGGACAGATTGCGAATGACCAGATGACTGCCGACATTCTGGCAAACGACCAGCTTTTGAAGGCCAATCAATACAAGCCTCTGATCGTGGGCTTTCATAAGGGCGCGGCTATCAAATTATCCGATGTGGCGAACGTTACGGATTCGGTGGAGAACATTCGCGCCGGAGGCTACGTAAACGGCGAACCCAGTGTGTCTATCATTGTCTTCCGCCAGCCGGGCGCGAACATCATTGACACCGTCGACGCCGTTCGGGCAGCAATGCCCGCCTTAAAAGCTTCAATCCCAGCCGGAATTAATCTAACCACCGTAGTTGACCGAACGACGACTATTCGCGCGTCCGTGGACGACGTGGAGCTGACGCTCGTTATCTCCATAGTGCTGGTCATTATGGTGGTTTTCGTCTTCCTTAGGAATGCGCGGGCCACGTTTATTCCAAGCATCGTCGTGCCGGTATCGTTGCTGGGAACGTTTGGCATCATGTACCTGGGCGGCTACACGATCGACAATCTTTCGCTCATGGCGCTGACGATTTCGACCGGCTTCGTGGTGGACGACGCGATCGTCGTAATCGAGAACATCACGCGTTACATCGAAATGGGATATCGCCCGCTGGAAGCCGCCTTCAAGGGCGCGCAGGAAATATCCTTTACCGTTGTGGCTATGAGCACATCGCTCGTAGCCGTGTTCATTCCAATTTTGCTCATGGGCGGGATCATCGGCCGCCTGTTCCGCGAATTCGCTATCACGCTCTCCGGCGCAATCTTCATGTCGATGTGCATTTCGCTGACGGCGACTCCGATGATGTGTTCGCGCCTGCTAAGGCACGAGAAGCAGGAAGGCCACAATATCTTTTATCGGGCGAGCGAGCGGACGTTCAATTGGCTGCTACGGCTATACGAACGTACGCTGACCGTCGTTCTGCAGCATCCGGCGTTTACGCTGTTCGTCCTGATCGCCACGATCGGAGTGAACGTCTATCTCCTGGATATTGTTCCAAAGGGATTCTTCCCCGAGCAGGACAACGGCACCATTGGGGGCGGAATTGAGGGAGCACAGGACAGCTCATTCGTGGCCATGAATAAGCTGACACAGCAGTTCGTCAGGATTATCAAAGCCGATCCCGCGGTCGAGAATGTATTCGCGTTTACGGGCGGACAGGGCGCTACGAATCATGGGTTCGTCTATATGGGCCTGAAGCCTCTGAGCGAGCGGAAAATCAGCGCATTGCAGGTGGTGAATCGCTTACGCCCGAAGCTGAATGCGGTGCCCGGAGCGACTGTTTTCCTGCAGCCGGGCCAGGACCTGCGTATCGGCGGGCGAATGAGCAATGCGCAGTTTCAGTACACGATTCAGAGCGACAGCGTGGACGACCTCGTGAAATGGGGCCCATTGCTGGTGGATGCGCTCAAGAAGATCCCGGAATTTACCGACGTCAACACGGATCAACATAACAGCGGGTTGCAGGCGTCCCTCGTCTATAACCGTCTGAATGCCGCGCGGATGGGCATCACGCCGCAGAGCATCGACAACACTCTGTATCAGGCATTCGGGCAATCCATCGCTTCGACGATGTACACGGCTCTAAACCAGTATTACGTTGTGATGGAGGTCGCGCCGCAGTTTTGGCAGTCTCCTGCGGACCTCAAAAATGTCTATCTCAATCCGAAGCAGGGCGCGGAAGTTCCGCTGAACGCCGTGGCGCAATACCAGACCAAGACAGCCGCGCTTTCGGTAAATCACCAAGGACAGTTCCCTTCCGTGACGGTTTCGTTCAACCTGGCGCCGGGTGTGGCATTGGGCGATGGCGCAGCGCTTGTGAATGAAGTGCAGCGCAAGTTGGGAATGCCGTCCACCATTCGCGGCATGTTTTCCGGTGCGCTACAGGCGTTTCAGACGTCGCTCTCGACAGAGCCTTTCCTGATTCTCACTGCGTTGGCGGCCGTTTACATCGTACTGGGCATGCTCTACGAAAGCCTGATTCACCCAATCACGATTCTTTCCACGATTCCATCGGCAGGCGTCGGTGCAGTCCTCGCGTTATTCGTGTTCCGTACGGACTTGAGCATCGTCGCGATGATCGGCATGTTGCTGCTGATCGGCATCGTGAAGAAAAACGCGATTTTAATGATTGATTTCGCCATCACCGTGGAGCGCACCGAGGGTACGAATCCGCGAGAAGCTATTTTCCAGGCCTGCATGCTTCGCTTCCGTCCAATCATGATGACGACCATGGCCGCGCTCTTTGGCGCGCTGCCGCTCGCACTGGGCGGCGGTGCCGGTTCCGAATTGCGGCGCCCGCTGGGAATCACGATCGTCGGCGGCCTCATCCTGAGCCAAATGCTGACTCTTTACACGACGCCTGTGGTTTACCTCTACATGGACCGCTTGAGCCTCTGGTGGCATCGCGGTCATCGGCACGGGCAAGTCGCGCCCGCACCGCAGGCGGCCGACTAATCCATCCAAGGGAGACGAAAACGAGGGCATGGCTAGAAGACTGACTGCGCTAGGCGCGAGCGTGACGATTGCAATGTTTGCCGCAGGATGCGCGGTGGGGCCGAAGTATCACACGCCCGCCGTGCAGGTTCCCCCATCGTACAAGGAGGCCACGCCTCCCACGCCACCGCCGCCCGCGGTGCCCCAATCATCCGCCGCCGCGCCAAACGCCAACGCGCCCGCAAATGGCGCAAATACAGCCAGCGCACCGCAACCCAGCGCAGCCAATCAAACGCCCTCGCAACCGGCTCCCGCGCCGATCAATCCGCCATTCCGCGTCGCTCAGCCCAACGACAACGCTCTCCGGGGCGATTGGTGGGAATTGTTCAACGATCCTGAGCTGAACGCTCTCGAAGCGCAAGTGAACGTCTCCAACCAAAACATCGCCCGCGCGATGGCCGCTTATTTTTCCGCCCGCGCTCTCGTCCGCGAAGCGCGCTCGGACTACTGGCCCCTCGGCACTGCTTCCCTTTCGACCAACCGCGGACGCGCGTCATCCACTCTCGGCAGCAAGGGCTCTCTCGCCAACTTCGGTCTCTCCGGCAACGCAAGCTGGGTGCCCGATCTCTGGGGCCGCGTGCGCAATACGGTCACTGCGAATGCCGCCGCCGCGCAAATCAGCGCCGCCGATCTCGAAAACACGCGCCTCAGCATGCACGCCGAGCTCGCCGCCGACTATTTCATGCTCCGCGGCCAGGACAATCTCAAGCAACTCCTCGATTCCACGGTCACCGCGTATCAACAATCGCTCGACCTCACCAACGTGCTCTATCAAACCGGCATCGATAGCGATGAAGCCGTCGCGCAAGCCGAGACGCAGCTCCAGTCCGCGCAGGCTGCGGACACGAACGTCGGCATCCTGCGCTCCCAACTTGAGCACGCCATAGCGGTTCTCGTGGGCCAGCCCCCTTCCACATTTACAGTTCCGTCCGCTGCAAGGCAACTCGAGCCGCCGCAAGTTCCCGTGGCAGCACCATCCTTTTTGCTCGAACGCCGCCCAGACATCGCTGCCGCCGAACGCGGCATGGCTCAGGCGAACGCGCAGATCGGTATCGCAACCGCCGCGTACTATCCGTCCGTGACGCTAAGCGCCAGCGCGGGCCTGCAGACCACTTCGATTGCGGACTGGTTCACGTGGTCGAGCCGCGTCTGGTCGGTAGGAGCTTCGCTGGCGCAGACTGTTTTCGACGCAGGCTTGCGCAAGGCAACCGTGCAGCAATTTCGCGGAGTGTACGACGAAGACGTGGCCACCTATCGCCAGACCGTGCTATCCGCATTCCAGCAAGTGGAAGACGATCTTTCGGCGGAACGAATTCTCGCCGAGCAGGTGCAGCAACAGGATGCCGCAGTCCAATCCGCCCAGCGCTTTTTGAGCCTGGCGACAGAGCGATACCGCCTCGGCATCGATCCATATCTTGACGTGATTACCGCCGAGGCAACGCTGCTCACCAACCAGCGGACAGCGGTCGATCTCCGCACCCAGCAGATGACTTCCTCCGTGGACTTGATCGAAGCGCTCGGCGGCGGATGGGATGCGAGTCAGCTTCCATCGCAACGAGCCGTCGCACAGGTTTCCGCGCCCACTCCGGTGACCGCCACGCAAACGCAACCCGCTCCGGCGAATCCGGCCAATCAATAAGCGCTTAACGCTTGCGCTTGGCCTTTTCGGGTTCCACAAAACGGTACCCAACGCCGCGCACCGTGAGCAACCGCTGCGGATTTGTCGGGTCGTCCTCGATGTATCGCCGCAGCCGGACGACGAAGTTATCGATCGCGCGTGTGTCCGTGTCCTCATGCAGGCCCCACACGTCTTCGAGGATCGACTTTCGCGTCACCACCTTGCCTTTGTTTTCGATCAGGTGCCGCAGGAGCTTCGCTTCCATCAGCGTGAGCTGAATCGTCGTGTCGCCGGATTGCAGTTCGAGCGCCGAGAAATCGATTTTCTTGCCGTCGAATGTGTAAACGTCGCTGTTCGCCGCAACGGTGCCGTTCTCCTGTGCAGGCGGGGCGCCGCTATCGCGCAGCCACGCGCTGCGTCGCAGCAGCCCCTGCAATCTCGCGAGGAAAATCGGCAGCTCAAACGGTTTCGGCAAATAATCGTCCGCGCCTGCCGCGAATCCTCGCAGCACGTCTTCCGGTCGGCTGCGCGCCGTGAGCATCAGCACGGGCGCATAATTCTTCGCGGCGCGCATCGCTGCCACCACTTCAAATCCGTCGCGGAACGGCAGCATCACGTCAAGCACTACGGCGTCGAACAGTTCGCAGTCCCGCGCCAATCGCCGGATCGCCGCTTCGCCGTCGCCCACAATATCCACCGAGTGGCCTTCCGCCTCGAGATTGAAGCGCAAGCCGTCCGCGAGATGCATCTCGTCTTCCACCAGCAGCACACGGCTCATGCGGCGCTCCGTGGCAATTCCAATACGACCGTCGTGCCGCGCCCTTCCCCTTCGCTTTCAATAGACACACGGCCTCCATGCGCGCGAGCGATCGAGCGCACGATGAAAAGCCCGAGCCCCGTGCCCTTCACCTGCGTGCGGCCCGGAACCCGGTAAAAACGCCTGAATACGCGCTTCACCTCCTGCGGAGGAATGCCCACGCCTTCGTCTCGCACTCGCAGCGCAATATGCTTTTCGTCGGGCGCGGCAATCTTTACATCCACTTTGACGCGACCGCCCGAATACTTCACCGCGTTATCCAGAATGTTTCCCAGCGCAATCCGCAGATCCTCCGGGTCTGCATTCACGGTTACCGGCTGGCCGTTCACCGGTTCCATTTTGATGGCGGCTGCGTCAAGGCGATGTCTCGTTCGCGCCAGATCGACGCATTCTCGGGCCAGTTCCGCTAAATTCACGTCCGCGCGATGTTGGGCAGTTCGCCCGTAGCCCACTTCGCCCGCTTTCAACACTTGGTTTACCGTGCCCAGGAGGCGCGAAGTGTCGTCGAGCATCGAGCGATAAAATTCCTGGCGCTGCGTCTCGCCCACGTCGCGGCGTTGCAGCGTTTCCAGATACAGCCGGATCGAGGCGATCGGCGTCTTTAGCTCGTGCGTCACGGCATTCAGAAAGCTATCGTGCTGCTCGTTGCGGCGGATTTCGCGCAGCAAAAAACTCGTGTTCAGGATCAGACCTACGATGATGGCCAGAAAGAAGACCGTGCCGAAGAAAAGCAGCACCCCCTGCCGCCAGTGCAGGATGATCCAGCTAAAACTTAGCGTAACCGCTACCGTGAGGCACACCGCGAGCACGATGAACGCGATGATTCTGCGGCGAGCAGTTACGGTAACGCGCATGGCTATGCGGTGATTGTAACTTGGTAGGCCGGTCTGCGGCTGCGTTTCTATTGGCTGCGTGCGGCAGTTGCAGGCTTGGGAGGCTTTCGGCACAAAAAAAAAGCCGCGAACGCCATAGGGCGCCCGCGGCCAGAGCTTTTCGTCCAACTTATACGGGGATCGTTAGACTCAGTCGCCGCTCGCCGCAACTTCTATTGGCGTAGCGCGCTGGGGTTCGACTTCCGCATTCGTTTTCGCCGGGAGCTTCACACAATAGACGTTTTTCGCCAAGCCGAGCTTTTTAAGCGTCCAGATCCCGTACCAGTTGAGATCGAATTCATACCAGGCCAGCCCGTGGCGCGCAGACGTCGGATTCGCATGGTGGTTGTTGTGCCAGCCTTCGCCAAACGAGAAAAGCGCCACCCACCAACTGTTCGTAGAAAGGTCGCGCGTCTGATAGCGTCGCGAACCCCACGAGTGTGTCGCGGAGTTCACCAGCCACGTTGAGTGCAGACCGACCACGACGCGGAAGAACATGCCCCAAAGCAGCATTTTCCAGCCGCCGATGGCCAGCAGCAGCACGCCTAGAATAATATTCGGAACGTAGTGATATTTCGTGATCCAGACGTGGAATTTGTCTTTTGCGAGGTCGGGCACATAACGCGCCAGCGTTTCCGTGTCGTGATGCATGGACTTGCCCATCAAAATCCAGCCCATGTGCGCCCACCATTTTCCATCGATCGGCGAATGCGGATCGCCCTCTTTGTCCGAGTGCTTGTGATGAATGCGGTGTGTGGCGACCCAGAAGATCGGCCCGCCTTCCAGCGCCAGCGTGGCGCACGTGGTGAGGAAATACTCGACCCATTTTGGCGTCTTATAGCCGCGATGCGTTAAAAGGCGATGATACGACATACCTATGCCGAGGCTGCCCGCGACCCAATAAAGAAAGAGTGCTACGAAAAAATTCGTCCAACTAAAGAAAAACAACGCGGCAATCGCGCCCGCGTGAAAGATAAACATTGCGATTGATGTCACCCAGTTGATGCTGCTGTCGTCGTGGTGGGTGCGTTCCAGTTCGGTGAGTTCCATTCGTTGTCCCTTGGCTCGTACTGCCCTGTGGATTACTAGTCCAATTCAGCATAGCAAGGGGAACATAAGCGCTCTGTAATAGTTCTGTAATAGCGCCCTGCGGACGAAAGAGTTACCTGTACGAGTATTTGCAGAACGGCCTCCAGTGCTCTGCTAAAACATTGTTCTAGCGAAAATTAGCAAGCATTAATGCAGGGCCGCCCCCAGGCTCTTAGGTTGGTCCGTGGATTGCCGCTTCTCGCACCGCCAGCCATGAAGATCATTTTCCTAGCGCCCGGTTTAGCCCGCGTCAAACGCGGCATGGAACGTTTTTTTCTCGAGCTTGCAGGGGAGCTCCGCAAATCCGGCCTTGACGCAACCTGCTGGGGCACCTCCGAAGCGCCCGGTGTGGAGGCGATTCCGGTTCCTTCGCGGCTCGAACTCGAAGAATTCGCGAAGGGCCATTTGCAGCGCATACCGAGCCTGCCGCCAGCCCCGACGCAGGCGGTGCAAACCTGGGCCCTCTACACAGAGGATCAACTCTTCGCCATCCCGGCGGCGATGCGAATCCGGCAACTGCTTGAAAACGGCGAATCGGTGCTCGTTTATGCCCGCTGGCAAGGCGGGCTGATCGATCCCAGCGGGGATTCGACCGAACTGCTGAAGGTGCTGGCCGCCGGCATTCGCCAGGGAAAAGCGGCGCTGCTTGTCCACACGGACTACTTCTATCCTCCCATCGACGCGATGCTTTGGAACGCCGGAGCGCGCTTTCATTCGCTTGGGCCGTGGCTCACCGGACCCTTGTGCCAACAGGGCGTCGCCCAGGAAGCCATCGTCGAATTGCCGATGTGCGTCGACGCTACTCCCTATCGCTTTATCCGCCAGCAGCGCCAGTCGGCGCGCGCCGAACTGGGCATCCCTCGCGATGCGTTTGTTATCGCCAGCGCCGGTACATTTGATCTGGCCGCGAAGCGCCATGACCATGTACTGGCGGAAATTCAAAGGCTGGCTGACGAGAGAGTCTGGTGGATCGTCGCCGGATCGCGTGGCCCCGCGCCCGCAGCCTGGGAAGAAGAAGCGCGCCGCGCCCTCGGCGTCCGCTTCGTTCCATTGACGGATGTTCCGTTTGATCGTATGCCGCGCATTTATGCCTCTGCTGATCTATTTGTCTCGGCCAGCCTCTACGAAACCTTCGGCCTCGTCTATCTCGAAGCGCAGATGGCCGGTCTTCCGGTGGTGGCGCATGATACGGTGGTCACGCGCCATCTCTTCCATCGCCTTCCTGAAAAGTTCACTCCCGCTTCATTGATCGATATGCCGTCGTCCGGGCGCAGCTGCTGCGGCAATATTTCGCTGGAAGGCAATGCTCGAGAATCCCGGCGAACGCGACGCTACCCGCACTGCTTTGGGCGCGTTTGCCGCCGCGCAGGAATCCGGATTCGGTTGGGATTCAATCACGCCGAAATTTGCCGACGCGTTTGTGCGCGTAATGCAGTCAGGCGCCGCACTCGGTGCGCGTGCTGCCCGGCAAACATCCGCTCAACCTGACGAACAGTTGCACAGGCAAGGCATCCAGCTCTTTCAAGCGGGAAAACTCACGGATGCTCTCACGTTCATTGCACGGTCACTGGGCGCTCGCGAGACCGCCGAACGATGGAACGACTGGGCCACGGTCCAATCCGCTCTTGGCAGTCCTCAAGATGCGGAGCAGGGCTTCCGTCGCGCTCTAGCGCTTTCTCCAAACCATGCACAGGCAGCGGCGAATCTGGGCGCACTCATCGCGGCCGCGAGCCGCTTCGAAGAGGCGATACCTCTGCTCGAAAAGGGCGCGGCTGGGGTGGACCAGAGCCAGCGCATCGCATTTACACAGATATTGGAAGATGCTCGCGCCAGCCTAAGCGCGGGTGCCGCGCTGAATGAAGATGAAATTGCCGCATTTCTGCAGGCGCAGCTCGCGCGTGCGACAACCGGAGCAATGCACTCCGAAACAGTCGCCTATTGTGCGGCGCTGCTGAAACAGATTCCGCAGGCCGTTCCCGGCCAACGGGTCCTGGTCATCGGCGCGCACGGCGATCTTCTCGCACCTGCCCTGAAGCACTTCCATTCCTTCCACCAAATCACGCAGCTGTCACTGGCCGGGCTTTCGCATCCATCAGCCAACGCCAAAGAAAAAAGTAAAAATACTGTCATCCTGAGCGAAGCGAAGGACCCCTCTTCGATTTTTGTTAATGAAGCAGC
Organism: Candidatus Acidiferrales bacterium; assembly: GCA_035279845.1. Taxonomy (GTDB): domain Bacteria; phylum Acidobacteriota; class Terriglobia; order Acidiferrales; family UBA7541; genus Palsa-295. Next base: position 16,492 of record DATEGW010000062.1, on the reverse strand, counting down.
CATCTCAATGAGCGGTAAAACAAGTAGTTCACTTAGTCCTGAACCAGCGCCATCGGCGCGGCACAACTTAGCCCAACGCGTAAGCGCTGGGTACGCCGCCCCCAACTCCCGGAGCGCCGTAGGTGGGGCACAAAAATTCGAGCATGCCGCTTTCGAAAATTCATCTTTCGACGTCGCGGTTCTCTCGCAAGTTCTCGAAAGCATCGCGGATGATCCGATGCGGGTGTTTGCCGAAATTAATCGCGTGCTCAAGCCTGGCGGCATGCTGGTGCTGAGCGCATCGAACATCGCCAGCGCGCGCAGCCTGCACACGCTTTTGCGTGGCGGGACGCCTTATGTCGATGGCCGTTTCTCTCCGGGCGGTGAAGCGGCGCACCACCGCGAATATACGGCCTCTGAGGTCGAAGCGCTCGCCCGGGCGGGCGGCTTTGGCCAGATTCGAACCCTGACCCGCGACATCGTTTGGAAATCTCTGGACGCCTTGATGGCAAGTCTCGCCGCTTCGGGCTTCAGCGTGGCGGCGCGCGGCGATACGATTTTAATGACGGCGCGAAAGGAATCAGCCGTGCGCGACCGCTTCCCTCCGAAGCTGTATGATCTTTCGAGCGTCCAATCAAGTATGGCGACCGTCGGCAACAATGCGCCCATGCGCATACTCCTGATCTTCGAAACACTGCCGCTTCCGGAGGGCGGCGGCGCCGATCACCGCCTACTGCAGATCGTCCGATTGCTCCGCGAACAAGGCCATGCCGTTACGTTTCTCGCGCCGCGAACCGCTGGGAATAACCTGCGCAGTTCGGTTCTGACGGAGATGGGCATTGAATTTCGGTTGGAAGATTCGGACGTCCTACGCCTTGAGGGTATCGATATTGTCGGCAAATGGACGCTCCAGGAGGTCTTGCGCGAAGGTCAATTCGATCTTGCGATGATCAGTCTTTGGTTCTGGATGGGCATCAACCTCCCGGAACACTATTTGGACGAGATTCGCCGTATGTCCCCGGCCACCAGAGTTGCCATTCTCACCGACGATTACCACGGCCTCCGGGAACAAGGCGGCGCGGAGATATCCGGGCTCTGGTCAGACCGCGAGCGGGCAATCGATTTTACGGAGCGCGAACTTGAAACCTATCGACGCTCCGATCTCGTGATTTCAATTTCCGATTCGGACAGGAAGAAAATTGCGCGCGAGACCGGGACAATCCCGATCGAAGTGCTGCCAATGATGATCGAAGCCCAGCCCACAAGCATAAATTCCGTCATCCTGAGCGAAGCCAAGGACCCGTCTTTCTCTTCTATCGATCGCCGCCACCTCGCAGACAACGAATTGGCTCGCGCGATCTCACCCGGTTTCGATCAGCGCGAAGGCATCGTCTATCTCGGACACTTTAACAATCCATCCACTCTCGATGGACTCGAATGGTATATCCGCGAAGTCGCCCCGCTCGTTCGCAAGGAATTGCCCGATTTGAAGCTCTACGTGGTTGGGGCGCAATTACCGGAAGCATGGTCTATGCCGGATCCAAATGTGATTCGCGTGGGTTTCAAGCCCGACCTCGCGGCTGAATTTGCGAAATATCGCATCCTGGTGTCGCCCGTGCGCTTCGGCACGGGAATTAAAACAAAGAACCTGCACGCCATTGCGCATGGATTGCCGATCGTGACGAATACAAAAGGAGCTGACGGCGCGAATTTCGTTTCCGGCGAGACGGCTCTTATCGCCGACGATCCGCAGGCATTTGCAGCCGCCGTGGTGAAACTCTACTCGAATCGCGAGCTATGGGAAAAGCTCTCGAAGACTAGCCGGGCACATGCCGAAAAGCACTTCTCGAAGGCAGCGATGGATATAGCTTTGCGAACGATTCTAGATCGAGCGCGGACGATAAAACCGCAGCCGTATGATCCATCGCATGTGTGGTCCATGCGCCTTGTCGAAGCCATGTTCCTGGAAGTTTCCACTTATCAGCCCGGGCGCGACCGCCACGCCGTCCGTGTGCTTGCCTATTCGCGCGCGGCTGAGCACTTGCTCGCGCAGGGGAATTCTGCCGAAGCGCGTCGGCAACTGCGTCATGTATTTAATTATTTTTCGCATACAGTATCGCGCAGCATTTTCTTCGGCGGCATGGTGGGCGTTGCGGAAGCGATGGAGCGAACATATCGCGCGCTCGGCGAAATCAAAGGTTCGGAGGAGTTTCGGTGCGAGGCCAGGCAGTTCTCAGCGACTGTTTTTGCCGAAACTTCCGCTCCTCCGGCTCGGTCGGCGGAACTGGCGACCGCACCCGCCGTCGTTCCACAACTTTCGGCGAAGCCGGCCGTTAGCCGCAACGCGCGGAAGAACGCAAAGCTCGATTTTTCCGTCGTGATCCCCACCTTTAACCGCGTGGACGTTCTAGCCGATTGCTTGGGCGCCCTCAATCGCCAATCGCTCTCGCCGCACCGCTTTGAGGTGATCGTGGTCGATGACGGCAGCGTGGACGGCACCAGCGAGCTTTGCGCCAGGCACAAACCACGTCACGATTTCCACTATCTCCAGCAGAAAAATGGTGGAGCTGGCGCCGCCCGGCGGCTAGGAGTTGAGTGTGCTCGTAGCAAGTATTTGCTCCTGATCAATGATGACACGATAGCCGGCCGCGATCTGCTGGCGCAGCACCTGGAATTGCAGCGGGCCCACGCTAACCAAAAAATAGCGATTTTAGGCCATTTTAAGTATCCAGAAGCGGCCAAAAAGCGTGCATTAACGTGGTTTTTAAGTAGCCAACCGTTCCTTTTTCCTCAGGTTGGCCTGAAGCCGGGAATTTATACAAACCACTCATTCTTCATTACTTGCAACATTTCCGTCCGCCGCGACCTCGTCCTCGCAGCCGGTAGTTTCGACGCTAATTTCCGCGTCGGCGAAGACACCGAGCTCGGCGTCCGTCTCACCCGAAAAGGCCTTAAAGTGATTTACGCGCCGGAAATTGAAGCCATTCACGACCACTTGGATTTCAGGCTCGCCGATCTCATCGGCCGCGCTCAGTTTTACGGAAAAACGCTCGTGAAACTTTTCAAGAAGCATCCCGACCTGCTTGCCGACGGCGAAGGAGTGCTCGGCACACTGGATGGGAATTCCATCAGAAAAATCGATTCTTTTATTGTCGAACATGAGGCCGAAATTCCCGCTGCCATGGAAAGCCTCGCCAAATTCGACTCGATCGATTTCCTTCCGTTCTTTTCCAAGGAGCTCGACGGCAAAAACGCCGCCGATACAGTGATGGAACTCTTCACGCGTTCGATTCCAGCCGTCTATTGGTACCACCTTTTCAAGAGTTTTCTGGCGGCCAGAGATGCGGACACAAACTTCACGTCCACGTCGGCGAACCGTAATCTGATTGCGCAACGCGCCGACGCGTAGAACACACTTCTCACTCAAGCATTTCAACCGCGCCAGGGGGATACGATGTGAGTAGGCTCTCCCACTTCGACTCCGCGTTTGACAGCCTTCGGGCCCGCATCATACACTCGGCGTGAACAATTTAGCTGGCTAATGGCAGAGACCCCTCGGAATCTATGAATGCGTCCGAGGTAAGGAAGGCCGTGCAAATCGGCCACGGTCCCGCCACTGTGATCGGCCGGCGCTGCGAATCCACTGGTCGCGGGGATGCGGCTGGGAAGGACCCCAAAAACGGGACGCGGCGCTTATGTTTTCGCCTTGCGGCAGTTTTGCGCAACCCGAGAGGCCGAAAGTCAGGATACCTGCCTAGCCGGAGCGCGCCCACTCTTCGCGAGAGAGAGTGCGGTGAAGCCTCGCCATCATTCCGCGAGGCTTTTGTATTTTTGGAGAAACTTTTCGATGCGGAAGCGGCTAATCGTGCTGGCGACGCTGCTCGTGGGGCTGTGCGTGCGGACCGCTTTTGCGATTCCCATCGCTCAAACCTCCAGCACGCGGGGCGAACGACAGGTAACGGACGAGGTCGGGCGGAAAATGACCGTGTCAACAAACGTGCGCCGCATCGTCTCCCTCGCGCCGAATCTGACCGAGATCATTTATGCCCTTGGCGCTGGCGATCGACTCGTTGGCGACACGAATCTGTGTGATACGCCGCCGGCGGCGAAGTCGAAGCCGCACGTCGGGAATCCGCAGGACCCGAGCCTTGAAGCGATTGTCGGCCTGCATCCGGATCTTATTCTCGCCAGCGCCTCGATTAATGTTCCGGAAACGGCCGATGCTCTGCTAAAAGTTGGCGTCCCCGTCTACACGACGTATCCGCATACGGTTCGGCAAATGCTGGATTCGATTACGGAAATCGGCGGCTTGATCGGGGCAAACTCGCAAGCCGAAGCGCTGAAGATGAGTTTGCGCGCGCGGCTTGATAAGTTGCAAGCAAAGGTCGCCGACCAGCCGCCCTCTCATGTGCTTTTTCTCGTATCGGTGTCGCCACCATATTCAATTGGCGTTAACACATTTATCGCGGACGCCTTGCGTTGGGCTGGAGCCGAATCAGTGCTTGTGACAGACCAGAATTGGCCGCAGCCGAGCTTTGAGGAAATTCTCAGAATTCAGCCGGATTACATCGTGGTAACGGCCGACTATCCAGGAGATACGAGCCAGGCGGATGATCTGCGCTCGAGTCCGCAGTGGAAAAATCTTATGGCCGTGAAGCTCGGCCGCATCGTGACGGTGAGCGACAAATTTGACCGGCCGTCCCCGGGATTGGTTGACGCGATCGAACAGCTTGCGCACGCGGTGCATCCCGATGTGTTTGTGCCGGCGGTGAATCAATGAAGCCGCTTACGTCGCGCCGCGTGCTCGCCATTTGCGGCATGCTGCTGGTACTGCTTTTCATCACGGTGGTGATTTCGCTACGGATGGGCGCGTATCCCATCACCGTTCCGGAAATCGTGACCACGCTTTTCGATCGGATGGCCGGACGAACAGATCAGACTCCTTCCACGTTTCTGCTGGTGGTGTTTGGATTGAGGCTACCGCGCATCGCGCTCGGAATCATCGTAGGAGCGGCTTTGTCCACGGCCGGCGCGGGATTTCAGGCGCTCCTGCGCAATCCTCTAGCCGATCCTTACGTGCTTGGCGTTTCGAGCGGTGCAGCTTTGGGCGCGATCATGAGCTTGATTTTTACGCCGCACGTCGCCGGTGCAATTCAGATCGCATCGTTTGTTGGTGCAGGCGTCACGATCGCCATTGTATTTTTGCTTGGACGCCGCGGCGGACAACTCGACGCAGCGACGCTGCTGCTGGCGGGGATCATCATGACTTCGTTTCTTTCGGCCGTGATCATGTTTCTGATGACGACGCTCAGCGGGCGCGATTTGCGCGGTATTGCATTCTGGGTGATGGGCGATCTGCAAACGCCGCCGGTGATCGGCCTGAAATGGCTATTTCTTATACTGATCGTCGCAGCGGGATGCATCTATACGACAACCTCTGACTTGAATCTGATTTTGACCGGCGAGCAGGAGGCGCGCCACCTTGGCGTGAACGTTCGCCGGGTGAAGCTCGTCGTTTATGTGGCGTCATCGATACTTACGGGACTCGCGGTTTCGGTGAGCGGTTCGATTGGTTACGTGGGCCTGCTTGTGCCGCACGTGATGCGAATGCTCTTCGGGACAGATTATCGTCTGCTTGTGCCAACGTCCGCGATTGGCGGCGCAATTTTGATTGTGGTTGCGGACATGCTTGCACGCACCGTGCTTGGCACGACTGAAATTCCCGTCGGAGCGATGACGGCTCTGGCCGGCGCGCCGGTGTTCATCTATCTGATGCGGCGGAGGGTGCGTTGAGCGCTTCTTCTATAGGCGCTTCTGCAGCTGACGCCGAGGCCACCGTTCGTCTTCGCGTGGAGCAGGTCAGCTATGCATATTCCGCGACAGACCGATCAGCGCCGGAATTTATGCTTGGTCCGGTGAGCTTCGAAGCCGGGCGGCACGATCTCGTTGCGGTTCTTGGCCCCAACGCTAGCGGGAAGTCGACGCTACTGCGCCTGCTTGCGGGCATTATGAGACCGCTGGCAGGTCGCGTTGAAGTGGATGGATCGGAAATCACGTCACTCGATGCGAAAGTCCGCGCGCAAAAAATAGCGCTCGTGCAGCAAGAGAGCCAACTCCTATTTCCATTGCGAGTATGGGAATTCGTCTTACAGGGACGTTATCCCTACGGCCGTCGATTGCGTTTCGAATCTGAGCAGGATTGTGTGATGGCCACCAACGCACTGGCGCAGGTTGGCGCGGCATCGTTTCGGGATTACTGGATGGACGAGCTGTCCGGTGGACAAAAACAGCGAGTGATTTTGGCACGTGCGATGGCACAGCAACCATCATTGTTGTTGCTGGATGAACCGACACAGCATCTGGACATCGGAGGAAAAATCGAATTGCTTAGGCGATTGCGGCGGTTGGCCGATGAAAACCGGCACACCGTGCTCGTTGTGACGCATGAACTGGATTTGGCGGCGGAATTCGCCGATCAAATCGTGCTGCTGCACAACGGCAAATGCTTCCGTACCGGGACGCCTGCCGAAGTGTACGATCGTGAACTTTTGGAAGAGATTTTCGACGTGCCGCTCGAAATTGAATTAAGGCCAAATGGGCGGCCGCGAGTGTCGTTGCGATCGAATTACTGACCGCGCCGAGTTTTTGTAGACGCATAAGAGTGGCATGGGAACGTCTGTGCCACGCGCAGCGCTGAAAAGGCGCTGTCCACAATCACCCGAGACTCCGTGCCCGGGAAGACGGTGCAAATCCGTCGCCGCCGCGCGACTGTAAGGCGAAAAAGTATCGGCTCGTGCCACTGGTGCGCCAGCGAATCTCTCAGATTCGCCGGCACGTTGGGAAGGCCACGCCGCGCATCGCTTCGCCAAGCCAGGAGACCGACGGAGTCTCACCCCTAACGACCGCGCAGTTTGCGCGATGCGAAAGGGACAACCTTCAACTCCCGCGCGAGAGGGAGAGGAGGAAACCATGAAGCGTTCATGCCGTTTAGCTCTTCCCGCTGCATTCCTGCTTGTTCTGGCGCTAGTTCCCGGAGTCTCCTTTGGGCAATCGAAAGCAACCGTACACGGGGTATTAACCGACCCGAGCGGTGCGGCAGTTGAAGGCGCAACAATCACCGCACAGTTGCTCGATCACCCCGATTCCACACAATCGACACAAAGCGGCTCCGAGGGCCGATTTTCCATCACGCTTTCCGCCGGCTCTTATCGAGTTACAATTTCTGCACCGAATTTCACCCTCGCCGCGCGGAATTTGACGCTTAAACCGGGCGAGGATCAGATCCTGGACTCGCGCCTCGAACTGGCTACCATGTCGTCAAATGTCGTCGTCGCCGCTGAGGCGGAAGCGCAAGCATCGGTGCGCGTTGTAGCACCTGTCGATGTGCTGACGAGGCAGGACATCGAACGGGAGCAGCAGATATGGCTAGCGCCCCTCCTTGCGACTGTGCCTGGCGTTGCATTTTCACAGCTTGGACCGGAAGGCGGCACGATGTCGCTATTTCTCGATGGAGGAAATTCGAACTTCACGCGGGTGATGATCGACGGCGTGCCGGCAGACGTGAGCCTGCCAGGAATTTCGATCGATCTTTCCGACTCCACCACAGACAGTGTCGATAAAGTGGAAGTCGTGCACGGCGCGGCCAGCGCGCTCTATGGCTCGGATGCAATGACTGGCGTGGTCGATATTCTGACGCATCGCGGATCGACGAACACGCCACAACTTGTGTTGCAAGGCCAGGGCGGAACGTTCGGTACGGGCGCGGGTAGCGGCCAACTGAGCGGCATAGCCGGCCATTTCGACTATTCCGTCGGCGCGGGGTATTTCACAACGCGAGGTCAGCCTCCTAGCACGGCCACGCTACAGAACAATCCAGGCGACGACTATCCCTACTTTCGCGACACGACGCTCTCCGGCAATTTCGGCTGGAAATTCTCCGATACAAACACGCTAAGGGCGACACTTCGCAACGAAACAAGCGACGCCGGGCAACCAGGGCAGACCTTGTTTCCAACAGTACCTTTCGCCGTGACGCCCGGCGGACACAGCGGGCTGCACGATTTCGCATCCGGCTTGAGTTGGGATTTCGCATCTGGCGAACACTGGCAGACACATGTGCAGGGGTTTGAATCACGCCATCAGGACGCAATCGATGAGCCTTCCTTCGACTTTTCGAGCGTAGCGAAGTTCAATCGCGCAGGAATCGATGCCCGCTCGACTTATCAATTCGCGCGGGGTGGTCTCACCGCGGGCTATTACTTCGAGAATGAGACGGGAGGCGTGCGCGGCAGACACGACAATGCGGGATACCTCGAACTGCGGTATCAGGCGACGCGTCGCCTCACCGCGGTCGCCGGGGCACGAGTGGAGGCAAATGATTCGTACGGAACGCATTTCGTGCCACGGGTGGGCGCTACGTATGCTGTGCGCTCTGGCCGAGGCTTCTGGGGAGATACACGCGTGCTTGCGTCCTATGGTCAGGGAATTAAAGAGCCGCCGCTTTTTCCGGCTGATTGCACACCTGCTCTGAAGCCGGAGCAAAGCTCGACCTTTGACGCGGGAATTGAGCAGTATCTTGACTCGGGCCGTGTGCGCGTTACATCAACCTACTTTCACAACGATTTCCGAAATATTGTGAGTTTCGCGTCAGGACCAACGCCCAACAACCTCCCACAGAGCTGCCCTGCATTCTTTGGCAGCTACTTCAACACGGACAAAGCGCGGGCTTTCGGCGCCGACTCTTCGGTCAGTGTGCGCGCAGCACGATGGCTGGATCTTGGCGGCACGTATTCTTACGACGATTCACGGGTGCTTGAATCGCCCTATGCGAGCGATCCTGCGCTCGTACCAGGTAATCGGCTGCTCAAACGACCGCTGAATTCCGCGAACCTTTTCGTAAACGCACATTTCCGCGGTGCGAACTGGAATGTGACGGGCTATTTTGTCGGACGGCGCACGGACAGCGATTTTCTCGGTCTACAAATTACGAGTAATCCGGGCTATGTCCGCTGGGACACATCGGCAATCGTTCCGCTGCGGTACGGCGTTTCGTTCACTGCGCACGTACAGAACCTGTTCGACAAGCACTATCAGGATGCAATCGGCTATCCGGCGCTCGGCTATAACTACCGGCTGGGTATTCGATACGTATGGGGAGGGAGTCGCTAAGCCGAAAGACTAGGGTCCGCGAAACTTCCGTGGCCGAATTCTTCGATTTTCGACTTCGGCCGCGGAGTTTCGTGAAAAAACAGGCCCGCGATGACCACTAGAATCATGCATCCGGACGCCATCCACAGAGGGGTCGCGAGACTGAATTTTTCCGCCATTGCTCCGCCCAAAGTAGGTGCGAACGCTCCGCCAAGAATTTCGCCGACGAGCGTCGTCATGCCGATCGCCGTGGCGATGAATTGTGGCGGCACGCTTTCGGCGGGCATCAGCACTACAACCAGCGACGCCATCGCCTGTCCCCCTTGCGTGAGGAAGAGGATTCCTGCCAGCAGCCATAGATGCGAGTAAAGACTCGGCACGCAAAGCGCCACAGGGAGAATCGCTGAAAGAACGGCCGAAATTAACAATGCCGACTTGCGGCCTATGCGATCGGAAAGCGCCGGGAATACCAAGCCGATGAAAAAGCTCCCAAGACCAGCCGCGCCCAGGAGAAAGCCGGCCGTCGTGCCCGGCTGATGTGCCGCTTCGGTGATGTAAAGAGGTGCGAACACGTTCTGCAGGAATAGCCATCCCATGAATCCCGCGGCGCCTACGCAGCAGAGCCCTATGTTGGGGAATTTCAGAATGGCCAGATAACTTGCGGGCGATATGGCGCCATGAACGTCCTCGGCTTCGGCGGCGTGCTTAGGTTCACGTACAAACTTCCACAACAGGAACGCCATTAGTAACCCGGGTGCGCCAGCGATAAAAAAACCCCAGCGCCAACCAAGATGCGCGGCGACCTGAGTCGTCAGGATCGGTGCGACAAACAGGCCAATCAGTGCGGCCGCACTGACAACGATTCCCACGTTCCGTCCGCGATGTGCGGGGTCCGACGTTTCTTCATTGATGGCGTTGATCACCGTCCAGCAGGGGCCCTCGGCCACTCCCATCAGCGCGCGGATGAGGAACAGTTGGTGAAAACTGTGTGCCATGCCGGAGAGCCATGAAAGCAGCGAGAAAATCAATACACCTGGGATTAAGACGGTGCGCCGCCCGAATCGGTCGGAGACGGCGCCGAAGACCAGCGACGAAAGGGCCCATGATACGGCGACGGCGGACGCGAGGAATCCCACTTGCGATTCGGAGAGGTGAAATTCCGGAGCGAAGTAAGGAGCGAGATACAACTGTGACATGCGGTCCAGGAAGACCGTGCCCCATGTGAAAAAGAGTATGGCAACGACGGTAGTTTCGTATCTCTTCGGCAAACTCGTATTCACGACGTACAAGCCCCTATGGGCGATATTCGCGCATGCGAATTTCCGCCGAACGTGGCGAGACTCTATTCCAAGACCTCAGGGCGGTCAACACATGATTCGCTCGTCAAATGTTATAATCCATGTCTTATGGCTCGAACAGTCGAAGAGATGGCGCACATTGCACCTGAGGTGATGGCCCGGTACGAGGTAGTTATCGGACTCGAGGTGCACGCGCAACTCAGTACATTGACGAAGGCTTTTTGCGCTTGCTCGACTAAATTTGGCGCAGTTCCCAACTCAAACACGTGCCCTGTGTGCCTTGGTCTTCCGGGTGCGCTGCCGGTACTGAACAAGAAGGCGCTCTCACTCGCATGCCGTGCATCGCTGGCGCTGGGATGCACGCTGCAGCAGCGGTCGATCTTTGCGCGGAAGAATTATTTCTATCCCGACCTGCCGAAGGGATATCAGATTTCGATGTACGAGCTGCCACTGGCGACCGCAGGCGAACTGGAGATCAGCGTCGAAGGCACGTCAAAGCGCATCGGGATCACTCGCCTTCATATGGAAGATGACGCAGGCAAAAGCCAGCACGAAGGCTTCCCGGATTCGGCATCGTGGAGCTACATCGATTTTAACCGCTGCGGTGTGCCGCTGATAGAAATCGTGTCTGAACCCGACTTGCGCGCGCCGGCTGAAGCCTACGCGTATCTGAATACTCTCAAGCAGGTCCTCGAATACGCCGAAGTAAGCGACTGCAACATGGAAGAGGGCTCGTTGCGTTGCGATGCGAACGTCAGTGTGCGAATACGCGGTGCGGAAAAGTTCGGCACCAAGGCGGAAGTGAAGAACTTGAACTCGTTTCGGTATCTGACGCATGCGCTCGAATATGAAATCGAGCGGCAAATAGGCCTGATCGAATCCGGTGGCAAGGTTGCGCAGGAAACGCGTCTGTGGAACGTTGCGGCCGGGCGTACCGACCCGATGCGTTCAAAAGAATTCGCTCACGATTACCGCTATTTCCCGGATCCTGATCTGTTACCCGTTGTGCTGAGTGATTGCGAAATTGAGGATGTACGCTCTGCGATGCCGGAATTGCCGGCGGCGAAGGTCACACGTTTTTTGCGCGATTACGGGGTGACCGCCTATGATGCCGGCGTTCTCACCGCGACGCGCACTCTCGGCGATTATTTTGAGGCATGCGTGAAAGCGGGCGCCCCGGCGAAGTCTGCGGCGAACTGGATTTCGGTAGAGTTGCTGCGGCGGCTGAACGATGCAGGCAAGGAGATTGAGGCGTGTCCGGTTACGCCTTCTGCTTTGGCCGAACTGCTCGCGAGGGTAGAAAAAGGCGAAATTACCGCTGCAAGCGGGAAGAAAGTGTTCGCGCAAATGTTTGAGACCGGTAAACGTGCGGCGGAGATCATCGCGGCCGAAGGGCTGGCTCAAATCACGGATACCGGCGCCATCGAGAAGGCAGCGCACGATGTGATTGCGAAGAATCCGGATAATGTTGCGAAATACCGCGCGGGAAACGAAGGTGTGTTCAAGTTTTTCGTCGGACAAGTGATGCGCGAAACGCGCGGACAGGCGAATCCGCAGGCGGTGAATGAAATTCTGAAGCGGTTGCTCACGTAAGGAGTAGTGAGGATGAAAAAGATGCCCAAAAAGGGTGAACGGGCGCCAACTTTCCGCGCTACGGCTGACGATGGCCGAATTCTCTCGCTGGGCGATTACGCCGACAAAAACGTGATTCTTTATTTCTATCCGAAAGCCAATACTCCCGGCTGCACAAATGAAGCGACGGAATTTCGCGACCGCATTCCGAAATTTGACAAGCTGAATACGGCAATCATCGGTTGCAGCGGCGATTCCACCGAGGCACAGACGAAATTCAAGAAAAAATACAATCTGAACTTCCCTCTGTTGGCGGACACCGAACACAAAGTGATCGACGCCTATGACGCCGCCCGTATGAAGAGCTTTTTGGGCAAAAGTTTCCTCGGGATCGCGCGAATCACCTACTGGATCGGCCCTGACGGAGTAATTCTTCGCGTCTGGGAAAAGGTAACCGCCAAAGGCCACGCCGCTGAAGTTCTTGCCGCAGTCGAACAGGGCTAATCGCGCAAGATTATAGGCTGACAGTGAAACAATCGTCCGTCTGCTCGATCAGTGCGTTGTCGATCAGACGCGTTCCACTAACTTTGGCGGCGAGCACAGCGAAACAACTACCGCGCAAGTTCATTACTTTGTCGAAAGTTTCCGCATCGACGATCTCGGCATAGTCCAATATCACGGCCGGCTCGCGCGCGAGTGCTTTCTGCATTGTCGCCAATAACTGCGCAATATCACGTTCGCCGCGATCGATCTGTTCGCGCAAAGCTACGAGTGATCGATAGAGAATTGACGCAGCGCGCCGATCAGTGCCGTTGAGATAGATATTTCGCGAAGAAAGCGCTAGACCGTCAGCTTCGCGGACGATCGGGCATGTGACGATCTGCGCATCAAGATCAAGGTCTCGAACCATCTGGCGGATCAATGCCTGCTGCTGCGCGTCTTTCCGGCCAAAGAATGCGAAATTCGGCTGAACGATTTCAAATAGCTTCAGCACCACGGTGGCAACGCCGCAAAAATGCCCGGGCCGCGAGCGTCCCTCCAATCGATCGCCTATGCCGTCCACAGAAACTGCTGCCGAAAATCCTTTGGGGTACATCTCGTTAGCCGACGGAGCAAAAACGTAGTCGACACCAAGACTTTCGAGGGCGGTGCAGTCGGCTTTAAAAGGCCGCGGATATTTTGTGAGGTCCTCTGATGGCCCAAATTGCGCGGGATTGACGAAGATCGACACAACCACGCGCGAGCACCGGCTCTTCGCTTCGCGCACGAGCGAAAGATGCCCTTCGTGAATGGCGCCCATCGTCGGCACAAAGCCTAAAACGTGCTCTCGGGCGCGTGCACCGCGGCAAACCTGCTTCATCCAGTCAATCGTGCGGACGATTTCCATCGTGCGTGGGTCAGGCGGTCGCCCGCGCCGCAAGCTCGCGATGATAGTAAATCAAGTCAGTGGACACAGCCTTCCGCCCAAGTTGACGAAGCATCGTCGTCACTTGTCCGCGATGGTATGTGCCGTGGTTTGCCACATGCTGCAGCATCGGTCCGAGCGGCCCCGATTGCGGCGTCCCGTTCGTCATTTTGTATTGGAGATCGCGCGAAAGAGTTTCTGGCGTCAGGCGGGCGACAAAATCGATTAGTGAGCGATCTATTCCCGTGAGCTTGCTGCGGATCGATTCGAACATTGGGAAATCAGCCGGAGCAGGCAGAGCAGAAGGAACGCGTGAGTTCCAGCGTGCCAGCCAGATGAACTCGGCTCCGTAAATATGCGCCAGCGTGTCGCGCACGGAGGTAAAGCTCGATTTCATATCCTGAACGAATTGGTCGGGCGTGAGTAAAGAGCAAGCTTCGAGCATCCGCCGATTCGCCCAAGCGTTGTACTCGTAGAGCACAAGAAAATCCGCAGCATCCATAGATCGCTCTCCTCGATGAAGGATTAGCGCCGCGTTCGCGCAGGCGATTCGGCGTGTAACGCGCCAGGCGCGTGGTATGACTCGGCATCGGTTGGAAATTTTCCGCCGCGCACGTCGTCGCAATAAGCCGTGACCGCTTGCGAAATTATGCCGGAAAGATCGGCGTAGCGGCGCGCAAATTTTGGCACACGGCCTGCAGTGAGCCCAAGCAGATCGTGCAGCACGAGAATCTGCCCATCGCAATCGGGTCCAGCACCGATGCCGATCGTCGGGATGTGCAGCTTCTCTGTAATTTGCGCAGCCAGTTCACGCGGAATCGATTCGAGCACAATGGAAAACGCTCCCGCGCTCTCAGCGGCACGCGCGTCGCGCTCGATTTGTCGCGAGGCTTCGATAGATTTGCCCTGCACGTGAAAGCCGCCCATTGCGTTAATCGACTGCGGTGTGAGCCCCACATGGCCCATCACCGGTATTTCAGCTTCCACGAGCCGCGCGATCAATTCGATTCGGCGCTCACCGCCCTCCAGTTTCACAGCTTCTGCACCGCCTTCTTTTACGAGCCTGACGGCATTGCGCACCGAATCTTCGATCGAGACGTGGAAGCTTCCATAGGGCATATCTGCAACCAGCAACGCGCGCTTTACTCCGCGCCGCACGGCGCGAATGTGGTGCAGCATATCTTCGATCGTCACGGGCAGCGTGCTGTCATATCCAAGCACCGCCATACCGACCGAATCGCCAACGAGAACTACGTCAACGCCGGCCTCGTCCACGAGCCGCGCAGTCGGATGGTCGTAAGCGGTTAGACAAGTAATATTAGGATTTGTGTGGCGAGAACAGCCCGCCGAAAACGATTTTCGAGAGAGAATCTCGGGCACAGTGATCTTGCCGACGCCCGAAAGGGGTACAACGCTCATGTTAGCCTCCGGTGCCGCTCCCAAGCAGCAGGATGCAGCCCGATAGAGTTATCTTAGCAAAACTGCCGAAATCACCGCGAAAATAATATAATCGCTGCAGCGGAAGTCAGGCTTCCCCACAGAAGGACAAGGCCATGCCCTACGTCGTCGGGCTTCTCATATTTGCATTGATTCTCTACGGCATCTACAGAGCTATTACCGGCGACCGCTATTCCGAAATGACGGACCAGGAGTATGAGACGGAAGCGCGGCACGCGTCACAGTTAGCACCCGTTCTAATAGGGCTGCAAAAAATCGTTGATGCGAATCACCACGTGGAATACGTCGAGGAACAACAACAAAGCGTGGAGGCGGACACCGCCGAATCCGGCGACCGCCCAAAACCAGGACCAATTTCTCGCGATCCGAATTTCAAGATTTCGCAGTAACCGCGCCGTCAGGCGTGCGCTACTCCTTCAGGCACTTGCGGTTCAACTACTCCGCGCCAGCCGACCGGCCTTCCGCGCACAGCTTCCTTGAGCGAACGGAAAAGCACTACATACATCATTTGGCGGTAATAAAAGCGCTGGATGATCAGCGGCGCGAGCAGCGTCCAATCCTCGCCTTTTTCCAGCGCGAACGCCACAACGCACGTGAAGAGGTCAATTACCATGAACAGCGCGAAAAAAATAAGCGAGCGCTCCACGTCTTGCGACGTCCAAAGCTGCGGTAACGCTGCAATTCGCAACTGTGCCAAGCCCCAAAGCGCGAGAGATAACAGAAACAGAAAATCGATGATCGGCGAAACCATCGGCAAGACGATCTGAAACAAAAAAATATTGGGAATCGCAACCCAGCCAAGCGTGCCATAACGTGGCTTGGCGGTTGTGTCGCGATGCTTCCACACGGCTTGCAGCGTGCCAAACGTCCACCGAAATCTCTGGCGAATTAACGTTTCGACTGTGTCCGGCACTTCCGTGCGGCCAATGGCATCTTCGTCGTAAAGAATCTTCCATCCATTACGGCGAATCGTGAGCGTGAGATCGGTGTCTTCCGCCACCGTATCGCCGGAGAAGCCGCCGCTTTCGCGGAGCAGCTCGGCGCGCCACGCCCCAGCCGCTCCCGGCACCACCGGTATACAATTCAGCAAGTCAAACGCGCGCTTTTCCAGATTTTGGCTCGTGATGTATTCGAGCGCCTGCCAGCGCGTGATCCAGCTATTGCGATTTATCACCTTCACGTTGCCGGCAACCGCGCCAACCTTCGGATCGGCAAAATGACGCACCAGCCGAGGAATCGCTTCGGGATCGACAATCGTATCGGCGTCAATTGAAATAATGATTTCGCCGCCGGCTACCGCTAACCCATGGTTTAACGCTGCGGGCTTGCCATGGTTCTGCTGCGTGAGCAGACGAACGCGTGGGTCGTCGCTGAAATCCCTTCGTACCAATTCCGCCGTACGATCCGATGAGCCGTCATCCACAACAAGCACTTCGAGCCTGGGATACGCGGAGGCGAGCGCGGCACGTACCGTATGAACGATCACGCTCTCTTCGTTGTATGCAGGAATCAAGACAGTAGCGGACGGCTGGTAGTCGGGATAGCCCGGCGGCGAAGGCCGGAATTTCTCAACTAGAGCTAGCAATCCCACGATCAACGCCCTCGCGCTCACCAGCAAAATGCCCGCAATGAA
>DATEGW010000061.1:0-2460 GCA_035279845.1 Candidatus Acidiferrales bacterium | reverse complement strand
CGCGCCAACTTCGCACCCCACAACCACGTTTGCGATCTCCGCATCGCCCGTCCCCACTCTACGAAACGCGCTGTAGTATGATCTTCTTCGTGCCATGACCGTTTCCTCCACCACTCCCCGCATAGCGTTCCAAGGAGAGCGCGGGGCCTTCAGCGAAGAAGCCGCCGTGCGCCTCCTCGGCGAAAACATCGAAGCGGTTCCACGCCCTTCCTTCGAATCGCTTTTTTCGGCCGTCGCCGACGGTGCTGCGGACTACGCACTTGCGCCCATTGAAAATACCCTCGCTGGCTCGGTCCACAAATCATACGATCTGCTTCTCGAGAGCCATCTGCACATCGTCGCGGAAGTGATCCACCCGATCGGACTTCACCTGATCGGAACACGGCACGCTACGCTCGACCGTCTTGCCTCCGTGCAATCGCATCCTGTCGCGCTCGCGCAGTGCGAACATCTCTTCCGCGCGCATCCGCAGCTCCAGCGCGTGGCTTCGCTCGACACGGCCGGCAGCGTTCGCGAAGTCGTTGCCGCCAACGATCCCTCGCGCGCCGCCATCGCCGCCAAACGCGCCGCTGAAATCTACGGCGGCAAAATCCTGCTCGAACACATCGAGGACCATCGCGAAAACTACACACGCTTCCTGCTTCTCGCGCCCTTGCCCCAACCGCTCAGGCATGCCAATGAGCACCACGCCCGCGCCAATAAACTTTCCCTCGTGATCCAGCTCCCTCATCAACCCGGAGCGCTGCACCGCGCGCTCGCTATTTTTGCCCACCGCGAAATTAACCTTCTCAAAATCGAGAGCCGGCCCATCCCCGGCCGCCCATGGCAATACTGTTTTTATCTCGACCTGCAGGCCGCTCTTCACGATCCCGAGACCGCCACCGCCCTCGACGAATTGCGCGCCTGCGCCGCCGAAGTTCGCATCCTCGGTTCCTTCCGGGCGCACGAGTCTGCGCACCTCCCATTGTAGGGGCCGATATCGTCGCCTCGCAGAACCGGACAGCAGCAGGGTGATGCGCATTTTGACTGTGTCTTGCGAACCCCCTATAATCACTTACCCTTTTTTGCGAAAAGAGAATTGTGTATCAACCAATTGAAAAGCGCGTCCGCGATTCATTGGCCGCCTTTATCCGCGCGAAATACGACATCGTCATCAACGTCGTCACGGAGGGCCCACCGAAAATCGAAATGGGCGAGATCGCTTCGCCGGTATGCTTCGAACTAGCAAAACGCCTGAAGCGCGCGCCGCGACAAATCGCGCAGGAAATCGCGTCAACCATCGAAAAGATTGACGGCGTGGAGCGCATTGACATCGCGGGCGCCGGATATTTGAATGCTTACCTCGACCGCGCCATATTTTTTCGCGAAGCGTCTTTATCCGTGGGACGCGAAGCGGTTCGTGCATCGGCCAATTCGCCCAAAGCGATTGTCGAGCACACGAATATAAATCCCAACAAGGCAGCGCACATCGGCCACCTGCGCAACGCCGTCCTCGGCGATGCTTTTGTTCGCCTATTGCGATACAACGGTCGCCGCGTCGAAGTCCAAAACTATATCGACAACACTGGAGTGCAGGTCGCCGACGTTGTTCTGGCATTCATCCATCTGGAAAAGCAAACAGTATCCGGAGTCCGTGCACTCGCCGCCCAGCCACAATTTGATTATCTATGTTGGGATTTGTACGCGCGCGTCACGCAATTTCTTGACGAGGACAAGTCCCGCATGGAATTGCGCGGTGAAACACTCAAGGCCATCGAGCACGGCGCCGGCGACGCCGCGGAAATTGCCGAAATAGTCTCCACCGCCATTGTGCGTTGCCATCTGAAAACCATGAGCCGGCTCGAAATCGAATACGACCTGCTGCCCCGCGAGAGCGAAATTCTCCACCTGAAATTCTGGGATGCCGCGTTTCAGAAACTCATCGAGCGCGGTGCAATCCACAAAGCCACAACCGGAAAAAACGCGGGTTGCTGGATCATGCGGCTGCCGTCAGAAAGCAATTCGGATCAACCGGAGGATCCCAACGACGAGGCCGAGGCAAAGATAATCGTCCGCTCGAATGGCACCGTAACTTATGTTGGAAAAGACATCGCCTATCAGCTTTGGAAATTCGGCTTGCTCGGAAAGGATTTTTACTACGCGCCATTCCTTACGTATTCCGACGGAAGAACACTTTGGGTCACCTCCAGCGAAGACGAGCCGCTTGACGCTCCGGCATTCGGCCGCGCTCAGGAGGTGTTTAACGTTATTGACTCGCGGCAAACGTATCCGCAACAAGTTGTCGTCGCTGGATTGCGCGCTCTGGGATTTAACTCCGAAGCGGATCGCTCCGTGCATTTTTCCTACGAGATGGTCGCGCTGACGCCGCGTTGTGCCGCCGAAATGGGCTATCAGCTTTCCGAAGAGGAAGCGAAGAAGCCGTATGTCGAAGTCAGCGGACGCAAAGGGCAAGGCGTCAAG
>DATEGW010000060.1:0-3286 GCA_035279845.1 Candidatus Acidiferrales bacterium | reverse complement strand
GATTGGCCTCGCCTGTTACGGCGGTTACTATGCATTCGACTACATCGGGCCGCTCGCGCCGCTGCTCAACCGCCAACTCCACTTTTCGAATACCGACATCGGCTTGCTTCAAGCCGTCTATAGTTTTCCCAACATCGTTGCTATGCTCGTCTGCGGCGTCATCATCGATCGGTTGGGCACGCGAAAGTCGCTTTCGATTTTCGGCGTGCTGATCTTCATCGGACTCGCCATCACCGCGCTGAGCCCACGGCTCCGCATCATGGCGGCAGGCCGCCTGCTGGTAGGCTCCGGCGGCGAAGCATTGGCGCTGACCGCGAACGTCGGCGTGGCCAGGTGGTTCTGGCACGACGGCTTGAGCCTGGCGTTTGGTCTCCGGGGATCGGCAGCTCGGCTGGGATCACTCAGTGCGCAAATCTCACCTGCATGGGCGCCCGCTGTTTATAGGTATTGGCGCTGGCCTCTTCTCCTCGGTGTCGGTTTTGGTGGGTTCTGCATCCTCGGAGTCGCGCTCTACTGGATGCTTGACGCCCGCGGCGAGCGGCGATTTACCCTGGGACATAGCGCACGGGCCGCGAAGATTCGGCTCGGCGAAGTGTTCCGCTTCAATCGATCGTTCTGGCTGATTGCCGCACTATGCTTCGCTTTCTACGGTTGTATCTTTCCGTTTGAGACCTTCGGGCAGAAATTCCTGATCGAGGCACGGCACTTGTCACCGCAGACCGCGTCGCTGCTCGTGGGTATGGAGCCGTTCTTCTCGCTGATCGGCATGCCGATCTTCGGCCTGCTGGTTGATCGGTACGCGCACCGTTCTCTGCTCATGATGTTCGGTTCACTGCTCATTGTGCCCGTGTTTCCGATGCTGGGATTCACAAACATCCCGCCGGCGATTCCGATGGCCATGATGGGCGTGGCTTTCGCGCTCGTGCCAGCCGTGATGTGGCCGGCGCTCGTCTATGTAGTAGACAAATCGCGGCTCGGTCTCGCCAACGGGATGTTGGACACGGTGCAGCAGATAGGACTCGTCGTCATCAATCTGATGATCGGCTGGGCGAACGATCACTGGCTGGCGAGCGCGACCAACGCGGGCGGCTACCACGCTGGCCTGTTGATGTTCACGGCGATTGCGGCGCTCGCCGTGCTCTGCGCGTTTGTTTTGTGGCGCGTAGAAACAGGGTCATCCTCGCATGGTCTGGAGACCATAACGACTCAGCTATGACTTTCGTCGCCACAAATTTCCCGCCCGGGCCGAAACTTCGCCGGAGACTTTGCGGGCTACCAACCTTGACGAAGGCGTTCGGCGTGACTTAGAGTTCCCGGACAACGCAGATGAAAATCGCCGGCATGAACTGGATGCAAGTCGAAAAAAAGCTGCAGCAGGATGGTCGCGCCGTCGTACCCGTGGGCAGCACAGAGCAGCACGGATATCTGAGTCTGGCTGTTGACGCCATTCTCGCTGAACGTGTTGCGTGCGAAGCGGCAGAGCCGCTCGGCGTGCCCGTGTTTCCCGTTCTCAATTATGGCATCACGCCTTATTTTCGCCATTATCCCGGCAGCATCAGTCTTCGCCTCGACACCTACCAGCGCATCGTCGCGGACGTCCTCGAGAGCCTTGCCGGCGCCGGTTTCACGCACGTTCTCTTCGTAAACGGCCACGGCGGCAATATTCCTGGCGGCTCGATCCTGCAAGAATGGATGAACGATCATCCGGGTGTAACCGTCAAGTGGCATAACTGGTGGAACGCGCCAAAGACTGCGGCCGCGATAGCGGCCATCGATTCCGTCGCGTCACACGCTTCGTGGATGGAGAATTTTCCGTGGACGCGGATAGAAGGCGTGAAGCTGCCGGACGCCCAGAAACCGATGATCGAAATCGCGCGTATGCGCATGATGGATGCTGCCGGCGTGAGGACATACTTGGGCGACGGCAATTTCGGCGGCGCTTACCAGAAACCTGACGATCAGATGATGAAGGTGTGGCGCATCGGTGTCGAGGAGACGCGTGAGGCGTTGGAAGGCCCGTGGTGCTGACCGGCGACGGAATTGTCGCGCCGCAACGGATTCTGATCTGGGACAGAGTGCGATGGGTCGTGCTGTTCGCAACCTGCCGGAGGCGCCATTCCCCACATCGAACATCTCGTTTCGCTGATGCGCGGCGTTGAGAGCGTCCGCGGCCGTAGCTTCTCAACAACTTGACGTGGCAGAACGGTCAGTTTGCCCTTCGTCTCCGTGTTATGCCCTGCGGGAGCATGTATTCTGAACGTGAGTGCACTCGATGCAGATTCGCTTTGACGGTCGAACAGCAATTGTCACCGGTGCGGCACACGGCTTCGGTCGCGCCATCGCGCTGAATTTTGCGAACCTTGGTGCGCGCGTGCTGGCCTGCGACATACTAAAGGATCAGCTAGACGAAACGGCGCGGTTGGCCAAAGAACAGGGAACGCCGCTTCAGGTTTGCGTGCTCGATGTGAGCGATCGCGAGTCCGTGCGAGGTATGGTCAGCCAAGTATTAAAGACCAGCGGAAGCCCCATCCACATTTTGGTGAACGATGCAGGCGGAGTGATCGGTCAAGTCGGTCGTCCACTTGAAGACGTCTCCGAGACTGATTGGCGCGCGATCTTCGCCGTAAATCTTGACGGCGCCTTTTATTGCAGCCAAGCGGTCGCGCCGGCAATGAAGGCCGCGCGCTACGGTCGCATCATTAACATATCGAGCGGCGCTGGCCTTGGCATCAGTCTTACTGGAATTCAGGCTTATGCCTCAGCCAAGGCTGGGCAGATCGGCCTGACGCGACAGCTTGCACACGAACTCGGGCCCTGGGGCATCACGGTGAACAATATCGCACCCGGTTTCGTCCGCTCTAACCCCACCACCGAAAAACAATGGGACGCGTACGGAGAAGACGGACAGCGCCGGCTCGTCGAGAATATTGCCCTGAAGCGTCTGGGCTCGCCGCAGGACATCGCCAATGGCGTCCTGTTTTTTGCGAGCGAGCACGCCGGATGGATCACTGGTCAAACACTGTCGATCGACGGAGGCAAGTAAGCCTGCGTTGACTGACGTCGGGGCACAGCCTAGCATGGCATGCGAAAGGAGCGCTTTGTGATCGGTCAGGTGCTAGGCCATTGCCGCGTTTTGGCGAAGATCGGCGAAGGAGGAATGGGCGTCGTCTATCGCGCTCACGACGAAGTCTTGCATCGCGATGTGGCATTGAAAGTTGTCAAGAAAGACGCTCGGCTTGGTTCATCAGCAGGTCAGAACCTGCTCCTTGAAGCTCGCGCTTCTTCC
>DATEGW010000059.1:0-14817 GCA_035279845.1 Candidatus Acidiferrales bacterium | reverse complement strand
GCCGTGGTGCAGTTGCTCACTCCGCCCGAGCCTCCAACTGGCGCGACGAAGAAGAAGCCTTGCGCATTGCCGTCGGTCTGCACGCTGCCGGTGTTGCAGGCGGCCGCGGCGGAACTCTGACCGAAGGTCGTGTAGATCAGGGGATTCGTGCAACTGTCATTCCAGCTCGTTTCGGGAACGTAGCTCTTGGCGGAGGCCAGCGTTCCGGGGGCGTTCGAGGAATTCCAGAAGGCGTTTGGCGCCGTGTGATTATCGAAATCGGTGCCGCCAACGGCGACATCGTAGGGCGTGGAGGCGATTCCGTTCACGCCCAGGCCGTAAATTCCCGCTGCGGCTCCGGTGGTGGTGCCGGATGGCGCAAAATCGCAGCCGTCTGAGCCGTTGTCGCCGGTGGCGATCGAAACGGTGATTCCTTCGGCGGCTGCCTGGCTCCAGAGATTGTTATAGAACGCGTTGCCGGCCGAGCCCAGGCCCAGTTCGCAATTTCCGTAACTCTCGCTGAGGATGGGCGCGAGATCCTGGTCCACGATATAGAGTGCGGAAAGATCGATGCCCGCGCTTGTTGCGGAATCCTTGGCCGCGACGAGGTCGATATTCGCGTTGGGCGCCACAGCGCCGGACCATTCGACATCGAAGATCGCTTCGGTCTCGTCTTCGTCACCAGCGGGACCGCCGTTTGCGCTGGATGACACAATGCCGGGATCCGTAGCGCCCTTTGGAATGACCTTCGTGAATTTGATCGCCGGGAGTCCAAAAAGCGCGCGGAATTGATCGGCGTCCGCCGTGTTGACGTCGCTCGCGCTGACGATTGCAATCGTTACTCCGGCGCCATCGATCGGAGTCGATGCGTTCCACAGCGGCGTGATGCCGTAGATCGTCGCGAAATCCGTCGGCCCGACGCCGAAAAGCGTATTGCCCTTTGCGTCGGTCAATGTGAGATGCGGGTGGATTGACGCCTTCATTCCATGTGCTGCAACCATGCGGTATTTCGGTTTGGGAAAGAAATCGTTGAGCGAGCGAACGCCCGCGACGACCGGAGCAAGCGCCGCGGGAATCTCGGGATCAGTCGCGTTCGAGACGTGGTCCGCGTCATTAACGAAATAATCGTGGATCGTGGTATGGAACGCGCTGCGCACTTGCTGCGCGTTGCCGGAAAAATTGATTATCGTGCGTCCGCGCGAGACGCCGTTGACGACAAAACCGTGCGATTGGAGCCACTCGCCGATCTTCTGGACGTCTGCGTCCGACGCGCCGAACTGCTGGCCGAATTCATCGGGCGAGAGCCATTGGTGGTAGGTTGGCGAAGACTTGTCCTCTTGCGCCGCGAGCAGACGGTCCAGTTCGGCCTGTTGCGCCGGGCTGCGCTGCAAGACGAGCAGCATTTGGTCCATTTGCAAGGAATTCGCCGCGGGACCACGATCGAATGCGCCGCGGGCCAGCGGGTGCGTATTGCCGCGCAGCACTGCGAGCCTCGATTCGTCGATTGACGAGGTGATGCGCGAAGGCACGCGGCCAGCCTGGCCCTCCGCGCGTCCACGAACGAGAAAAGCCAATATGACGGCACACAGAGCCGCCATGAACAGGGTGACGTTACGGCGCATGTCGTTTCTTTCTCCGAAACGGCTTTATGGAACTTCTGGAGCGATACGACCATCGTTCCTGAAATACTGAGGGCGATCAACGATCCCGCATAGGAACGGTACGAGAGAGTTATCTGTACATACGACCACTCGCACCAGAATGGGCGCCTGGGAGCGCCGTCTGCGTGAAGACAAGAAAGTATCGCCGAAATAAGATGCTTCTACGGGGCTACGGTGTCGCCTGCGGGTTGTCGCTGCGGATTCTGTCAGACAGCCTGCGGGCGCGGTTGCGCGCGATATCCACATATTGATTGTCCGCAGCAAGCTTTTCCAGGGGCGCGATAAACTGGGCGGGCTCGGGAAGCAGATGGTCGTTGTAATGCGATTCGATTGTCTGTACCACGTCATTTACGCCCAATTTGTCGTACTGCATCGTGCGGAGCAGGTCTCCGAGGTCGGTTTCTTGCTGGGAAAGATTCTCGAATAGCGCGGTCAGCTCGGAGCCCGTCGGGTCCAGCGTGTAATTGAACGTCACCTGATAGTCCTGCATTCCGTTTTGGTAGCGAAACGTCTTTTGCCCGAGGCTGGCCAGGCGTTTGTGGACTTCCAGATCGACGCCCTGAAAGTCGTGGAGCTTTGCGGCCAGGGAGAATATTTTCTGTACGAGTGGTGCATCGATTTGGAAAGGCTGCGGGCTCGGCTGTTCGTCAAGCTGGCGAATATCGCAAGTGCCCTTTCCCGACTGCGAGACCGTGATCTCGACAAACTCGGGATAGCTCGACTTGAATACTTTCCGGAAAGTGATGGTGGGGCCGCCGGCGGAATCCGCCGCAGCCGCGCCGCCGGCAAGGAAGCCGACTAGGACGATCAGGAGCGTGAAATGTCGAATGGGTTTGATCATTGCTGAACGCTCGCAGCGATGCGCCGGGCGCGGCTCGTGGTGCCCGGAATTGCGGAGTTGATCTTAGTGGCTTTCGCGAATCGCTCTTTCGCGCGGCAGGTTTGCGCATGACAAAGCGCGATGGCGAGGGCGTCCGCAGCGTCCGGCGGTTCTGGACACTCTGTGAGTCCGAGCAGCATCCCTACCATTTTTTGGATTTGTTGTTTCGAAGCGGCGCCGAATCCTGCCACACTCGCCTTTACTTCGCGGGGAGAATAGCTGTGCGCCGGGATGTGCGCCTGCGCTGCCGCAAGTAACACCACGCCGCGTACCTCCGCAAGCTTCAGGGCTGTGCGCATATTCAGCGCGGTAAAGACCGACTCCACCGCGACAGCGTCGGGAGCGAATTCTTCGACTAGCGAGGCGATCAACCCGTGGATTTCGCGCAGACGCTCGTCAAGCGGCGCCCGCGCCGGAAGCTTCAGTGCACCAAATTTCACCAACCGGTGCACAGAGCCATCTATCTCGACGATGCCATACCCCGTCGCCCCCGCCACCGCAGGGTCGATGCCGAGCACGCGCGTCGCACGTAAATTTGCCACCGCCCGCCCACCCATTTCCGGCCTAGTTTACTTTCCACACTGGCGTGGTGGATAGCATTTTTTAGCGAATCGGTCGATTAGGCATGGTGACTTATAATCGGGTCAGCAAGGCCAGAAGGAAGCCGCAAACGCAAAACATTACTGCGCAGCTCTATCCCGGCGTTATTCGGCGGATAAGCGCTATGGCGGCCCGTGAATCGACCACAATGAGCGCGCTTGTCACACACCAGATCGAACGTGAATTCGCGCGTGTGTACTGCCATGAAGACAACAAAAGCCGCGACCTAGTATCAACCCGCCACGGCTTCGATTTCCTTCTCGTCGATATCGAAATTCGCGTAGACGTGCTGCACGTCATCGTGGTCTTCCATGTTTTCGACCATGCGCAGCATTTGTTGTGCCTGCGCGCCGGTGAGCTTCACATAATTCTGGGGAATCCAGGCGACTTCGGCCGAAGCTGGCGTGATTCCCGCCTTCACTAGCGCTTCGCGAACTTTTTCCATTACCTCAGGCGGGGTGGTCACTTCCCAGGCGGAGCCATCGTCATTCAAATCCTCGGCGCCGGCATCAAGCACGAGGCT
Organism: Candidatus Acidiferrales bacterium; assembly: GCA_035279845.1. Lineage (GTDB taxonomy): Bacteria > Acidobacteriota > Terriglobia > Acidiferrales > UBA7541 > Palsa-295. The sequence continues at coordinate 11,174 of DATEGW010000059.1, read as the reverse complement.
CATCATCGTGTCTTCGTCCGCTGCTTCCTTAGGCACGACGATGTCACCCTTGCGGTGAAACATCCAACCGACCGCGCCAGTCTCAGCCATATTTCCGCCGTTCTTTGAGAAAAGGTGACGCAACTCACCGGCCGAGCGGTTCCGGTTGCCGGTCACGACCTGCACCAGCATCCCTACCCCCCCGGGACCGTACCCTTCGTACAACACTTCTTCCAGTTGCTCGCCCTCCATCGTGCCCGCGCCGCGCGCAATGGCCCGCTCGATGTTGTCGTTGGGCATATTCTCATTCTTTGCGGCGGCGATCGCGGTGCGAAGCCGCGGATTGCTGTTGGGGTCAGTTCCGCCCGTGCGTGCCGCGATGCTCAATTCGCGGATGATTTTCGTGAAAGCCTTGCCGCGCTTTGCGTCCGTGGCGGCCTTTTTGTGTTTAATCGTGGCCCATTTTGAATGTCCAGACATCGTTCAACCCTCTGTAAATATGGCGAATTTATGCGGCGGCTAGTTTAGCACACCGCAACAAGAGACGGTACGCGGCTTCAATCATACGCACGGTAGTCAGATGGAATCGCGGAATGCTCCGCACGAAGCCGTCGAGACCCGCCACGGTTCCATCGCCGTGCGAAATACCGCAACTCTTCGCGAATCGCTCCACGCCGCTTTCATCCAGTCGGATATTATTGTGAAATGTTGCAGTCCGCATGGCTCATAGATCGCTTTCCGGCGACTGAAGTCGCTCCCAAGCTTGCCGTTGCGCTCGGCATCGGCTTGCTTGTCGGAATAGAAAGAGAATGGTCCAACAAGGATCTCGGCGCTCGAACCTTTGCTCTCACGTCATTGCTTGGAGCGGTTGCCGCCCTGTTTGGATCGGCTATGGCGGTAATTTCCTTCGCAGGCGTCCTGCTGATCGTGGTGCTAGCCAATGCCCGTAGCATTCTCGTTGACCGTTCGCTCGAAGCGACCACTTCCGCGGCCCTGCTCGTGATCTTCGTGCTCGGTGCCCTCGCAGGACAGGGCCACCTTTTCACACCTGTCGCTGCCGCAATCTTAATGACGATGCTTTTGGCTTGGAAAGTCCAGTTGCATCGGTTTGCCGGGGGATTGCGGCCCGAGGAAATTCGCAGTGCGGTGCTGCTGGGCCTTCTCGGCCTGGTGGTTTATCCGATTCTGCCAAACCGCTTCATAGATCCCTGGCATTTCATTAATCCGAGGCAAGCTTGGGTAATTGTAGTCGTGATTGCGGGCCTCGGCTTCGTGAATTACGTGCTGTTGAAGGTGTACGGCACGCGTGGAGTCTATTTGAGCGGTTTCCTCGGTGGGCTCGTCAACAGTACCGCGGCAACGTTGGAACTGGCAAAGCCTCTTGGCGAAAGCGAGAATTCCGCAGGAGTTGCCGTCGCCGCACTACTGCTCACCGTCGTCGCGATGTTTGCGCGGAATCTGATCATTCTTGCGCTATTCGCGCCCTCCGCCATTTGGACGGCCGCGGGTCCGCTGCTCGCGATGGCGATCGTCGCGGTGATCTTTGTGCGACGCGGCCATGGCGACGGATCTATGGCATCCGAGATTCATCTCGAGTCGCCCGTTTCGCTTCGGCGCGTGATCGAGTTCGGATTGCTGTTTCTGGTCATTCAGATCGTCTCGACACTTGGCGAACGCCACCTTGGCAATTTCGGTTTTCTGGGCGTTAGCGCGCTGGGAGGCCTGGTGAGCAGCGCAAGCACATCCGCGGCGGCCGCATCGATGGTAGGCCACGGCGAAATGCCGGCAGCGCTTGCAGGCGCCGGCGTAGTAGTAGCCTCAATCACCAGTGCAATGATTAATCTTCCCATCATATTCCGCAATGCGAATGGAGCCGTGTCAAACCGCCTTGCGAAAGTTACGATATCGCTGTGCGCTGTAGGATTGGCGTTTTTGGTCGTTCAGCGGTACTTGCCCATCCTCCACCGCTGAAGCGCCCGATTTGTGCGCTTATATTTGTAAGGGAATCCTTCTCGAATCTTCCAATAAATCCCCGATCCTGCTCCTCACGCCGGCGGCATTATCCTAGTAGCGGAGCGTTGCAGACGCGAGACTCGCGCCTTTATCGGTCATTCAAAGAGGTGCAACGGAGCGAGAGATGGCTGATAAGCAGGGTTCTGTCCTGGGGATTTATGCAGACCGCGAGGCTGTTGAGCGCGCAACGGACGTTTTGATCCATGCGGGCTTCTCGGCGCCAAGCATTTCGCTACTACTTCCCGAAAGCCTGGGTGCCAATTCGCTTACCACGGAAAAGACAAGCAAGGCCCCAGAAGGCGTTGCCGCTGGAGCCACGTCAGGTGCCGTCGTTGGCGGAACACTTGGCCTGCTGGTAGGCATTGGCGCTCTCGCGATTCCCGGGCTCGGGCCTGTTATCGCGGCAGGGCCGATCCTTGCAACCCTTGCAGGAGTGGGTGTCGGCGGCACGATCGGCGGTGTTACCGGAGCCCTCGTCGGGCTTGGGATCCCCGAATACGAAGCCAAAACGTATGAGCGCCGCCTTCGCCGTGGCGGCATTCTTCTTTCTATTCATTGCGATACGGCTGACGAAATCTCCCGCGCCAAAGATTTGATGAAGGGGACCGGTGCGCAGCACACCGCCGCGGCAGGCGAATCCCCGTCCGGCTCGAAAAACATCGAAAGGAAATCCGCGCGCAGCCACACGCTTCATTAAGCAACTTGGAATAAGCTACCGGCAATTCACGCAGCGTAGTTTCGGCGAGAGGAATCCCGAGTGAGAAAATCGGGACGCGCAGAAGCGCGCCCCGCGAAGGCCACTCCGCTACAGCAGTCCCTGCTCTTTCTTTTCCTGGCAGCTGATGCAATAGCGCGTCCACGGCACGGCGTCGAGCCGCTTCTGTTGCAACTCCTGATGGCAGGAGATGCACTCGCCGAACTCTTCGCTCTTGATCCTCTCGAGGGCGTCATCGACCAACTGCAACTGCGAGCGGTCGTTGTGCGTCTGCCCGAAGAGGAACTCCTTGGTGTAGGAGTTCGCGGCCTTATCCGCCAGATCCACGGTGGGATCGTCGTCGGCTTCGCGGCCCTCCTGCTCCGTGCGGAGGATGCCGCGCGCCAACTCTTCACGGCGCTGCGTCAACTTCTTCTTGTAATGCTCGAGTCGCTTCTTATCCATAGTAATCATCCCACTAACGCGGCATTGGGGCCCGCTCAAAATCAGCAGATTCTAGCGATGCCGCCCTCCCTTGTCAAATCTACTACTGAAGATTTCCGGTTCAGTCTCAGCTACAGCAAACAACTTAACCCGCTACAGGCTCATCCGCCGGATTTTCGCGGAGCGCTTTCAAACCGTAAGAGCGTCAACCATAGATGCCGCATCCGCCGAAAAAGATTCCTCAGGGTGCCTGCCGCATCTAATTTCAGTTGAATACCCGTAAATTGGACGCCGTTGTGTTGCAGGCAGTGAGCGCCGCTGATAAAATTCCGTCCCGGCGCTGACGGAAGTCGATTCCCTTCCCCGCCTGAACCGGCAACCAACCAAATTCGCAAGGGAGAACTTTTTTGGCCAAATACGACCTCGTCATCATAGGCAGCGGGCCGGGCGGCTACGTGGCCGCGATTCGCGCCGGGCAGTTGGGACTGAAGACCGCCGTAGTGGAAAAGGACCCGTTCCTCGGCGGCACTTGCCTTCACGTGGGCTGCATCCCGACGAAGGTTTTCCTTCACCATGCCGATATCTACGATAATTTCCAGCACGCCCAGGAATTCGGCATCGAGGTGAAGGACGTTAAGGTCAACTGGCCCGCCATGCTCACGCGCAAGGACAAGATCGTGAAGAAACACGCGGGCGGCATCGGCATGCTCTTCAAGAAGAATAAGGTCGAGTCGATCACCGGATGGGGCAAAATCGCCGGACCGGGGCGCGTGAGCGTCGAGAAAGACGGCAAAGTCACTGAACTAGAGACGAATTTCACGATGCTCGCAACAGGCTCGGAGGCACGCAGCCTTCCCGGCGTCGAGATCGACGGCAAAGTCACTCTGACGAACCGCGAAATCCTGCAGCTTCAATCGATCCCGAAATCGCTCGTCGTAGTCGGCGCCGGCGCCGTGGGCGTCGAATTCGCCTCGATTTTCCGCACATTCGGCAGCGAAGTAACGATTCTCGAAGCGCTGCCGCGCATCGTGCCTCTCGAAGATGAAGAAATTTCGCCCGAGCTCGAAAAAGCCTTCAAGAAAAAGGGTATTAACATCGAAACGGGCGCGCGAGTCGAGAGCGTAAAATCCGACGGCAAGACGGGCACCGTAAATTTCAAAGACAAGAACGGCAAAGCCGTCACGCTTAAGGCGGAAAAAGTGCTGATCGCCGTTGGCCGCCGTCCACTCACCGAAAACATAGGTATTGAGAAAACGAAAGCTAAAGTGGAGCGGGGATTCGTTCACACGAACGGTTATCTCGAAACTGCTGACCCCAACCTTTACGCCATTGGCGACATCGTCGCGGGTCTTCCGCAACTTGCGCACGCTGCGTCGATGGAAGGCATTATCGCCGTCACGCGCATGGCAGGCAAAGACGCTCAGCCGTTCAATCGCCTGCGCTGCCCGAACGCCACGTACTGCGAGCCGCAGATCGGCAGCGTCGGCCTCACCGAAAAGGCCGCTCGCGAAGCCGGCTACAACGTGAAGACTGGCAAGTTCCCGTTCCTTGGCAATAGCAAGGCGACGATCCTCGGCCATCACGAAGGCTTTATCAAAGTGGTTTCGGACGCGAAATACGGCGAAGTCCTCGGCGTTCACGCGATCGGGCCGCTCGCGACGGAAATCCTCGCCGAACCGACCGCCGTCCTCAACCTGGAAGGCACGATCGACGACATGATGGCCATGATCCACGCTCATCCCACGGTGTGGGAAGCCATGGGCGACGCGTTTAATTCCGTTCGCGGCCTTACAATTAATTTTTGATGTACTCGGGTCCGGAGTTTGGACTTTGATCTTAATCCGTCATCCTGAGCGAAGCGAAGGACCTCTCTTTCTTCCTTCTTCTGGACCGATTCATGTCCGTGAAAAATCCACTCTGGGTCATCAATGCCGGCCGCATCGCTTACGGCTCCGCCTTTGACCTCCAGCGCGAAATTGTCGCCGCGCGGAAAGCGGGCGCTGTGCCGGACGTGCTGCTCTTCTGCGAGCACCCGCACGTCATCACGCTCGGACGCAACGGCCAGCGCGAAAATCTCCTTGCCAACACAAACGTGCTGCGCCAGATGAACGTCGAATTTCACGAGACCGATCGTGGCGGCGACATCACCTATCACGGTCCGGGCCAGATCGTCGGCTATCCGATTCTCGACCTTGCGCAACACAGGCGTGACGTCCGCTGGTATGTCGAGCAGCTCGAAGAGGTCATGATCCGCTCTGCAGCCGACTACGGCCTCGCCGCGCGCCGCATTCTCTGCCGCCACGGCATCTGGATCGACGCGCCGGCCGGCGAAGAAAAACTCGCCGCGCTGGGCGTGCACCTGAGCCGCTGGGTAACGTCTCACGGATTCGCGTTCAATGTCTCCACAGACCTGCGCTACTTCGATCTCATCATACCCTGCGGCATAAAGGACAAACGCGCCACTTCGCTCGAACGTGCGCTTGGCCGTGCCGTCTCTCTCGACGAAGCCCGTGCCCGCCTCGCGGCCCATTTCGCTGAAATCTTCAACGCCTCGCCGCAGACCGTCTCGCTCGACGAATTGCACCACGCCATCGGCGCGGTCAAGCGCGCTGAACCCCCTGCTACTATTGACTGATACGCTCGCGCCGCCTTGTGTTTTGCTCAAGCGCACTTCACTCTATTTCTGACGCCGTTTTGCACGACAAAAGGCGCGCACACGATGCCTGGCACAGAGCAAGCCGAACTCAAGAAGCTCGGCAAATATGAGCTGATCGAAATTGTCGGCCGCGGGGCGATGGGCGAAGTCTACAAAGCCCAGGATCCCCTCATCGGCCGCCTCGTCGCCCTGAAAACGATCACCAAGGGGCTGGCAGGTCACCCGGACCTGCTCGAACGGTTCAACCAGGAAGCTCGCTCCGCCGGTACGCTGCAACATCCGAACATCGTCACTGTCTACGAACTCGGCCAGGAAGGCGAGACGCCCTTCATCGCGATGGAATTTCTCGAAGGCGAGAGCCTCGAGAGCCTCATCGAACGCCGCCCGACTCTTTCGATTCAGGAAAAACTCAACCACATCATTCCGGTTTGCCGTGCGCTCAATTTCGCGCACAAACGCGGCGTGATTCACCGTGACATCAAGCCTGCGAACGTGATGCTCACGAAAGAGGGCCGCATCAAGGTCGTCGACTTCGGCATCGCACGCCAGATTGATTCGAATCTTACGCAGACCGATTCCATCATCGGCACGCTCGCTTACATGTCTCCGCAGCAGATTCGCGGCGAACGTGCTGACGCGCGCGCGGACATCTGGGCCACGGGCGTGATGCTTTACGAGCTACTCGCGTACCAGCGGCCATTCGATGGTCCAAACCAAGCCGCGCTCGTGCTGAATATTTCCAAAGACGATGCGCTGCCGCCCTCGATCAAGACTTTCGTCCCCGATTGCGGCCCGGCACTTGAGGCTGTCGTTGACAAGATGCTCGCGAAAAACATTCAGCAGCGCTATCAGAATATGGAACAGGTGCTGAACGCTTTCGAGGGCGTCATGCAACGCCTGCGGCGTTCGACCGGCACTCGAACCGTCGTCGCGGGCGATGACCTCGTCCGCACAAGAATGGCGACCACGGCTCGCCCGGCATCGAAGCTCGCACCGACGGTGGCGCAGACTCAGGGTTCACAGGCCGTAATGCCCGCCGGCGGCTCCTCCGAGCAGTCGCTAGAAGAATCGTCAGCGGCAACGCTTCCCAGCGCAGCACAGCCGATGAGCCATAAGAGAGTCATCGGGATTGCTGTGGGCGTCATCGTGGTGCTCCTGATCGCACGCGCGCTCTGGCAAGGGCGAGATAGCGCTCGGAAGACGAACGATTTGTCCTCAGCGGCTTCCGTTTTCACCGATCAGAATTCACCCCCCACTGCCACAAGCCACAAACCCGAGCCAATCGCACCAGGCGTCGTCGCAACGGAAGAAGAGCTTTCGCAGCCCTGGGCGAGTAAAGAGTTCATCTTCCATAATGCGCTCACAGGATCGGACGTTCCCGCGCTGGTCGTGCATCTGCCGCGCGGCGGTTACTGGGGATTTTCTCTCATCGAACCGTACGGAACCTGCCGCCTCGAATACGTCACCGATCTCCAAAAGCTTGCAACTGTCTACGGCTATCGCGCCGACCATCCCTTGATCGCCGATCCATGCAACAAGAGCCTTTTTGACCTGCTGCGTTACGGCGGCCCGATAGACGCATCCGTCCGCGGCGACATCGTCAGCGGCGCGAGTGTCCGGCCGCCCATCGCCGTCGAAATCCAACAGCGCGGCAACGCAATCCTGGCCACCGAAATCGAGCCCCAGTAGCTCCCGGCATTGCCAAACGTGCAGGCCGTAGGGGCGCATGCTTGCTTCGCCTCCATGCGCCAATCAGGCTCGGCAGGCCGCTGCCACTGCCCAGCCTCTAACGCCTTCATGCTGCTTTCAGGTTGCCGCAGCATCATGCTGCAGCTTCGCCGCATAATCTGCGTAGGGCATGGAGATACAAGATGACCAAACGATTGCTGACCGCCTTAGCTGTGCTTGCAGGCATCCTGGCGATGCCAGGCATTGGGTACTCGCAAACGTTCCACGTTCAAAAGTTTGACATCAAGGGAGACGGCGGCACGGACTACGTGACCGTCGAACCAGCCACGGGACGCGTCTTTGTTTCACGCAGCACGCACATGATGGTCGTAGACGGCGCCACAGCCAAAGTCCTTGGCGATATTCCGGACACGCCCGGTGTCCACGGCGCAGGCATCGCGACCAAGTCTGGCCACGGGTTCACGACTGACGGCGGAGACAACACCGTCACCATGTTCGATCTCAAAACGCTGGCCGTAATCAAGAAAATCACGGTTGGGCCGGGCCTTGACGGCATCATGTACGACGAGCCGGATAACATGATCATTCTCACCCGTCACAGCCGTCCGATCGGCACCGTCACCGGCCTCAATCCTGATACCGGCGAAATCCTCGGCACTGCCGAACTCGATGATGCTGGCCCCGAAGGCGCCGCTGCGGACGGCAAGGGACGCGTTTTCGTGAATCTTGAGGGCAAGAATGAGATTCAAGTCGTCGATTTGAAGACGTGGAAAGCTACCGCCGTTTGGCCACTCGAAGGCTGCGAGGGCCCGACCGGTATCGCGTATGATGCCTCGTCGAACCGCATCTTCTCGGGCTGCAACCAGACTTCGGTAGTCACCGACGCGTCGTCCGGCAAAGTCGTCGCGAAGATTCCTAACGGCTCGCGTGTCGATGCGCTTGGCTGGGACCCAACGGAGAAGTTGATTTACATCCCCGCCGGAAACCCAGGCAACGTTACTGTCGTGCACCAGGATTCGCCTGACAAGTACACCGTGGTCGCGACCGTCGACACGTTTCCCGGCGCAAAAACAATCACCGTCGACCCGAAGACTCACACGGCGTATCTCTTCCAGCCCGAGCGCGGCCCTGCACCGCCGCCACCGCCGGGCGAGCAGCCTCCCGCCGCAGGTCCTGGAGGACGAGGCCGCGGTCGCGGCCCGCAAGGCCCTGTTATCGCCGCATGGTTCATCGTTATGAAGCACTAGTTCGCATTCGTCCAGGAAGGCGCGGGAATCTGCTTGTAGTTGCGCCGGTTCCCGCGCCTAAACGTTTCAGTACGACCTCCTCGCCGCAGAGCACAGGCCATCGCGCCATAATTCGGTTCCCGCCAAAAATCGTCTCGATTCGATACCGCAAACGTAAAACACCTTGCTAACACGCAAAAAACTTTCCACAATTGTTCGAACGAGAGGTCTCATATGACGCAGTACATGGTCGTCGGCCTTTTCCCAAAATATGGCGATGCGGAGCGCACGATTCAGGATCTCGAACTGGCCGGAATCGTCGTCGGTGGACAAGTGGAAGTGATCGGGGATATTGACGAAGATATCTGCACAGAGAGCACACCGGGCGAGCGTGCGACGAACCCGCCCGAGTCTTACCACAGCAAGATAGCGCGATTGTTTCACGGTGTCTCAGGGACTGACGTCCGTGACGAAGCAGGCGAAATGCCCAATTACATCGGCGAACAGGAGTTTTATACGAGTCACGTCAAAGAGGGTCACGCCGTGCTCGTCGTTCGCACACCAACCGAAGCAGTCGCCAACCGCGCCGCCGCAATTTTGAAAGACCACGGCGCCCACACGCCGCGCCAGAAATCCGTCACCGTCCGCCGCATCGACAACTAACAGTCGATTCTGCGCTTCCTCTATTGTGATATTCGTTCGCCTCACCGCGAAGTACCGCCGAGTTAACCAACCACAATTGCTGAATGAACCTCAGCGCCATAGGCGCGATACAACTTAGCCCACACCGTAAGGTGGGTGGCATCGAAGACATCCCGGAGCGCCGTAGGTGCGGTACAAGCCTTCGACCCACCTCACCCTGCTATCGCCCCATGCAACTGATGTAGCGTCCGACCCGCCCTTTGGTCGGGCGCTTTTCCCCAATGTCGATTTCGCTTGACATGCGACATGTGTCGCGCTACATGTTACATCTGTCGCATGCAGATTGCCCAGAGGAGATTGAAATGCCCGGCAAACCCGCCGAACGCCTCACCCGCCGCGAACGCGAAATCATGAATGCCATCTTCGCCCTTGGTAATCGCGCCTCCGCCGACGACATTCGCGCTCGTCTCACTAGTCCTCCCGGCGATTCCGCCGTTCGCGTGATGCTCACCCGCCTCGAAAAGAAGGGCCTGCTCAAACACGAGCAGGAAGGCGTCCGCTACATGTACTCGGCCACCATCTCGCCCGCCGCCGCCAAACGCAACGCCCTTCAGCAATATCTCCAAACCTTTTTTGGTGGCTCGCTCCGAAAAATGATGACGGCTCTCGTCGCCGAAGAGCGCTGGACCGACGAAGAGCTCGACGCGCTCAAGGCCGAAATCGACCGTGTTCGCCGGGAAAGGAAGAACAAATCATGACGCCCGCCATCGGCCACGCGATCTTCGCAGTCAGCAACTCGCTCGCCGCGTCGATCATCGTTAAAGCCACAATCGTCATATTGATCGCGCTGGTAGCGGCAACGCTCGCACGCCACAGCCGCGCTTCAGTGCGTCACGCAATTATTGCGGCAGGATTCGTCGTGCTCCTCGCGCTGCCCATCGCCGCGATCATCGCTCCGCCGCTCCATATCGCGCTGCCGATAGCACAAGGCTCTTCAACCATTTCTACAAACTCAGTGCAATCCTTTGACGAGACCACGCCAGCGCCGGGAGCCGCCACAAATGCTCCTTCTGCCGCAAAATCAGAAGCGACAAGCTTTACCCTGTTCGATCTCGTTTTCGCTGCATGGGCTATTGGTGCGGCGATCTTTCTGGCGCCCGTAATCATCGGCCTATGGCAGATTCGTTCGCTGCGTCGCACCGCCTTGCCATGGTCACACGGAAACTCCGTCGCCACCACGCTCGCAAACGAACTCAAGATCAGCCGCCGTATCGAAGTGCTGCTCCATGAATCCACCCCAGGTCCGATGACGTGTGGCATTTTTCATCCTGCCATCGTCTTCCCCGTGGAAGCTGAAAATTGGGACGACGCCGATCTGAATCGCGCCGTCGCGCACGAACTCGAACACGTCCGCCGCGCTGATTGGCTCACGCATTGCCTCGCCCGCGCCGTGTGCGCTGCCTATTGGTTCCATCCATTCGTCTGGATCGCCTGGCGCCAGCTCACGCTAGAAGCCGAACGCGCCTGCGACGACGCCGTTCTCGCGCACTCCGAAGCCACAGCCTATGCCGAACAACTCGTCGCGCTCGCCCGCCAGCTCACTGCCACCCACAAATCCCCTCTCCTAGCCATGGCCAGCCGCTCTGATTTAGCAAAGCGCGTTCGCGCCGTCCTCAATAGCCGCCAGCCTCGTGGTCGCGTCGGATTCTTCACTATCGTGCTGGCAGGTGTTGCCACAACAATCTTCGTGCTCGCGATCTCGCCTCTTAAGCTCACCGCCGCGCAACCTGGCGCACAAACAAACGGCGCGGCGCGCCCATCATTCGAGGTT
>DATEGW010000058.1:0-30066 GCA_035279845.1 Candidatus Acidiferrales bacterium | reverse complement strand
GCCGCGGCCTCGGGCGGGCGCGTCAGGCTGGAAGACGTAGGTGTCGTTCGTTTCCTTTCGGAGTTCGGCGATTCGGTTGCGAAGCTGCTGGACTAGCGCGGCATGCTTGGGATCGCCGTAGAGATTGTGAAGCTCGCCCGGGTCTTGTTGCAGATCGTAGAGTTCGAATTCTTCGGGCGGCAGGTAATAATGGATCAGCTTGTAACGCTCGGTGCGGACGCCGCGGTGCGGCTTGACCTTGTGAGGCATCGGGTACTCGTAATATTCGTATAGCCAATCTTTGCGCCAGTTCTGCGGATCTTTTCCCTGAAATAGCGGAACCATGCTCTGGCCCTGCATTCTTTTGGGAATCGGGACTCCGGCAAGTTCTAAAAAGGTGGGAGCGATATCGAGATTCAGAGTCATGCGGTCATTTGTCGTGCCCGCATGGATCATGCGCGGATAGCGAACGAGCATGGGGACGCGAATCGAGGGCTCGTGCATGAAGCGCTTGTCGTATTTGCGCCACTCACCCATGAAAAAGCCGTGGTCTGAACTGAACACAATGACGGTGTCGTCCAACTCGCCAAGATCGCTGAGCGTTTTCAAAACGCGGCCGAAATTTTCATCGGCTCCGACGATGCCTGCATAATAATCTTTCGTCAATTCTTCCAAAGATCTTGCGGCGTTGTTCTTCGTGGTGCTGTTTTCAGCGTAAGTGCCGATGTTGTCGTCCGCTTCGGCGAATGCGCGCGGCTTGCCGGGATAGCCTTTTAGGTCATCGTCGAAGGTGGCGGGTTTTGCGATGGGAATTCCGTTGTAGAGGTCAAGATGGCGGCGTGCGCGGAAAAACGGAGCGTGCGGCGACTGAAACCACAGCATCATGCAAAACGGTTTGCTGCGCTCCTGCTTGAGCCAGCCGACAACGCGATCGGTGACGACATCCTCGACGTAGCCTTCATATGTTTTAGGAGGATCGACGTTGCCGTCCTTTCCCTCCTGCATTACGGGCCAGAAATAGTCGGTCGCTGCGCCTGGGTAGCCGAGATAGTAGCTCCAATTGCGCTTTCCGAGGCCACCGACGTGAGCTTTTCCAAATAGCACGACATCGTATCCCGAGTTTCGTAAGAGATCGGTGAAGAGCGGAATGCCGGATGGGATTTCGCGGCCTTGATTGTCAACGCAGCCCGTATTGTGGCTGTAGAGTCCTGTGAGAACAGTGGCGCGCGAGGGAAGGCACAGACCGTTTGTCACGAACGAATTCCGGAACTGCATGCCTTCGCGACCGATGCGGTCAAAGTTTGGCGTGTGGAGAATACGGTTGCCATTGAGACTCAGAGCGTCGGGGCGATGGCCGTCCGTGGTGACGAAAATGAAGTTCGGGCGGCGCGCCGGCGGGTCCGCAAACGTGCGCGAAGCATCCGAAGCGAGCGCCGCTGCACCCATAATGCCCGCTCCTTGTTTCAGAAATGATCTCCGCGTTTCTTCGGCCATTGTTCCCTCTCTCGAAACCGCGTTCCCGCCATTCTATACACCCAATGCGGTTCGTTAGGCAAACTGGAGAGCACAAATCATTGCTTATCGGAGCATCTTTCGCTAGATATCGTGACGCTGCGGGAGCATTCGCTGATGCAGGATACGCGAGATAACTATTTCTCTGCCTTTGTATCGATAAAAAATAACGTGCCGACCATGCTCGACACGGCGAAGCCCATGGCGGATATCATCACAGGGGCGCTCGAGGACCGGATTTTTGGCTAGCAGCTGGCAACAGTCTTGTAGAGCGCCGATGTAGACACTGGCCTATTCCTGTCCCCATTGTTCGAGCGTGTATTTTGCGATTTCGAGCAGGTCAGAAATGTGCGCGACGGCTGAAGCGCGGACGTGCCACTTTATCGCTTTCGCGCGGGTAGTTTGAGCGTTTTTCGAACCCGCGCAAACACGTCGCCGGCAGCGACTCCGCTCGCGTCGCCTTCGTCAATGGCTGCCCTTAAAGCGGCGACCTTCGCATTGAATTCGCGTTCCTCTCGTTCCAAGGTACGCAAACCAGCGCGAACGACCTCACTTGCATTTTCGTAACGGCCCGTCTTAACCTTCCTCGCTACAAAACGGTCCAACTCGTCAGTCAGGTTAACGTTTCGTGTGGGCATCCTGCCCTCTCTCCAATGCGATTTGCACCACTATAACGCCAGTTGGCAATTGTTGACAACGCGTCACACGTTACAAAGTGGCCGAAAAGTGGCAAAGCTTTTCGCGACCCTCAGTAGCGCGGAAGGCTAATGTTGGGGCATTCTGCAGGCGAAATTTTCAGCCTGATCGATTGAGCCGGTTCCCTTGTATTGGGCGGTCTGCGGATAAGGACAGAGTGGGCGAGTACGATCAATTTCTCCATTCGAGACGTGTGCGGCGACGATTTGATCGGGCGGCTTGCCGTTTTCGACCCAGTGCTGGATTACGTCCATTTTATCGAACTGGTTTGGGCCTTCGCCGCCGGAGCAATGAGCCATTCCGGGCGCCATGAAGAGGCGCGCCCAATCATCAATGGTCGCGGATGATGATCCGGTGGACTCTGTTTCCGCGGCGGCCATAGCTTCGTAAAATTCGATGGTGGCGACGGGAGCGACTTGCTGATCGGCCCATCCGTGATAGATGAGCAACTTGCCACCGTGCCGTGCGTAGGCGGAGAGATCGGGATCAAGAGCGATGATGCCTTGAGCGTCCTGATCGGCGAGACCTGTATCCCGTTCTGTTTGAAAAGTACGCCAGTCCCAGGCTGGATTTTTGAAAACGATAAATTTGAAGTAATCGAGAAAAAGATCGGCAGGTTCGGGACCTCGCGCGAGGCGGCTCCAGCGAAGCTCGGTGCCGGGTTCAAGACGCGGAAAGAGTTCTTTGCCTGTGCTGGACTTCATGGGACTCAGGATAGTCCGAGCTGTTTGCACCTGGCTCTGCGTGAGGCAGTTGGGGGTATCAGTTCCCTTGCAGAGCAGCGTCTCCGGATCGAAATGGCAATTTCGCGGGTCAGTGATTAGGCCGTCTTGTAAGCCGTCGAGCTTGTCGCAGGTATTTAGCACGGCCTGGCGAATCATCGGATATTTCGCGGGCGGGATGTAGTTCACGGGATTTTTGAAGGCCGCGTTGGCTATGTACATTGCCCAGGCGTTTCGTCTGAATGTGGCGGGGTCGCCGGCGACGATGCCGTTAAAATCATCGGGATAGCGGTACGCCTGCAACAATGCTTCGCGGCCACCACCCGAACAGCCGTTCCAATATGAGTAACGAGGAGCTTTGCCATAGAAGGCGGCGATAAGCGCCTTCGCTTTGAGCGTCATTTCGTGCTCAGAGCGATAGGCGAAGTCGACGAAGCGTTCGGGATGCGCAATGAAGAGGCTGAGGTCGCCGGCGTCGCCATCGTCGGTGGAGCTGGTGGCAAAACCGTGACGCAGTGCGTCGGCCAAAGCGGAATATTCGATCGCGCCAGCCCAGCCGCCGTTGCCGACAGCTTCGAATTTGCCATTCCACGCGGCAAGGGGGAGCCAGACTTCGATGTTGATGGCGGAGACAGGCGTGGGCTTGAGCGTGGCGGCCACGCGGCAGAACGCAGGCAGGCCAGAGAGAGCGCTCGTGTTTGGCGGGGCGAAAGACCCGGCGGGCAAACGCTGAGCCGTGGTGATCGTCGCCTGCGGAAGGGCGAGATTGGCAAGATCCTCACAACTCGCGGCAGCGGCGGGTCGCGCGAACAGAGACAACATGGCCGTGGCAATCGCAATAACGATGAAGCGAGCTCGAAGGTTCATCGAACACCGTCCTGAAAAGTTCACTTCATCGAAGCAGCAGGATTGTAACTCAGCCCGACGCCGCGCCAAAGCAACGCACGCACGCCAAATGCAATCTCGAATGCGCTGTAGATTCAGCGGCGGCGGAAGCAATCAGCTGCGTGGTCATCGACCATGCCGGTGGCTTGCATGAAGGCGTAGCAGATGGTACTGCCGACGAAGCGAAAGCCGCGTTTCTTCAGATCCTTGCTCATGGCGTCAGATTCGGGAGTTCGCGCTGGGACTTTGTGCGAATGGCTCCATGAATTGACTTTTGGCTCGCCGCCAACGAACTGCCATATATATTTGTCGAAACTGCCGAATTCCATTTGCACGGCGAGGAAGGCTTTGGCGTTGCCAACCGTGGCGGAAATTTTCAGGCGATTGCGGACAATCCCGGCATCGCGCAGCAGCGCCCGCGTTTTTCGCGAATCGTATTTTGCAATTTTGCGCGCGTCGAAACAATCGAAAGCACGACGATAGTTTTCGCGCTTATTGAGGATTGTTTCCCAACTCAGACCGGCCTGCGCGCCTTCGAGGATGAGAAATTCGAAGAGCAAACGGTCGTCATGAACGGGTACACCCCATTCGCCGTCATGATATTCGATCATGTGCGGCGATTTGGCCCAATGGCAGCGCGGGCGCGAATCGGAGATGACATCAGTGCGTTTCGGATTCGGACAGCGGGGCATGGCGGCATCATTGTGCCATGTGTACTGTAATCAGGCGCGGAAATAAGGAAAGACCGACGGCACAAACGGAAACGATTGGCAACTGGCTTTCGGTTAGTCGCGCGGTACGGACACTTGTTTTGCTAAGCAGCTCGGGCAGAGGCAGTCGCGATAGCGTTCGCGCAGGACGGCGAGCGTTTCGCGGTCGAGGGCGACGGATTCGCACCAGCAACCGGCTTCAGGCGATGCACATTCGAAGGATTCGCCGCAGGATGGGCAGATTTTTCGTTTCGCCATGCGGGCATTCTACATGCAAAGGACGGCATTTGGCGTAACGGATAGCAGATTCGAAGGCAAACGCCCTATCGAGAAACGCCCTCAAGATTCGCGGTCGCCCTTCGCGTGGTCACGGCAGGACCGTGGCAACGACCAAGGCAAATTCAACTGCAGATCAAATGCTAGATGCGCGGGCGAGATACCGGCGCGACGACATAGGGCGCTCGCCTTTGGCAAACGCCCGAATTTCAGCGAAAGACAGTCCAGGTTGCGAACCGCCGCTTAGGCGGTGATGTGTTTCTGGATCGCCTTGACGATGGTGTCTTTCGGCACCGCGCCGACGACCTGTTCGGCTACCTGGCCGCCCTTGAAGATAAGGAGCGTGGGGATGCCGCGGATGTTGAACTTGCCGGGCGTATTCATGTTTTCGTCGACGTTGAGCTTCACGACCTTGAGCTTGCCGGCGTGCTCCTTCGCAATCTCCTCAACAGTGGGCGTCAGCATGTGGCACGGCCTGCACCAATCTGCCCAGAAATCGACCATAACGGGCTGGGATTTGCTGGCCTCGATCACATCGTTCTGAAAGCTGGCGTCGTCTACGGCTGGAATGTTCTCTGCCATGTCTATAGGTGTCCTTTTACAGCGCGAGCATATTAAGGCTCCCGCTAGAGTGTATTAGATGTACCCGCTGCGCGGGGGATTCGAGACCGCTTAGCTGCTTCGTACAGAGTGACATACGAAGCCGCGGATGTCTTCCAGGAAAAATCCTTCAACATACCGTTGGCCTGAATCACCTGCCAGAGCCGAGGGTCCCGGTAAACTACCAGGGCCCGACGGATTGCATCAAGTAACTGCTCACCGGAATACTCCTCGAACTTAAAGCCAGTGCCCTGATTATTTGAAGGATCATAATTCTGCACGGTGTCGTCTAGTCCACCGGTGGCACGTACTACCGGTACTGTGCCGTAGCGCAGACTGTAAATCTGGTTCAACCCGCATGGTTCATAGCGCGATGGCATGAGAAAAATGTCCGATCCGGCTTCGATGCGGTGCGCCAGGGTGTTGTCG
This sequence comes from Candidatus Acidiferrales bacterium, assembly GCA_035279845.1. Taxonomy (GTDB): domain Bacteria; phylum Acidobacteriota; class Terriglobia; order Acidiferrales; family UBA7541; genus Palsa-295. Next base: position 24,257 of record DATEGW010000058.1, on the reverse strand, counting down.
AAACCAATCTTCACGGCGATTTTATCCGGATGCTTTTCCGCGAAGTCCTTGAACATTTTCTCGTATGCCGACTGACCTGTGCCGAACGCAATGATCGAAATATTCTCACGCGCCAGCTCTTCGGCAATATCCGCGAAAAGATCGACACCTTTCTGATCGACAAATCGCGAGATAATGCTGGCGAGAGGCCGGTCGAGATTTTCCTCCGGCAACTTGAACTGCGCAAGTATGTCTTTCTTGCAGGCTTTCTTCCCGGCCATATTGTGGATCGAGTAGTTTTGAGCGATGAGCGGATCGGCTTCGGGACTCCATGCGGCATAATCGACGCCATTTAATATGCCGACGAGACGTTCGCCACGATTGCGGATCACGCCTTCGAGTCCGGCGCCGTATTCGGGCGTCTTGATCTCCTCAGCGTAGCGGCGGCTTACGGTGGTGAGATAGTCGGCATAAACGATGCCGCCCTTCAGGAAATTCATGCGGCCGTAAAATTCGAGTCGGTCCATTGTGAAAAGCTGCGGCGGTAGGCCTATGGCATCGAGCGCTTCGCGTTGGAAAACGCCTTGATACGCGAGATTATGGATCGTCAGAACGGAAGGAAGCGCCCGCACGGCGGGATCGCTCGCGTGCTGCGTACGCAGGAGCAGCGGTACGAGGGCGGCCTGCCAATCGTGGCAATGAATCACGTCCGGCAGCCATACGCGCTTAACGAATTCGATTGCGGCGCGCGAGAACTCCGCGAATCGCAAGGCGTTGTCCGGATAATCACCCGTGCGGTCACCATAAAGATGCGGGCGGTCGAAATATTCGGGATCGTCAACGAAAAAATAGCGCACGCCGTTGACGGCTTTGCCTTCGACGATTGCCGGAAAACGAAGCTGATTGCCTAGTGCGATTGTGACACTGGAAACGAGCACCGAGCCGGCTTTATTGCCGCGGTAACGCGGCAACAGGACAGCCACGTCGTGCCCCATATCCCGCAAAGCACTCGGCAGCCCTTCGATCACGTCAGCGAGGCCGCCGGTCTTCGAATAAGGCAGACCTTCAGAGGCCACAAAAAGAATTTTCATCGTTCCTCGGTTCGAAGTGGCAGAAAGTACCGAATCGCGCATGTGCTCGTCAACCAAGAATATCGTCTTTAACGATCGCGTGCAGCCCAAGATCCAAGCGTTGTTTACAAATCGACGCACCGATGGCGGCTTCGAGACGCGTGGAAAGTGCGGCGGTACGGAAAACCATGTATTGCCCGTTTCGGCAAACTGAAATATACGCAAACGGATTTTGTTCGGCCAATTTGCGCGAAAGTCTTGTTACGATCGCGGGCTGTGAGTAAGATTTAATGCGTCAAACGGGGGGTGAACTCAACAGAAATCTGCGCCTTTAGAAATCCACAAGCCGGCTAACCAGCCTTCCGCTTGCACCAAAACCGAGGTTCTCGAAGGAAGCTGTGACGCCGCGCATTCACAAGGCGTAATCCCTGAGCGCAACGCCGCCAATGCATGGCGCCGACGCAGCTCAAGTGTTGAGTTCGGGAATCATGGCAACCATCCTTTGCATCGACGACGAAACCGCGGCGCTCCAGGCACGCAAGCTGCTGCTTGAGTCGGAGGGCTATCAAGTGATTGAGGCTCACTCCGGCAAGGAGGGCCTCGATCGGTTTCAGGCGAACAGAGTCGATCTGGTGATCCTGGATTATTGGATGGCCGGCATGAACGGCACAGCTACAGCGCAAGAAATCAAGAAGATCAATCCAAAGATTCCGATCATCATGCTTTCGGGATACGGAGAGTTACCCGGCGAGATCGTGGGAATTGCGGACCGCTGGATACTCAAGGGCCGGGCTACCCGCGAACTGCTGGACGCGGTGAAGGCTTTCACTTAACGAGCATGGCGCCCGCGACGCGTGTTGCATCCGTGAAGCGGGAGAGTGTGGCGGCCTGGCTGCGCAGCGTCTTCATTCGTGCTGGGACGCCATTGTCGAGAAACTCCGCGGGAATCCAAGCGCGACATCTCCGATTTTGGCGGTTCTGCGCGCTGTCCCTGGCCGTTCCGTTTGTATTGGCCGCGCAACAGCAGCGAGGTCGTCCAACCCAATACGACGTTGAGGCCGTTTACCTCTTTCAATTCGGAAAGTTCGTCCAGTGGCCCACAGCGCCCGAATCAAATGAGCCCTTCGATATTTGCATCATCGGTCGAGACCCATTCGCAGAGACGCTCGACAATACCATTGCAGGCGAAACGATCGGCAAATCGCCACTGAAAGACGAGCGCATTGACACAACCGACGACGCGAAGCGCTGCCGCATCTTATTTATCAGTGCCTCGGAGGATGCGCACCTCGATGAAATTCTGGGTCGCCTCGGTAAATCGCCTGTGCTTACGGTTAGCGACGTACCGGGCTTTCTCGCGCGCGGAGGCATGATCCAGTTTGTGGTGCAGGATAATCGTGTGCGCTTCGATATAAACGTGGCCACGGCCAAGAGGGCCGGGCTCGCCGTGAGCTCGCAACTATTGAAAGTGGCAGCAGCGGTTCGAGGCGGCCCGGCGGGGGCAAATCAATAATGGCGGAAATGTCCAAGGTGCAAGAGCCATATGCCCGGCGCATGACCCTGATGCCGAAAATGACCAGAGTGCGTGAGTCCCTCGCGCGAAGGATAACTGTTCTCAATATAATGGTCAGCGCCGCGGCCGTCGTGCTGGCGTGCGTGGCGTTTCTCGCGTATGAAGTGAACAGTTTCCGCGTCAACATCGACAACGATCTTTCGATTCAAGCGCAGATCATCGGTTCGAATGCCGCCTCGGCCCTGATTTTCAACGACCGCGCCTCCGCCGAGAAGACGCTCGCGGCATTGCAAGCTTCGCCGCACATCACCTACGCGAGCATCTATAGGCCGACGGGCCAGTTTTTCGCCGGTTATTGGCGCGACAGGAGAGGGCAGCCGGAAGCGCTGCCTGTTCCGCCCTCTCTGGCAACCGAATCGCATTGGTTCGCGAATTGGCGCGTGAATCTGGTGCGCCCCATCGTTTTCGATGGCAAAAACATTGGGACCGTCTACATCCGATCGGACTTGCAAGGGCTGATCAGCCGCGCCGGAAGCTACGCAATCATACTGGGTTCGATCCTGGTGCTTTCACTGATCGCGGCGCTGCTTGCGTCGCGCGTCTGGCAACGCAAAATCACGCGGCCTATCGTCGGACTTGCCGAGACTGCACGGATCATTTCGCGCGATCGTAATTACACTTTGCGCGCCACGCCCGCCTCGTCGGAAGACGAAATCGCGTTTCTGATCGGCTCGTTCAACGAAATGCTGTCCGAAATCCAGATCCGCGACACAACCTTGCAAGAAAGCGAACTCCAATTCCGCACGCTCGCGGATTCCCTTCCCCAACTGACCTGGATGGCCGAAGCCGATGGAGGAATCTCCTGGTATAACCACCGCTGGTACGAATATACGGGCACTGAGCCTGAAGACATGATGGGCTGGGGCTGGGAATCGGTGCACGATCCGACACGGCTTCCGGAAGTGATGGAAAAATGGACCGCATCCATAAAGACGGGACAGCGGTTCACGATGACTTTTCCATTGCGGGGGAAAGATGGCGCGTTCCGCGATTTCCTCACAATGGCCGCGCCCGTTCGGGACAGTTCAGGCAGGGTCGTCCGCTGGTTCGGCACGAACACCGATGTGACCGAGCAGCGGCGATCCGAAGAGGCTCTGCGCCAAACGGAAAAACTCGCGGCCACGGGCCGCCTTGCAGCCAGCATCGCGCACGAAATTAACAATCCGCTCGAGGCGCTGACGAATCTGGTTTATCTGGCGCGAAAAAATCCGGCGAAGTCTGAATCTTACCTGGCCATCGCGGACCAAGAACTCGATCACATCGCCGAAATTACGAAACACACCCTGGGCTTCTATCGCGATACCACCACACCGGTGCAGGTAAATATCGCGGATGTGCTGCACGACGTGCTCGAACTCTATAGCCGTAAGCTTCAATTCAAGAATATTTCGGTAAGCGAACGCTATGAGGCGTCGGCGCGGATTCTCGGTTATCCGGGCGAGCTTCGACAGATTTTCGCCAACCTGATTGCGAATGGGATTGAAGCGATGCAACAAGACGGTCACTTGCGAATAAAGACGTCAAAGGTGCGCAACGGAGGCTCTGGAAACGCGGACGGAGTTCGTGTTAGTGTAATGGATGACGGCTGCGGAATCGAAAAAGCGCAGATGATGAGGATCTTCGAGCCGTTTTACACCACCAAAAAAGATACGGGCACAGGTCTGGGCCTTTGGCTCACGCAAAACTTAGTGGCTAAGCACAACGGGCATATTCAGGTGCGCAGCAGAATCGACCACGGTAAGAGCTGGACAGTTTTCTCGGTATTTTTGCCCCAGGATCAGTCAAGCTCACAACCCCCGATTGTCGGCACGCCAGGAAACGGAGCTAATCCTCGCGTATGATGCAAGCATCTATCGGTGTTGTTTTTCCACTTCCCGCCGCGCCTCCGCCGGATTTTCGAAATTTCGATGGGGACGCTGACTCGCGCGAGTACACTCGCAAGGTTTGTGGTACGCGGGTAATCGTCGTCGACGATGAGACCAGAATCGCCAGCACTCTCGTTGAAATCCTGAAGGGCGAAGGCTACGAAGCGATGGCCGCGTCTACTGGGGATAGCGCGATTGAATTGGCCCGCGTCTTCAACCCGGAGATCGTGCTCAGCGATGTGATCCTTCCGGGCCTCAATGGCATCGAGGTCGGTATCCAGATCAGTGCGCTTTTTCCGAAATGCCGGGTGATCCTCTTCTCCGGTCAAGCAGCAACGCTGGATTTGCTTAAAGACGCGCGCCAACGCGGGCACGATTTTGAAATCCTAGCCAAGCCGATCAAGCCGGCGGCGCTGCTCGACGTCATTCGCCGCTAAGTTCTACTTAAGCGGCGATCATTTTTCTCAAGAATTTCACGCCATCGAATGCCACCGACTCAGGATCGCGTTCGATATCCCGCCAGATGGAAGCCGCCGCGGCAAGGTGGCCCATGCTGAAACTGAAACTCTCGATCACCATCCAGCGGTCGTAATGCAACGCCTTGACTGTCTCGAAAAATTCCGGCCAATTGACGTTTCCGGTGCCCGGGATGCCTCGGTCGTTTTCGCACGTATGGACGTGCTTCAGATGCTTTCCCGCCTGCCGCAACGCGCGTCCGATTGACTTTTCTTCGATGTTTGCGTGAAAAGTATCCGCGAGAAGGCCTATATTATCGTCGCCGATCTCATCGCAGAACTTCGCCGTATCGGCGATCGTATTGAGAAAATACGTTTCGAAGCGATTCAGCGGCTCGATGGCAACTGGCATGCGGTTCTTCGCAGCAATAGGCGCAAGCTGCTGCCAGCTTTCCACTCCTCGTTTCCATTCGTCTGCGGTGCGGCGCTTTCGCGAAAAATAGCCGACCGGGGAATACATCGGTCCGGCCAAAATCTGTGAGCCTGCGTCGGCGGCCAGCTTTATGCACTCTTCTATGTGCGCGCGCGCCTTTCGCCGCTGTTCGGCATCTTCGGAAATAAGGCTCGTGCCGGACGGAATCACGGCGCAGGTAGTGCACCCCAGACCCGTCTTTTCGAGTTCGCGGCGGATTGCCTTCGCGGGAAATGCCGCCGGCGCGAGAATTCCGATTTCCAGGCCATCGAGGCCCGCTTCTTTCAGCCGCGGCAGAATGCCGCAGTGCTCCGCGCCAAACTCCTCCGCCCACAAATACGATATTGCGCCAATCTTCATTCCACGCTCCATTGCGCGGCGGCGTAGCGCCTACGCTTCTGTCTTACGGTAAAACCAGACCGAGCCAAAAGGCGTGCCCGGCAATTTGAGTTCAGCAGTACCGGAATAACTGTCGCCAAGCGGAGTTCGTGTCATCCTGAGCGAATCGACATACTCCGCTCGATAGGTGAATCCGGCCGGCAGATTAATCGACGCTTGCGCGGGTGAATGCACATCATAGTAGACGAAGAGCACGTAATTGTTGGCGCGTTTGGCCCGCGTTCCAAACGATGCGCTTTCAAACGTGAACCCAATCGGCCCCGGTCCGACTGCAATCGTCTCTTCCAATAGTTTGCGAAGAAATGCAATCTGCGGAGGACTTGTCCCGTGAAGGACGCCGCCCTTTGCCCACCATAGCAAGTCATTGGGGTCGAGATACGTTTCGCCGTGGCCGCAATAAGCGCCGCGCGCCACTGCGAGCCAAAAGCGACGGACGAGTTCGTCGCCCGTGATGCTTCCCCAATTCGTCGGGATGTTGCCCTCGTATTGGCACTCATCGAAGACGACCGGCTTAGCCCAATCCGTGCGCCAGTCCGACGCCTTTTCGAACGCATACGACTGCACGCCCGCATGCGTGCACCAGACGCGGCTGTAATCGTACATCACGCGGGAATAGTGTACGGACCGCAGATGGCCGTAGGGATCTTCTTCCGTCACGATTCGCGCAAAACGATCCCAATCGGAATTGGCTTTCGATTTGAGCAGATCAAATTCGTTCGCCAGGGACCACCACACATTTCGGTACGCCGCATAGCGCGCGATTACGTAACGCAGATAGCGATCGTCAACGTCGGCGGGCATCGAGGAATAGCCCCATTTGTCATACGGATGAAACAGAATCAGGTCGGCCTGAACGCCAATCGCACGCAATTGTCCAATCAGGTCGTCGAAATGCTGGAAATACGCAGTGTTGAAAGTTGAATAGTCGTTTGTGTCGCCGTTGCGAGGAAACGGGTACATTGGCGGCTCGCTGCGATTGTAGCGATACCATTTCGGGAAGATGCACATACGCAGCTTATTGAAAGGGGAGGCTCGCAGCGTCTCGATTGTCTGCCGTTGTGTCTGGTCTGGCTGAAATGCCCACGCATAGCACGTGGTGCCGCATTCGACGTAAGGCGTGCCGTCTTCATAGCCGAAATGAAATCCGTCACGAACGCGCACCGGGCCGCGATTGCCTTCGCGCGCGGCCGTGCATTCGAAACGCCCGCTGTGCCCATTCAGTCCGGCGCGATTGCTCGCGGTCGTATAGCTCCACACACCGGTTTCGTCGGGCATGAACCGAGCTTTGTATTTGCCATCGCCGTCATAAAAGCCCGCGCACGCAATCTTGCGATTCCCTACCTCAAACGTCGCGCCGAAGCTCACGTCGATGAATGGATTTCCTGCCGTGGGTCCGTCGAGCGTTAATTCGAAAGTGTCCCAACGCTCGACCTGCCGTGCCGAACCTTGCGCATCCGCATCGCGAAGAGCCGCGCCCGAAAGCAGCGCCGCGGATGACATTTTTAGCAATTCGCGCCTGTTCATTCAGACCGTTCTCCTCGGGTGGGAATCGTGCCGGTGTCGCGACGACACTCGATCGGTCAACCGGCCTGATTTATCATAAACGTGGCGATTTGCGACAGGAATTCGCGAAGAAATTGCTCCGCCTCGCCGGGCAGCGCGGCTTCGGCGAAGGCCTTGTCCATCAGCGCTATCCACCGGTCGCGAGCCTCCTGATCGATATAGAAACGCGCATGCCGCATTCGCAGCCGCGGATGCCCACGGCGCTCGATGTAGCGCTGCGGGCCGCCGAATCGCCCGATCAGGAAATCCCGCAGCCGCTCCTCGGCACCGTGGAGATCGTCGGCCGGATACATGGGGCCCAAAATGTCGTCCTCGGGCACTTGCTTGTAAAACGCCGCGACTAGCCGAGCGAACCCTTCTTCACCAATCACTGAATAAAGACTCATCTCATCCATAGGCCTAAGATTTTACCTGATCGTTTGCTCGCTTGTTGTATGGCCAATGCCGATTCTCACGGCGCCGGCGGCTAACCGCTTGCCATTGGCCATCCTCGTTCGCTTCCCACAGATCCCACTCCCTTCTTTTGCCCTCCGGTCAAGCATTCGGAACTCCTTGACACATTCCGCTTCATCTCTAATATGGTTGGTGCCTTTCAGATCGTTTCACTGGGTATCGCGGCAATATAGCCGTGCTGATTCCCGCGCTTCGCATTGCACTCTAATCGCAACTGCGAAAAATTAAAATTGAGCGTAAGCTCTTTGTATTCAGCGCAAATTCTAATCATGGTCGTTTAAGGAGATTTTGGATGGCAAAAATGTTCTTCGAAGCTGACGCTAAGCCGAAGGTGCTCGACGGCAAGCGCATCGCCGTGATCGGCTATGGCAGCCAGGGACGCGCACATGCAATGAATCTGCGCGACAGCGGCTTGAATGTCGTAGTCGGTTTGCGTCCTGGTGGCCCCTCGGCCAAACAAGCTGAAAAAGATGGTTGGGCGATCCTCTCGCCCGCGGACGCCGCCAAGGGCAGCGACATCGTAATGATGCTCCCGCCAGACATGCCGCAGCCCGCTATCTACAAGAACGAGGTGGCGCCGAATCTCAAACCTGGCGCACTGGTTCTTTTCTCGCACGGCTTCAATATTCATTATGGCCAGATCGTTCCCGCCGCCAACATCGACGTCGCCATGATCGCGCCAAAAGGCCCCGGCGCGCTCGTGCGCCGCCAGTTCGAAGCGGGCCAGGGTGTTCCCTGCCTCATCGCGGTCCATCAGGACTCAACGGGCCAAGCTTTCGATCGCGCGCTTGCCTACGCGCATGGCATCGGCGGCACGCGCCCCGGAGTGATGCAGACCACCTTTGCCGAGGAAACCGAAACAGACCTCTTCGGCGAACAGGTCGTTCTCTGCGGAGGCCTTCGCGAATTGATCCAGGCCGGATGGGAAACGCTCGTGGCCGCCGGTTATCAGCCGGAGGCCGCGTATTTCGAATGCCTCCACGAGGTGAAGCTGATCGTCGACCTTATCTACGAAGGCGGCATCGCCAAGATGCACCATTTCATCAGCGAGACCGCAAAATTCGGCGATATCACTCGCGGTTCGCGCGTGATTGACGATCGCGTCCGCGAAACGATGAAAAAAATCCTGAAAGAAATCCAGACAGGCCAGTTCGCGCAAGAATGGATTCTTGAAACGCAAGCCGGACGCCCGATGTACAACAAGCTGCTCGAACGCGACAAAAATCACCCGATCGAAAAAGTCGGCGCCGAGTTGCGCAGCCAGATGTCTTGGCTTAAGCAGGAAGCGACCGCAGCCGGAGGCAAGAAGTAGCGCCCTAGCGGCGGACAACGGCGATGGCAGACAGCGTTCCCTTTCGTCGCATCGCGGTCATCGGCACGGGCCTCATCGGAGGCTCTTTTGGCCTTGCCGTCAGCAAGAAATTTCCCTCGATCGAGATTGTCGGCTGGGATCGCGATGCGGGTTCGCTGAATGGCGCGCTAGCGCACGGCGCGATTCAGGAAAAAGCGGCTGATCTCACGGACGCTCTTCGCGGCGCCGATCTGGTCTACATCGCCCTCCCCGTCAGCGCGATCGTCAAATCGCTTTCCCCGGTCGCCGCAGCCGCGGAACCTGACGCGCTCGTCACAGATACCGGCAGCACCAAAGCCCTGATTGAACAGGCCGGGCGCGAATGCTTTCGCGGAAAATCCTCGCATTTCGTTGGCGGACATCCCATGGCGGGCAAAGAAAACTCAGGCATCGACAGCGCGGACGCGGACCTGTTTCAAGGCGCGCCATATGCTTTGATCGCAAATGAGAGTGGAGCGGATCAGCGCATTAGGAATTTCGCCGAACTGATCGTCGCCGTTGGTGGGCGCGTCGTCTGGTGCGACGCAGAAACGCATGACTGGTCCGTGGGCATCGTCTCGCACCTGCCGCAACTTCTCTCTGTCGCGCTCGCGCAGGTGATCCAAGACGAATCCGACGAAACCGGCTTCCCTCTTGCTCTCGCCGGTCCCGGCTTGCACGATACGCTCCGCCTGGCGGGCAGCCCGTATAGCGTTTGGCGCGACATTCTCGTCGCGAATAGCGACAACGTCGCTCACGCGCTTAATCGCCTCGGCCAGGCCATCGAGCATCTTCAGCAAAATCTAAAATCCAATGAGCTGGAAGGCGAATTTCGCTCCGCAAACGATCTTTACAAACTTCTCCACAAATAATGTGCTGCGCGCCCATAGATTGTTTTTCGCGCGCCGACGTTTCTAGCGAGGCAAACTTATTGTCCGGATTTTTTTCGCGGCGCAAACACCGCCAATTTGAACGCGCCTGCCATCATCTTGTAGCCTGCGTCGCCCGGATGCAGCATGTCCGGTGAGTCTGCCGCCGCGCTGAAGTTTTTCGGATTCGTCGCATCGCGCGTCGCTTTATCGAAATCGACCACTGCGTCAAACTCGCCGCTCGTGCGAATCCAATCGTTGGCCGCTTCGCGAATTGCCTCGCCTTCGTCCTTGTAGCCGCTTGATTCGCCGTATGGCGTCAGCGTGCAGCCAATCACCTTGATGCCGCGCGTGTGCGCCTCCTCGATCATCTGCTGATAGGCTGCTATTAAGTCTTCCGCTGAGAACGAAGCTAATTCGCCTCCACGCCCTTCCACTGCTGCCGTCTTGGCGCGTATCGCGGCATTGATATCGTTAATCCCTTCGAGGACCGTGATCCATTTGACTCCCGGCACATCCAGTGCCTGCAAGCGAAATCGCGAAAGCCCGCTAACGTTATCTCCCAGAATGCGATTGCCCGAGATTCCCTCGTTCACGACGGCGACGTTTCGCGTTGCCGCATTCGCTTGTAAGCGTTCAGCAAGAATCGCGGGCCACATCGCGTTCGTGCTCGGCGTCGATTGGTCGCCGTCCGTAATGGAGTCACCAAACGTGACAATTGCCGCGGCATCTGCCGGCGCCGCCACGTCCACGCCCTCAACGTAGTAATAAGCCTCCGTCACGCTGGTCGGGTCGGTAATTTCTGCCGCGGACGTGAAATCGCCCGGTGCCGAAGTGTACGTCGGCTGCAATCCAAGCGGATGATATGTCGGCGCGCCTGTCTCCTGCGGAAAATACAGGCTCACCGCAAGTTCTCCAAGCGGCGAGACGGTCAGCTTCACCGGATCGCTCACCAGCGTTTGCCCTGCGTACATCGTGGCCGTCGGCTTCCCGCTGAACGTAAGGGCGCGATCGCTTCCCGGCACAATGCCGGACGCCCGCGCATGCAACGCCACATGTGCCGCCCCGATTTTCACCGCTTGCGAGCCAAACGCATTGTACAAGCGCACACGAATCGTAGATCCGCCAATGCTCACGCGAAAAGACATCCGCACCGTCTGGTTGTCAAATTTGGATTCCGCGCGCGGCAAATTGTAGCGGCGCTGCGGCGTGCCGCCTCCGACGGCTGTGTTCGACACAGGCGCCATCTCCGGCGCAATTGGGATCGGCGTCGCCAGCCGATTTTGCAACGCGGCAGGTGGTGTTGCGGGCCGTGGGCCGCGCGCCGCAAGGGCTGCTGGCGGCGCACTTCGTGCAGGGGTCTCGGCCGTTCCCCATGTCTCCACCCAATGCAAATTCGCCGGTGCGCTCTTCGCTGTTGCAGCGGCGCGGCCGACGGCGCTCGTCGCCGTTTGTGCCGCTCCAGCATAAGTCCACGCCAGCATCGCCGTGCATGCCACAGCAGAGAAACTCAGTAAGCCCATTCTCATTCGCATCCCATCCCTCCGTTCGGCACCAATTAGCCACGCAACTTTTACCACGATTCATACCGTATCGCACGTTTTGGCCGCCACCCGCAAACCCGCCTCAATCTGCCTGAACAGCTGCGCTAAGGCAAATACTCTCTTTTTATACAAGAAGGCGCGGATGAACAAATTTCTCTGCCGCTTGCATGCTTGTGCCACCCGGTTCCAGTCGTTTCGAAAAATTTACCGAGAGTCCGACAATGACAAGCGAATCCGCTGCAGAGCAGTCCTGTCGCCGCAAGGTTTAAACGGAGCGCTGCCGCCTTCAGCACAGCATCGATCGTCGCCTCCCATGCAGCGCCAAAAAAAAACGAGGCTCCAGCACTGAAGCCTCGTTTGCGCTTTTTTCCGCAGCCTCTATCTAAAAGGTCGGGTCTACGCGACCTGCAAGATTTCCCGGCTGCCCGTGCTCCAAAGGTCCGTATAACCCTTCATTTTTTCGCGAAATGCCGCGTTGGTAGCGTATTCCTTCATGGTCGCCTCGAACCCAGCGATATTTTCTGCTTCGTACTCCAGAATCACGCGATTGAAATCGCCGGTGAGGTCCGTGAGCACGCGGAACTTTCCGAGCTTCGCAGTGCCGGCAGCCTCTTTCAGTTGTGCGGCGAGTTTGCTGGCTTGGCCCGGCCTGGCCGTAAAGCAATTGCGGACAATAATCATGGCAACTCCTCGGATTGAAGTGTGATCTAGATCTGGCGAGCCGCAGTTGCGGTTCGGGCGTGAGAATCATACCATCGGTGAGCTGCCGCCAACTCCAATCGAAACTGGATTCGGCGACGCGACATCAAAATGCTTCAACCGGCGACGCTCCGCTTCCCGGTCAGGCGCTTCTGCTTTTCATCGAGCAGTTGGTTGATCTCTCGAACCAATTCCATCAACCTCTGAGGATCCTGTTCGTTCGACGCCTCTTCACACAGAATTTGCCAGCGCTCTTTGACCGGACCTTGCATAGCAAAACAACCTCGCCTGTAGTCTGCAGAGCTTACTTTTATCGAAGTGTCCTGCCATGAGTCAATATCCATGATACCATGTGGTATCAATGGCTCAAATGTCCCGCACGTCCTTGCTGGTCCGCTGCTCACAACTGGACGCGCAGACCGTTCACGCAGAAGCACTGACGCAACATCGCAGCGTAAGCGGCTATCTCCTGAATGTCCTCGAGCGAAGCATGTGGATTGAACAGAGGTTCCTGTCTGGCCTAACGTATGTGATGAAAATTGCGGTTCCTGCATCGTTGGAAGCACGCACAGCAATTCACCTGCGTTGCACTGCCGAGGAAGCCGACCGCATCCGCGAAGCAGCCGAAAAACGCGAAGCGAGTATCAGCAATTTTGTTGTTTTTTCATTGCACCGCCAGTGGAACGCCGCTGAACGAGTCCGCAACTCGTGATCGACCACTCCGGCTAACTTGGCGAGATCGCGGGGGCGCCATCGCTCAGGATGGCTCGTATGGACTCCAACAACGTGGCGGTGCCGGCGGATTTCGAAAGGACCAGGTCCACGCCCGCCGCTTTCGCCATGCCCGTATGAACGCTGTTCTCCCAAAACGTGAAAAGAACAATTCGCGTTTCGGGGTACATGCTTTTGATGGCGAGCGCCGCTTCGACGCCATTCATCCTGGGCATCGCGACGTCCATCAGGATCAGGTCGGGGCGCAGCTCGGTCGCCTTCATGACGGCTTCGAAACCATCGCCCGCCTCACCGCAAATTTCCAATTGCATCGTTACGCGCAGAAACACTCGAAGCGCTGCGCGAACGTACTTGCTATCGTCGACGACAAGAACCTTGTTCATGTCGCAGAGCGTAAACGTCTTTGCATAGCTCTTTCAATCGAGACTGTCACTTAGTACATTGGTACCGGTCAGCAGGCGGCCTTTCGTCTCAATCTGAGACAAATGTCGATTTTCTCGTCGCCGCGGTGCCGCCGCGAAATGCGAACGATCTTTTGAATGCTAATCCCGGGAGCACCACTGTGAGAAGAACCTTTGTGGCGGTGATTTTCGTTGGACTCTTGATTTTTGCTGCCGCGGGAGTATTCGCCGGTGCCAAGGAAGGAGGCTCCAGCGGATCCTCTATTCTCGAACCGGCATCGGGGGCATTACTTGGGCACTTCTACGGCGCGGGAACCATAGATCAGACCACGCAGAAGCTCGGTCGCACGCCAGCCATTCACCTTAGATACTATCGATGGGACGCTGACTGGAGTGGCTCAGCCTCAGAGACCCAGGCAGACCTGGCGGCTGGACGCATCCCTCTCGTAAATTGGGAGCCGCATAACGTCGATTTTACAAAGATCGTCGACGGCAGCCTTGACGCCACAATCATTGCGCGTGCAAAGGGCGCGAAAGCGCTCAACAAGAAGTTTTTTCTCGACTTTGCCGCCGAGATGAATGGCGACGAGGCGTGGGACGGCAACAACGCGCCTCTGTACGTTTCCGCTTATCGTCATATTCACGACATTTTTGTTGCACAGGGTGCGACGAATGTCGTTTGGGCATGGTGCCCGAACGTCACCGACACCCACGGAGGCAATCGCACCACAATGGACTACTATCCCGGCGATGCCTATGTCGATTGGACAGGAGTTGACGGGTACAACTGGGGCGTCAAAAATGGCGGCTGGCAAACCTTCCAGCACGTTTTCCAAAACATCTATCCGCTGCTTGCGGCAAAGAAAAAACCAATCCTGATCGGAGAAATGGCTTCCGGCGAGGCGGGCGGTGACAAAGCCCAGTGGATCGCCGATATCATTCCAACACTGCGCACGGATTATCCGCTGATCAAGGGTCTTGTGTGGTTTGACATCAATAAGGAAGAAGATTGGCGCGTCAGCTCGTCCCCCGCTTCGGAAGCGGCTTATATCCGCATGGCAAACGACCCTTATTTCAATCCCTAGAAGGCTGCGCTGCATTCGGTGTAAATCACTCTTGATCGTGGGATTTTCCCGTAGGGGCGCCGCTTGCTGCGCCTCTTGTCACACTGTGCCTGCGGCCATTTTGCGGAGGCGTTCATTCGCGAAATACTGAGCGTGCCCTTCTTCTATGGCTTGCAAAATAAGGCCGGCCACGAATTCGGGCTTGTCGCCATCGGCGTAATTGGACGCGGGTCCGCCGCCTGGATTCCCTAGCCTGTTCTTGCCAAAGTTGGTCGCGGTGATAAACGGGTAGACTTCACTGACAACAATACGATCCTTTTCCAGCTCGACGCGCGCCGTAAGACTGAATCCGAGTAGTGCCCGCTTCGAAGAAGAGTACACGCTGTATTGAGGGATCGTCATGAACGCCGTTCCCGAATTAATGTTTACGATACTGCCGCCGCCTTGAGCGCGCATCACAGGAATCACGGCCTGCATTGCCACAATCGGGGCCAACACGTTGAGATGAAAGATTTCGTCAAAAAGAGAAGGATCAATCTGCTCGACCGTCGCTGCATAGCTGCGCCCGGCGTTATTGATGAGCCCGTCGATCTGGCCATAATGCCGATGGACGGCGCGGATGGCTTCGCGCACGTGATCAAAGTCGGTCACATCCGCTCTAATCGGCAGGCTGGCCGGGAGCTGCTCGGCCAATTTTTGCAGGGCGTCGCCGCTGCGAGCGAGCAGGGCGACCTTCGCGCCGCGTTCGGATAGAGCAATCGCCGTCGACATGCCGATGCCCGACGAAGCGCCCGTGACAATGAAAACGTGATCTTTGATTTGCATCGGTTGGTCTCCTTTGAGGATCGCCGGCATTCCGAGCTGAGATGTCTACTCGCCCACGGTGGCAAGACGATACGTCTAAATCTACATCTAAAGGCCGCACTTAGAGCAATTACCAAAATCGAGCGCAGCAAGCGACACGCCATGATGCGGCCGAAAAGCACCGAAGGTGGTGAATTTGCACCGGCGTGCGCCGACACAATTTCCCAGACAATGCAGGCAGTTCCTATCTCCTTGCAGTCCGGTCACTTACACATTATGACCGCCGGTCACATTTGGCATGACCCGTGCATATTGATATGTCGAAGAGCCAGGTAGAAATACTCGTTATAGAGCGATTTAAGTGAAGGAGAGAAAAAATGAACGTTTACCAGTGGCTACGAAAGTTTTCTTCCGCCGTGGTGCTGTTAGCGCTGGCCACGCTGGTGATCGGTACCCATACCGCGAACGCCGCAACCGCGCCGACCCAGATGACAGAGCAGCAGCACCTGAGCAAGATGGTTCGGCACGCGTTAGTGATGGTTCCGTGGTACGGCGTGTTTGACAATCTCGAATACTCGATCAACGGCGGCGAAGTGACGCTCTCCGGGCAGGTAGTGCAGCCTGTGACGAAGAGTGACGCCGAAAACTCCGTGAAGCGCCTCGAAGGCGTGACGCGGGTAGTGGATAACATCACGGTGCTGCCGCTTTCGAACTTCGATGACCAGATCCGACTGGCCGAGTACCGCGCCATTTTCAGAGACCCGGTGCTTTCACGCTACTCCATGGGAGCTATCCCATCGATTCACATCATCGTGAACAACGGTCATGTGACTCTCGTTGGGGCCGTGGATAGGCAGATGGACGCTAATGTTGCGCGAATCCGGGCGCTCGGAGTGCCGGGCGTGTTTTCGGTGACGAATAATCTGCACGTTGGTTAAAGGCGCATAACCTGTGCGCTGTGCGCTGGTCAAGGCGCAGAGAGTCAGGGCCATGGGGGCGCAGCAAGCCAACGTCCCTATGACCCTGGCCCGTTTGCTTTTGCCCAGAGGACTTCGCTCTCCCCTGAGGGAACGGAGTGGCAGCCTACAGAAACCGGGTGGTATGCTGAGGCATCATAATCTGACGAGGGCAATCAGCAGATGAAGCGGAAATGGGTACTCATATGTTTCGCTGCACTAATCCCGGCTGCGGCGGTCATTGCCGCGTCGAAAGCTCAGACGGACAACACAGGCAGCGATGCGACAGCCGAAATTACGGCGCCAAAGGCGTGCCAAAGGACACTTTTAGCGAGTTTTGACCCGGATAAAGGTGAATTTTTTGGCCATAACGTGCCCATTTGGAGCCTCGGAGACGGCTCGGCGGTCATGTTCAGCTCAGGCATGACGATCGACGCGGACGGCGCACCCAACGCCTACAATCCAGACAATACAGGGCTTGACGATCTCGCGAACGCCGGCATGCCCGGCCACTGGGACGGGATCGTAACCAGGCACGGCGAGCCGTTTGTCCAAGGCTCGGATGATCCCTTCCCCGGCTTTTATGTGTCTCAAACGGCGCTAGTTGACTGGAGCAAAGAGATGACGGATCCAGCGCGATATGTGGACGCATCGAAAATCCCGTATGTCGTGCTGCCCGAAGGACTTTCGCGCCAGTTCGGTGCGCGCCTCGGCGATTTCGCCGTCGTCGTGAATATGCGAAGGGGCGTGGCGGCGAACGCAATTTTCGCCGACATCGGCACCCTCGGAGAAGGTTCAATCGCGCTGGCCGACGCGCTCGGCATTTGGTCCAATGCACGCGAAGGTGGCACGCGCGGTGGAATCCTGTATGTGATATATCCGGGATCGGGCAATCACCACCCGCGCACCTTGGATGAGATTAACAGCGAAACGGACAAAATTTTTCAGCAATGGGGAGGAATGGAACAACTGAGTTCGTGCCGGACCGGCCTGGACGCGTCACATCCTCAAATGGTTGACAGAAGTTTCCACTGACCGTCCGTCAACGGTACAACGGAAAGCCGTCCCTGACGCACCAGGGGTGAAGTAGCAAACATTTTATTCGACTTTATCTCAGCGAGCGTTACTGGCTTTTTCAATGGCGCGCCGGCCTTGATCGTCACTTGCGGATTTTTGGGGTTGGAAGTGTCGACCGAAACAACCGAAGCGGTGCCGACGGCGCTTTTTGTATCGCCAGTCTCGTAGATGATGAGCTTTTCGCCGGGTTTCATTTCGCGCAGGTTCCTGAGCGCGACGGGATTGGAAACGCCGTCCCAGACGGTTTCGCCGTCGCGCTGGAGATCGGCGAATGAATATTCGGAAGGCTCCGTTTTCAGAAGATAGAAAGGCATGGCATTCTCCTCGATTTCGGTGCCAGCATTGTACACGGAGAGATCGAAGAGCACCAAAACGCCGCGCAAGCCCGCCGAACTAGGCAAATATGCGCCCCACGCGAACGAGAAATCTGAAGAATGACGACAACAACTGAACTGCGGCGCAAGCCGGCAAAAATAAAAATATACGTGACAACGGGCGAAGGCGTGGACATCGCTTGGGCGGACGGCCATGCGAGCCGCTATGACTTTTCTTATCTACGCGACAATTGCCCCTGCGCGATGTGCAACGACGAGCGCGAGAAAAAAGAGCAGGAAAAGGCGAAGGGGCTGACCGCGCTGCCGATGTTTAAAGAGCGCGTGAGGGCGCGCAACGCGAAGCCCGTGGGAAATTACGCAATCCAAATCGAATTCTCAGACAACCACGCCACCGGAATATACAGCTTCGATTATCTTCGTTCGATTTGCCCCTGCTCGGAGTGCAAAGAGACGCGTGCATCGGTGTAACGCAGAGCCGCATCCCACACTTCCGCCGCCGGGAACTGCACCCTGCAGCATCGCTTTTTGATTCCGTGTAAGCGTAGAATAGCGCGTCCATCTCCCCGGAGATAAGAGCTCATGATTGACGAAGCGGAACGGAAAAGCGAACCGGAGCAGGACGAAGCCGAGGAACAGGGCGGTGCCCGATCCGCAATCATTTTGGTCGCGATCATCATCATTGTGGCGATCTTCAGCACGTCTTACGGATTGCAAACGCTGCAATGGATCGCCGCCCATCAATGGGCCCGGCAGAATGCCTGGCTGTACGAGACACCCAAGCCTGTTCTATCATCTGGCTCGGCCGCTGAGCCGAATGCCGGGATCGCGGCTGTAGCTCCTCCGACCACAGCGGACAAAAGCAGCAAATCCGAAGCGCAGTCCCAAGGCACAGAACTCAGCGAGTACGGCTATCAAATGAACGTGCCGTGGACGAGCAAGATGAAAGAAAATCCGTCGGCGGGCGGCGCGGAATTTCGGTTCGCGACCGGGCAAGTGGTGATATTTGGCGATCCCGAAGCACAACTCGACACGGTGCACATTTTACGCGATACGCCTGGCGAGCAGTACCTCCCCTACGCGCCTCTCTTCGCGAATGGCGCAATTGAAACGAACTACGATTTATATAAGGCTGCTTACAACGCGTCGCCATCGCAGGTTACGCCGTTCTCGAATTATGCGACGGCGCAACGCGACCGCGTGCTGCTGCTGATGAAACTATCTTTTGGATTCGATCTCGCAAAGCCGATTTACTCGTTCGACCTCGGGAAAAACAAAGGGTTCCAATTCGGCGATCCGGCCTCCGGTCCCGTGGCGCTGCATGTATTCGACTCGCACGACAAGCATTTGAGATTTATCTTCACGGCCGCTTCGGGATCGGGAGGACAGATCACTCAGGGCGATATCAATCAGGCTATCCAGTCAACGCAATCCGTAGAGTCGACGTTTGGCAAGAACAAAGAGGGTCAGTGAATTGGTCAGGCCGAGGCGGTTGCGCCAGCACCGCGTAGAACCCGTTCGTAATAGGCCTCATACTTGGGGATAATGTCGTTTGAGCAGTAGCGGCTGCGCGCATTTTTGCGGGCCATTTGCCCCATGGCACGACCACGGTCCGGAAGACTAAGGACGTCGAGGACGACCTTCGCGGCCGCCGCGACGTCGCGTGGCTCGACAAGATAGCCGTCGACGCCATGCGTAACAACTTCCGGCACGCCGCCCACTCTCGTGGCAACGACCGGAACCTCGCATGCCATTGCCTCCAGTGCCGCCAAACCGAACGATTCTTCGTCGCTCAGCAGCAAGAGGACATCAGCCACGCCCAGTTTTTCGTGGATGCGGTCCTGCTTGCCCAGGAAAAACACATCTTTCGACAATCGCTTTTTGCGGACTATATACTCCGCGGCGCCACGGTCCGGGCCGTCGCCGATCATCACGAGTTTCACGGGCATTTTTTCGCGGACTTGGGCGAAGGTTTCGATGGTATCCGTCACGCGTTTCACAGGACGGAAATTTGAGAGATGCATGAGGATCGGCTCGCCGTTCGGCGCCCACGTGGCGCGCAGTTTTTCGCCGTCGCGTTTATAAAAGTCGCAATTCACGAAATTGGGGATGACTTCGATCGGCCGCTTGATTTCGAACTCGCGCAGCGTACGGTCGCGAAGATAGCTCGATATCGCCGTGACGCCGTCACTCTGCTCAATGCTGAAACGGGTGATCGGAAGATAGCTGCGATCGTTGCCGACGAGCGTGATGTCGGTGCCGTGCAGCGTTGTTACGAAAGGGAGGCTTCGCGGCGCGGCCATCTGGCGGGCGAGCAAAGCGCTTACCGAATGCGGAATTGCGTAATGGACGTGCAGAAGGTCGAGCTGCGCACTTTCAGCAACTTCGACCATTTTTGTCGCAAGAGCGAGTGTGTACGGCGGATGATCAAAAAGCGGATAGCTGGTGACTTCGACTTCATGAAAAAAAATGCGTTCCGAAAAGTTCGTTAGGCGAATAGGGACGGAATAACTGATGAAGTGGATTTCGTGCCCGCGCGCGGCAAGCTCAATGCCAAGCTCGGTTGCGACGACGCCTGACCCACCATACGTTGGATAACACGTAATTCCGATCTTCATCAGTCCCCCGGGACCCGCGCCGCGTTGGCGTAGACCTGTCGCTTGGAGTGCAACCGCTAAGGCTTAGGGATTAGACGCGGCCGGACCAATCACGTTGCAGGCAAAGAAAAAGGGGCCACGCTGAGTCGCGAAGCCCCAGTTAAGCACAAATTGTCAGCGATGCCTGTTTTGGCGACCGCTACTGGCCGTTATTGCCGCCGCGAGCCGATTCTTCGCCGTCTTTGTAGAGATACTTGATGCAATGTTTGTAGACCATCAAATTAGGGCTGCCGTAACGAGTGAGCTTGATACAGTCGCGATCGTACCATTCGACAATGCCGCGAAGAATTTCACCGTCGTTGAGAACGACAGCGACGGGTGTACGAGCCTGCATCTGTTTTACGAAGTAAAAATTTTCGGCGTGAGTTTGTTCCGGAGGAGCGGGTTTCTTGCGCGGTGGCGCTGCTTGAGGAGCCGGCTGAGGCCTCGGCGCAAGATTCTGCTCCTTCATTTCTGTAAGGTTCGGACGAAACAATTTCCGGTTCACAATGAAGACTCCTTCAAATAAATGCCTGCGATGCTAGCAATATTGACTGCCGGGAAAACAAACAGGTTCCAATTTCTATAAAACAAGCAAACTGATCCAGAACTTAACGGACTCCGACGGAAACAGCCAGCGCGTCCAAACCCAATTGCCGTCCAACATTACGCCTTAAGCGATTCTCGAGTGTGTCCAGCGCGTGCGTGGCTTTCAAGACCCACATCCAATCGACTTTCTTGCCGAGGGATTCCAGTTCGCGGAGCAAATCCGGATTCCGGGGCAGGCTGTTTTTCCGGCCTTCGGAAACTTCCAACAAGTCCGTGAAAAGACTATAGAGCAGCCTCAATATATTTTCAAACGATTCCTTCTCCTGCTTCGCAAGCTGAGCAGTGGCAGCAAAAATTTCCTGATAGTTTTCTTCGGCCGTTGCTTGCTCCAACAATCGCAAGAGCATGCGTCGAAGCCGCATGGATTCCGCAAGATCGACTGACAGTGCGGCGCCAGGGCTGCCATCGGCGAGCTGCGAAGCGAGAACGAGTTCAGCCGGCTTCCCTTCTCGCCGATTTTTGAGAAAAGCTTCGATGTTCGCGGTAGGAACCGGCGCAAAATGAAACTGCAAGCAGCGCGAACGAATCGTCGGTCGCACGGAATCCGGAGATGGCGCGAGCAAAATCAGCGTGGCGGAAAGCGGTGGCTCCTCAAGGATTTTCAGGAGAAGATCTGCGTCGTTGTGGCGCATCGTGTGCGCGCCGTCCATGATGAAGACTCGCCTTTTGCTGACTGGGTGGAAATAGGCGGCGCGCTGCACAGCGCGCAATTGGCCCACGCGAACCATAGGTCGCGCTACCGGCGTGCGCAAGCGAACTGGATCGGGAACGATCAGCCAAACGTCAGGATGTGTTTCCAGAATAAGCGGTGTGCGCTCGACGGTGGCCGCATCGGCGTTCTCTCCACGCTCGGTCAGACCCGCTTCAATGAGCGGCTCAGGCTCCTTTAGCCGACCGACCCGGCGGCAATTGTCGCACTCGCCACAAAAATCGTCTTGAAGACGCTCACAATTCGCCGCTTGCGCGAACATCACGGCAAGCGTGGCCTTACCGACGCCGGCTGGACCCGTAAAGAGCATCGCGCTGGGAATGCGCCCGCGGCGGAACATTCCGCGCAGAGCATTCACGATGCGCTGATTACCCAGAAATTCTGAAAACGCCATTCTTCACCGCGCCGCGTGAGCCGGCACCGAAAGGCGCTCGGCGACCACTGCAATAATTTCGTCGTGTATCGATTCCGGAGAACGGATTTGCCCAGTAGGGCGGTCCATGCAATCGACGATTGCCCAATTCGGCTGACGCGCCAGCTCATCGTAGACTTGCGCCGCGGCGGTCAAATGTGCGCGATCGGCCTCTTGTAAATCGCGGCGGCGATTTGTGTAATCGCGCGTAGCTTTTTCGCCAACCAGGCGATGGGCTTCGTCAACAGATACGCGCAAATAGATAACGAGGTCCTCACGCGCTAAACCGTAGACATGATATTCCAGATGGCGCACCCATTGAAGAAACTCCGAGCGCCCAGCCGGAGCGACGCGGGCTCCCTGATGAGCGAGATTCGATCCGATATAGCGGTCGGCGAGCAACGTCTTGCCAAACGAAAGCGCCGCTTCCATTCTTGGCTTTGATTCGAACCGATCACCAGCGTAGAGGAGCGCTGAGAAGTGGGGATCGACCGCTTCAAGCGGTCCAAAGTCGCCGTTAAGGAAACGCGCGGCCATTTTGCCGAAAAAGCCTGAGTAGTTCGGAAAGCTCAGATGCTCGCAGATCACACCACGCTCGCTTAGGACTCGCGCGAGCATTTCGAGCTGGGTTCGCTTTCCGGAGCCGTCAATTCCCTCGAGCACAATGAATTTGCCGCGCGAGCTCATGTAAGTGCCGACAGTCTAGCACGACCTGAAGATCGCCCCAGCCGCCTGATTCCGTTCTCTGGGCGGAAACAAAGCACAATTTGATCGGAATCGATTGTTGCAGTCCCGGAAGCGGTGTTACACTTGCGCGCCCGGGTTCTTGTAGGGCTGATTTTACAACGTGGCGGAGCGGCTAGAAGCAGCCGCGCCCAAGCAGACGCAAGAAGTTCCGACACATGTAGCAGACGGATATGTTCTGAATCACTCGGAATCGCCCTCCATTTGTGCAATTCCTGTGAAACATATTTGCACTGCCGCGCGTTTAAGTACCTTAGGACTTCTTCGACAACCCAGAGGGGAGACTGATGATCGCAAGGAAACTGCAAGTGTGTGCCGCGCTGCTGGCCGCGGCTTCGATGACCTTTTCACCGCTTTATGCGCAGACCCCGAGCACGCAAACCGAGCCGGCACCCGCGCAAAGTAATCAGCAGCCCGGGCCGGCGCCGGCTGCGCCCGCACCGCCTGCAGCGAGCGCCACAAATACGACGAACGTGCCACCTGCACCATTCCCGCCGATGAGCCTTTCGTTGGCTCCGGACTATTCGCACGGACGTTCATGGTTTCCGAATGTCGCGGCGCCGTATATGCCGCGGCATATCCTCGAACCACAGCTAACGAATTCTCCTCGGCTTGCGCAGCTCATTCAGAACGGGAAGTTGAACCTGACGCTTCAGGATGCGGTTGCCCTTGCGCTCGAGAACAACCTGGACATCGCAGTGCAGCGTTACACGCCCTGGATCAACGAAATGAATTTGCTCGCCGCCAGGGCCGGCAGCCGCGTCAACTTCGATCCCAATGTGACGATGAACCTTAACGAAGTAGATCAGACGATTCCAATTGCCAACCCGCTGATTTCGGGCGTCGGCGTCAACACGAATACCGCATCTTCGCTCACGCAGCATCAAACCGTTGGAAACTTCGGCTAT
The DNA here is from genome assembly GCA_035279845.1 of Candidatus Acidiferrales bacterium. Lineage (GTDB taxonomy): Bacteria > Acidobacteriota > Terriglobia > Acidiferrales > UBA7541 > Palsa-295. The sequence goes on along the minus strand of DATEGW010000058.1, from coordinate 602 downwards.
TCCCAGGGCTTCGCTCCTGGCACGGAAGTCGCGTTGACTTTTAACAACAACCGAACGAGTTCCTCGGCGTCGGCAAACGTTTTTAATCCGAGCTTGCAATCGTCGCTGGGCGTTTCGATAACCCAGCCGTTGCTTAACGGGTTCGGATTCCTGCCGAACGAGCGGTTCATCATCGAGCAAAAAAACAACGTCAAGATCGGCGAGTGGCAATTCAAAACCTCGGTGATTAATGACATCACAACGACGACAGACGACTACTGGAATCTCGTACAGGCACGACAGCAAGTAAGCGTGGAGCAGCAGACCGTCGGCGTCGATCAAACGCTCTATAACAACAACCAGAAGCAGCTCCAGATCGGAACGATGGCGCCTCTGGACGTCCTCACGGCGCAGTCTCAGTTGGCCAGCGACCGCCAGGCCCTCATCGTTGCGCAGACGATACAACTGGAAGATGAAACGAAGCTGCTTAACGATATAACGAAGAATCCACAGGATCCGATTTTGAAGGGTGTCGAAGTCGTGCCCACAACGCCGATTCCGACCACGGATACGGTGGGCAATCCGGCGCTCGACGACGCTGTACAGCAAGCCTGGGCTTCTCG
>DATEGW010000057.1:0-54614 GCA_035279845.1 Candidatus Acidiferrales bacterium | reverse complement strand
AATCCGAAGCGCGGTCCAAATTGGAAATTGTCGTTCGCCGTGATTGTCTTGGGCACTCCCGCCTGGTGGCTTGTCTGGATATACGGTTGATACAACGCATATCCCACTGCTGCTTCCGACTGTGCACTCAGGTCAACTTGATTGGTGCCGCTGGAGACGATAATTGGTTGAGCGAGCGACGGATCAAAACCTGCGCCCTGCCCCTTGTAAGGCGTTAGCCACGGATTGTATTCGTATCGGAGACCGATGTTCAGGGTGAGCCGGTTGTTGATTTTCAGATCGTCCTGGCCGAAGAAGTGATAGTACGTACCCGTGCCGCCCCAGAAGCTTCCCGGCGGCACCAAATAGGATCGAGAGGAGCTGGACGGCCAACCGAGCAGGAAATCTGCAAATCCATCGCCAGTGCCGCTGGACGGATTGTTCTGCGTCATCGAGCCGTTGAAGCTGAAGCTGCCATCACCCGTCCGTGAATCTGTCAGTAGGCCAACGCGACGATAGAACTCCGCGCCGAACTTGAAAACATGCCTGCCTTCAATCAACGTGACATTGTCGTGAATTTCCCATGCGGACCGGTTCTGCGTCTTCGGCCTTCCGTCGCCGGCATTACCGCTGAATCCCGCGTAGCTCGTTATGCTAAAGCTGGGGATGCTTGCATATGTGGGATTGGTGAGTCCCTGCAAAAACGAGGGATCGATGCCTGCGGCGGTGTCCATCGCAATGCCTTGCCCTTGGAAATAAGCGTTGGAACGATACTGGCCGCTCAAATAGCTGAAGAGGACAGTGTTAACGATCTTCGGGCTAAGCGTGCTCGTCAGGTTCACTTCATAGTTCGCTGCCGGTCCCTGAAGGTACGTGGAACCCAAGGCCGGGAAGGAGGCAAAATCGGTCTCTCGGTTTCGATTTGTACTGTACCGCAGTGAAAGTCTGTGATTTGTGTTGATCTGCTGGTCTACACGCAGCAAAACTTTGTCGTCGTTGTAATCTTGATTCGGCACCGAGATATACCGATAGGTAGTAAAGCCCCCGGACACGGTTGCTGCATTGTAGGTCGGAATAAACTGCATGAAGTATTTTGCCGTCTGGTCGATCCTGCCCGACGGAATCACGTTCGGAGTAGGAAACGGGCTGCGGTGTCCCGTTGAATCCGTCGTTAACGGATCGTAGATCTTGTTCTTTATTCCCGTGAAGTCCCCGGTTCGCTCCGCCGGGCTCGGCACGACTTGGTTGCTGACCGAGCCTTGGATCTGACGTCCGCCTTCATAACTCACGAAGAAAAACGTTCTGTCTTTCCCGCTGTATAGCTTAGGGAACGACAACGGACCACCCAAAACGCCGCCGAATTGATTTCTCTTCAGCTCTTCTTTGTTTTGCGGCAGCGTAAAGTAATCTCTGGCGTCAAGCTTCTCATTGCGGAAAAACTCGAAAAGGTCACCGTGGAATTCGTTCGTTCCGGACTTCGTCGTAGCGTTAAGCGTCCCGCCCGGTCCGGAATATTCTGAGGAGTAAGGATTGGTCTCCACGTTGAATTCCCCAAGCGCGTCGATGGAGGTCTGAATGTACGTGCCGCCCTCGTGCTCCTCGGTGATATTGGCGCCATCAAGCAGAAACACGGTCATCTGGCCGCTGACGCCGTTAACTACGTTTCCGTTCACATTTTCCGGTCGCACGAGCTGCGTGTTCCCCGTCGCACCTAAGTTCACGTCTCCCGGCGACAGTGCGGCCAATTTCGTGTAGTCTCTGCCGTTCAGCGGCAGATCCATCACTTCATGATTGGTGATCGTCGTACCGAGTGCGCCGGATTCCGTGCTCAGAATCGGCGATTCGGCGGAAACGGTCACCTCTGTGCTCGTCGAACCGATCGCGAGTTCCATATCGACTTCGGCAATTTGCGCGACCACCAGCTCGATTCCATTTCGCACGGTCTTTTGGAAGCCGGGCGCCGTCACTGCTATCGAGTAAGTGCCGGGATCAAGCGGCGTGTCTACGTAATTCCCGTTCGAGTCCGTTGTGAATGTCTGTGCAATGTTTGTGGCCGTGTTTGTGACGGTCACCGTCGCGTTGGGAATCGCGGCGTGCTGCGGATCCGTCACTACGCCAACGATGCGTCCCGATTGAACCTGTGCGGAAGCGGTAACGGCCGAAAGCAAAAGCAATCCCACGAACAAAAGGAAACCCCACGCTCTCCTAAGACACATATGCATTCCCCCTCTCGTGAATCAACCTCGATACTGGGAGCGCACATACCCGCACGTCTCCGAGCGAGTGTTGCCCCGCACCCCAAGTTATCGAGCGGCGCGAATGGTAGTACCATTAAATTTACCTTGTCAAGCAAAAATGGAAAAAGTTTTTGCCTTCAAAGCCGTCGGACCGCGGAGATTTACATGGAAGCCCATTAATACGCTAGTTTTCTTCACGCAGAGTCTATGCTAGACTCCCGGTGCCTTAAACTAAGATGAATCGCTTTGCGTGCGTACGGCGACAAGCACGGCTGAGAATCACTGGAATTGGCCAGTCCAATAGGCAGCATATTTATTTTCTCGGAGCACTTAGGGGAATGAGATGAAGATCACGGAAATCCGGACGCGAGTCGTTGAATGGCGCGGCGAAAGTGTGCCGCCGCAGCCGCACTTCTGCACCAATCCGATGGATTTGCTTGATCTCGACGGGGACGCCATGGCCGGATTTCGTTTCCATGGCTGGCTCATCGTCGAGATATTTACGGACGCTGGCCTGGTCGGCATTGGAAACGCGGCGCTCGCGCCTCGAATCACCAAACAGGTGATCGATGTCTATTTGAAGCCTTTGTTGATCGGCAAGAATCCTTACGATTCGGAATTTCTTTGGCAGTTGATGTATCGCAAGACGATGGCCTTCGGCAGAAAAGGGATCGGTATGACGGCCATCAGTGCCATCGACATCGCTATCTGGGACGTTTTGGGCAAAGCCGCGAAGCAGCCAGTGTTTCGTCTTCTCGGCGGCAGAACGAAACAGCGGATTCCTGTCTACGCGAGCCGCCTCTACAGCCAATGCCTTGAAAAACTGGCCGCTGAAGCGAAGAGCTACAAAGATTGCGGCTACACCGCGATGAAGCTGAGATTCGGTTGGGGGCCGCAGGATGGCGCAGCCGGCGTACAAAAAAACCTCGACCTGGTTCGCACCGTTCGCGAAGTGGTGGGCGACGGAATCGATGTGATGGCCGACGCGTATATGGGCTGGAATCTCGACTACGCGCGTCGGATCGTTCCCCTTCTCGAACCCTATAATCTTCGCTGGCTCGAAGAGCCCGTGATCCCGGACGATATTTCGGGCTACGTTGCGCTGAAATCGATGGGCCGAATTCCCATCGCCGGCGGAGAACACGAGTTTACGCTTTACGGCTTCCGCGAACTCCTTGACGCAAAGGCTGTCGACTACATCCAGTTCGACACGAACCGCGTCGGCGGAATCACGCAAGCCCGCAAAATCGCCGCTCTGGCGGAGGCGCACTCCGTGCCCGTCGTGCCGCACTCGGGCCAGATGCACAATCTCCACATCGTCATGTCCAGTTTGAATTGCCCGCTAGCGGAATTTTTTCCTATCGTGGACGTGGAAGTGGGCAACGAGCTTTTCTGGTACATTTTCAAGGGCGAGCCGAAACCTGTGAACGGCTATATCGATCTCTCCGACGACGTGCCCGGACTTGGGCTGACGGTTCAAGAAAATGCGCTCAGCAAGTTCGAAGTGATCGAATAAGCAGTTCGTTTTGATAGGATTTTAGTCTGGTCTGACCAAATTCGATTTGTGAGGCCCCGATGGAACAGGCAGCAACCTCCGCAGCGAGCGTTTCCCGTCACGGTAATTACGTCAATGGTGAGTGGATCACGGAAGGACCTCAGCTCGAAGTCCGCAATCCAGCGAACACTGACGAAGTAGTCGCAGTGTTCATAAAGAGCCCGGCCTCAGGTATCGAACGCGCCGCAGCAGCAGCCGAAGCGGCTCTCGCTGGCTGGTCGGGAATGCCTGCGCCCGCCCGCGGCAACATTTTGTTCAAAGCCGCCGATATCCTTGATAGCCGTTTCGAGAAAATTGCCGCCGAAATGACACGCGAGGAAGGCAAAACTTTCCCCGAAGCCAAAGGCGAAGTCCGTCGCTCGATTAACATCTTCCGTTATTTCGCGGGCGAAGGCTCGCGCATGCCCGGTATGACGGTTCCCTCCGAACGCGACCGCGTGCACATGTTCACGTTCCGCAGGCCGATCGGCGTCGTAGGCCTCATCACTCCGTGGAATTTCCCCAGCGCGATCCCCGCATGGAAATTGGCGCCCGCTCTCATCTGCGGAAACACGGTGATTCTGAAGCCCGCATCCGTCGCTCCACTCAGTTCATGGCGCCTCGTCGAGGCGTTGCACGAAGCCGGCATTCCCAAGGGCGTGGTGAATTTCGTTGTCGGTTCAGGCAGCGAACTCGGCCAAGCGCTTGTAAACGCTGGGCCGCTCAAAGCCGTGTCGTTCACCGGCTCCTGCCAAATCGGCCAATGGCTCCACGAACAGGCTTCCAGACGCCGCCTTCGCATTCAACTCGAAATGGGCGCAAAGAATCCTACGATCGTTCTTGCCGACGCGGATCTCGCCATGGCCACCGAAAACGTCGTCAACGCCGCCTTCTTCTCCACCGGCCAGAAATGCACGGCCACAAGCCGCGTCATCGTGGAAGACGCTATCTACGACAAATTCCTCGCAAGTCTTATCGAGCGCACCAAGCGCCTGAAAGTCGGCAACGGCATGGAAGCAGGCATCGACATCGGCCCGTGTGTCGATGAAAACCAAATGAACACGGTTCTCCGCTACATCGAAATCGGCAAAAAAGAGGCTGGTGCTCCCAAACTCGGCGGTAACCGCCTCACCGACGCCGCGCACGCCAAAGGCTACTTCATCGAGCCCACCATCTTCACCGAAGTCGGCGAAGACATGGTCATCGCCCGCGAAGAAATCTTTGGTCCCGTTCTCGCTGTGATGCGCGCGCGCAATTTTGAAGACGCCATGCGCATCGCCAATAACAGCGCAATGGGCCTTTCGGCTTCGATTCAGACAAGCAATCTCTCGCGTGTGTTCGAATACTTATCCGGCATGCAGGCCGGTCTCCTGACCGTGAATCTTCCCAGCGCGGGCGTCGAATATCAATTACCTTTCGGCGGCACAAAGGATTCGAGCTTCGGTCCCAAGGAGCAGGGCCAAACCGCGCTGGAATTTTATTCCGATTACAAAACGGTTTACTTGAAGTACTGAAGCAGGTTAAATACTCAGCCGCTGGCTTGCGTTTACGATAACAATACACCGCTTTCTGCATTCGAGTTGATGCGCAACCCACGGAGGCGATAACTCGCTCCATGCTGAATCCTGACTGCATTCTCCTTCTTCAGGCTGCACCCAAGCACCTGATTGAGCTAGCTCCCGTCGATCTCGCCATCATCGCCATTTACTTCGCCGCTGTCCTTGCGGTGGGCTTTTACCTCAAGAGCCGCGCGGAGACCGGCGAAGATTTTTTCCTCGCCGGCCGCGAAATGAGCGCCTGGATTGCCGGTCTCAGCTTTCTCTCTGCCAATCTCGGGTCTCTGGAACTGATGGGGTGGGCGGCCGCCGCGTACGAATACGGCATTCTTGCCGCGCACTGGTATTGGATTGGCGCGATTCCGGCCATGCTGTTTCTTGCCATCGTGATGATGCCGTTTTATTACATCAGCAAGACACACTCCGTCCCTGGCTATCTCAAATTGCGATTCGGCGAGCCGAGCCGCGCCCTTTCGGCCATCACATTCGCTTTTATGACGGTGCTCATGAGCGGCATCAACATGTACTCAATGGCGCTCGTGATGAAAGTCGTTCTCGGCTGGAATATCCATTTCAGCATCTGGGTTTCTTCGATCACCGTAGCCATATATGTCGCGCTCGGCGGTCTGCGTTCCGCCATCTTCAACGAAGTCCTCCAATTCTTTTTGATCTGGCTCGGCGCGTTGCTAGTCCCGATTCTCGGCCTCATCGAAGCCGGCGGTTGGACCAATCTAAAGGCCGAAATCGCGCGAAACGTCGGCCCAAGCTACACGCACCTGTGGAGCACGCTCGGTTCGTTCAGCGACAATCCAATGGGCATCCATTGGACAGGCATTGTCCTCGGCCTCGGCTGGGTAATTTCCTTCGGCTATTGGACCACGGACTTTCTTGTCGTGCAGCGCGTGCTCGCCGCTAAAGATCTGCGCGCCGCCAAGATGGCGCCCATCATCGGCGCCGGTTTCAAAATGCTCGTGCCGTTCATCGTGATCCTGCCCGGCCTGCTGGCTCTCGCGGTGCTTCCGATGAAGCTCACCGGCGAGGCAGCAGCTGTCGCGTCTGGCGGTCACAGCTACAACGAAGTTCTCCCGCTGATGCTCGCGCGATATTGCGGACCAGGCTTGCTCGGCCTCGGGATCACTGCTCTCATTGCCGGATTCATGTCCGGGATGGCCGGCAACGTCACCGCATTTTCCACCGTGTGGACCTACGACATTTATCGCGCGCTGATTCGCAAGAATGCCTCCGACCAGCACTATCTCTCCATGGGCCGCTGGTGCACCATCGTCGGAATTCTCGTGAGCATCGGCACGGCATATCTCGTAATGCAGTTCCTGAGCATCATGGACTACGTGCAGGCGCTCTTCAGCTTTTTCATCGCGCCCCTTTTCGGCACCGTCATTCTGGGAATGCTCTGGAAACGTTGTACTGGCGCGGGCGGTTTCTGGGGATTGCTCGCGGGCACAGTCTCGTCGATTTCTCTGTGGCTTTGGGTGCGCCTCGATCCTTCGGCGCTCTCGATCATCGCGCTTTCTTCGCATGCGCAAGACATGGCCGAAAATATGTACCGCGCGCTCTGGTCGTGGATCGTCTGCGTCGTTGTTACGGTCGTTGTCAGCCTAATGACGAAGGCACCGGAGCCACTTCAGCTCGCAGGTCTCGTGTACGGGTATTCGGAAGTGCCGTCCGAAGGCGATATGCCTTTATTGAAGCGCCCGCTCTTTTGGGCTGGAGTAGTATTGATCGGCTTCATCGTTCTAAATATCTATTTCTGGTAGGCGCAAATGTCTCGCGAACCTGAAAAGTTCTCGATCTGGTTTTTTATCGGCTCGTTGATCCTTATCTATGGGATCCTGATCTTTGCCGCCGGCATCCGCACAGCGATTTCTCCGCCTGCGGTGCCCGTAGTGCTCGCTCATTTGCACGCCGGGATCTGGTGGGGGGCACTCTTGATCGTTTTTGGCGGCATTTACGCTTATCTTTTTCGTCCCACAAAGCGAGGACAGTAGATTTCCATGCCTAAGCAAATGACGTTCGGCCTTGTCGTAGGTAATCGCGGCTTTTTCCCCGGCCATCTTGTCAAAACGGGCCGCGAAGAAATTCTGGCAGTGTTAAAGAAGTCCGGCTGCGACGTGGTCGCGCTCGGAGCAGAAGACACACGCTATGGAGCCGTTGAATCCCGTGACGAATCCAAAAAGTGCGCCGATCTGTTTCGTGCGAACCGCGACAAGATCGACGGCATCATCGTCACGCTGCCAAATTTCGGCGATGAACGGGCCATTGCCGACGCGCTGCGTATGGCCGAACTGAATGTGCCGATTCTCATTCAGGCATCTCCGGACACTGCATCGCGCATGACGATTTCCGACCGTCGCGACAGCTTCTGCGGAAAAATGTCCGTCTGCAATAATCTCCAGCAGTTCGGCCTCCGCTATTCGCTCACGACGCTTCATACGGAGTCTCCGTCCTCGGACGCATTCGCAAAAGACCTCGCTTGGTTCGCCGCCGTTTGCCGAGTGGCCAATGGCATGCGTCGTTTGCGAGTGGGTGCAATCGGAGCGCGACCTGTCGCGTTCAATACAGTTCGTTACAGCGAGAAGATTCTCGAAAACAACGGCATCACGGTTGCGCCGATCGATTTGTCTGAGATTTTCGGCCGCATCGACAAGATGAAACACGACGATCCGGCAGCGCAAGAGAAGCTGAAAAGCATCCGCGACTATGTCTCCACAAACGATGTTCCAGCCACCGCTCTGATGAAAATGGCAAAGCTGGGCGCCGTGATCGATCAATGGATGAAGGACAACGACCTCGATATCAGCGCTGTGCAGTGCTGGACTTCGATGGAAGAATATTTTGGCGTCGTCCCTTGCACGCTAATGAGCATGATGAGCAACGATTTGCTTTCCAGCGCCTGCGAAGTAGACATCGCCGGAGTTCTCGGCATGCACGCGTTGCGCCTCGCCTCCGAGACACCCAGCGCTCTGCTCGATTGGAATAACAATTATGGCGATGATCCCAATAAAGCCGTGTGCTTCCATTGCAGCAATCTACCGAAGCATTTCTTCCAGAGTGTAAGAATGGATTTTCAGGAGATCATCGCGGGAACAGTCGGCAAAGCAAATACGTTCGGCACAGTCGTGGGACGCGTAAAGGCCGGACCAATGACGTATGCTCGCTTCTCTACGGACGATCTCTCCGGTCGCGTTCGCGGCTATCTCGGCCAGGGCGCTTTCACCACGGATCCGCTCGAAACATTCGGTGGCGCCGGCGTCGTCGAGATTCCGCGCCTTCAGAACCTCTTGCACTACATTTGCGAAAACGGCTTTGAGCATCACGTAGCGGCAAATCTTTCCTCCACAGCCGCCGCCGTTCACGAGGCTGCCACCAAATACCTCGGCTGGCAGATGTATTGGCACCAATGAGCGTCGTTGCCGGTGTCGATTTCGGCACTCTCAGCGTTCGCGTCTCTATCGTTGACAGCGAACGAGGACGCCTCGGCCACGGCATTTCCGAATATCCGCTGCATCGCAGGCGCGAAGATCCTAATTACGCCACGCAAAGCCATGCTGACCACATGTCCGCGCTCGCCTCTGCCACGAAGAAGGCTCTTGCCGCTGCGGGCGTCGCGGGCGAATCCCTCGAAGCCATTGCTTTAGACACCACAGGATCGAGCGTTATTCCGGTCGGGGAGAACCTTGTTCCGCTCGATGATTACTATCTGTGGTGCGATCATCGCGCCTCCGAAGAGGCCGCTCTCATCACGGACGTCGCGAATCGCACCGGCCTCGAAGCCATTCAATGGTGCGGCGGCGTTTATTCCTCCGAATGGGGTTTCTCAAAACTGCTTCATTGGCTGCGACACAATCCCGATAAGCGCGATCGCTTCGTCACTGCATTTGAGCATTGCGACATGGTCGCGGCTACGCTATGTGGCGCGAAGACTCCCGAACAAGCCGCTCGCAGCATTTGCGCCATGGGCCACAAATGGCTCTGGAACAAATCGCTCGGGGGTTTGCCGCCTGAAAGTTTCCTCGAACAAGTCGATCCCCTGCTCAAAGGCGTTCGGTCAAAATTGAATGGCTGCTACGCCACCTCAGACAAGCTCGCCGGCCACCTTTCGGAAGAATGGGCCGCAAAGCTCGGCTTGCGCGCGGGCATACCGATCCCGGTGGGCGCATTTGACGCCCACTGGGACGCCATCGGCGCCGGTGTAAATCTCGGCAGCGTCGTCAACGTGATCGGCAGTTCCACCTGCATCATTGCTATCGCCGAAAACGTCAGCCTGATCCCGGGCGTGTGCGGCATTGTGCAAGGCTCAGTCCACCCACGCCTCACCGGCATTGAAGCGGGACTTTCTGCAACGGGCGATCTCTTCGAAGCCATTGCGCGCCGCGCACGCTCGTCCGTTGGCGAGCTTTCCGGCAATCTGCATCGTTATCGCGCCGGAGAAACGGGCCTTCTTCGCCTCACGTGGGACAATGGCGACCGAACCGTTCTCGTCAACGCCGAACTCGGCGGCATGACGATCGGCTGGAATCTCGTCCATAACGCCGAAGATGAACTCTTTGCCGCCATCGAAGGAACCGCTCTGCACACGCGCATCATCCTTGAGCGCATGCAAGAACACGGGCTGCCGATCGACCGCGTAATCCATGGCGGCGGAATCCCACAGAAAAATGATGTGCTCAACCTCGTTTATGCCAACGTATTGAACAAGCCTATTCTGATCCCACAATCGGACGTCACCAGCCTCGGATCGGCGATCTTTGCATTTCTTGCGGCGGGCACTTTCCGCAGCATCGAAGATGCGCAATCGCGACTCTGCCCGAAATATCGCGTCATCGAACCCGATCCAGCTTCCGTTCGCGTGTATGATGAGCTTTACAAATTCTATAAGCCTCTCTATTTCGCGCTTGGCAAATCCGGCTCTGCGCCGGTGCAAGTGGGCGAGGTCCTTCCCTCGCTGCGCAAAATTGCCGCTCAGGCAAGAGGTGCAAAGTGATGTTTGAAACGTTGCGCCAAGAGGTGCTCGCGGCCAATCTCGAATTGGTTCGCCACGGCCTTGTGATCTACACATTTGGCAATGCCAGCGCAATCGACCGCTCCAAGGGCGTCGTCGTCATCAAGCCAAGTGGTATTCCCTACGAAGCCATGACGGTGGACCATATGGTCGTGGTCGATCTTGACGGCAAAATCGTGGAAGGCTCGCTCAAACCTTCGTCTGACCTTCCCACTCATTTGATTCTGTACCGCAACTTCCAGAGTATCGGCGGCGTCGCCCACACGCACTCGCGCTGCGCCACAGCCTTCGCGCAGGCGCGCACGGAACTGCCCTGCTACGGCACGACGCATGCCGATTATTTTTACGGACCTATCCCCGTCACTTCGCCTTTGCTTTCCAGCGAAATCGAAAATGACTACGAAGCGAATACCGGCCGGTCGATCGTTCGCCGCTTTCAGGGCCTCGATCCGCAATCGATGCCGGCCGTGCTGGTCGCGTCTCACGCGCCGTTCACATGGGGAGACACCGTTGCAGACGCTGCTTATCACGCCGGGATCCTCGAAGAGGTGGCGCACCTGGCGCTCTGCACCACCATGGCGAATCCGGAAGCGGACCGAATTTCACGCGCCCTGCTCGACAAGCATTTCTATCGCAAGCACGGCAATGCCGCTTATTACGGCCAAGGAAAGCGCTGAGCAGGTATGATGAGCACCTCAATACATCAAACGGCAAGGGAGAACGGAATGCATCTACAAAAAATTCTGATCGCGATTTTTGTCATCGTGGTCGCGATCTCCGGCATTTGCGCCGCGCAGAACGCACCGGCGCGCGGCCCCAAACTCACGCATCAATCCTGGGGGAAGACTCCGGACGGGCAGCCGGTGGATATTTACACGCTGACAAACGCGCGAGGCATGGAAGCGCGAATCATCACGTACGGCGGGATCCTCGTCTCGCTGAAGGTGCCGGATCGCAAAGGCAAATTCGCCGACGTCGTCACCGGCTTTGACAATCTCGATCGATATATCGGCCCGCCGTCTCCCCCCTTCTTCGGCGCGCTCGTTGGACGCTACGCAAATCGGATCGGCAATGCCACCTTCACGCTCGACGGCGTTCATTACACGCTCGACAAAGACGACGGTCCTAATAGCCTTCACGGCGGCTTTCATGGTTTCGATAAGAAGGTTTGGACCGCAAAGCCGATCGGCAATAACAGTTTGCAATTAACTTACTTGAGCAAGGACGGCGAGGAAGGCTATCCCGGAAATTTGTCAGTCACCGTGATTTACACGCTCACCGTAAACAACGAATTGCGCATCGACTACAACGCGACCACGGACAAAGACACGGTCCTCAATCTCACGAATCATTCCTATTTCAATCTGGAAGGACAAGGCGTTGGCGACATTCTCGGCCACATTGTCACAATCAACGCCGACCGATACACTCCGGTCGATAAAACTCTGATCCCAACCGGCGAACTGCGCCCCGTCGCCGACACGCCTTTCGATTTCCGCACACCGCACGCGATTGGCGAGCGTATTAACGCCGATGACGAGCAGCTAAAGTACGGCCGCGGCTACGACCACAATTTTGTGTTGAATCGCAAAGGCACTTCGCTCGAATTGGCCGCCAGAGTCGTCGAGCCCAAATCAGGCCGTGTCCTCGAAGTCCTCACGACGCAACCGGGCTTGCAGTTTTATACAGGCAACCAGCTAGACGGCTCAATTCACGGCAAGGGCGGCGCGGTTTATCGCCAGCACGCAGCCTTTGCCATGGAGACACAGCACTTCCCCGATTCGCCCAATAAGCCGAAGTTTCCAACAACGGAACTGAAGCCAGGCCAGCGCTACCACGAAATCACCGTTTTCAAATTCACAACGGCGCCGGCCAAACCTGCGGCCTCGGCAAAAAACCATCCATAGCGCAGATTTAAGATTTAATGAGCGCCGCAGATCTGCAGCGCGGCATTCGGAGTCGCGCGCCTAGTCGGAAAAGTGGCGAGGGAGAAGAAACTGACGCTTATTGCTGTCCGAGTCTTGCCTTCAGGCACCCAATCAGCTCAGGCGAGAGATTCGTGATCTGAATCCCTTCGGACACCATGAACTTGCACGCCTGAATCGCATGCGGCTGGTCCTCATCGGGGAGCTGGCAATCGGCCTTGCAATACTGACAATCCTGGCTCCAGCAGAACTTGCCGTAAGGAATTGTTTCCGGGCTGATGTACTGAAACGCCCGCAGCACCGAATTGCGTTCCGGCACCAGAAACGTCTTGCCCATTATAGTAATTTCGACGAGTTTCTCGAACGGCCGGAAAACGCCGGACATTATCGAAACCCCGCTGTTTGCGTCTGCCATGTGGATGGTCCCCCGTGGCATTGAAGCTAAATCACGCGTGGGCGGAGAGCAACCCTACTACGGTGGGAAAGTGCCCAATGCCTAAATGGCCTGTGGATTTCGTCAGTTTTAGCGGCTTCCCTGGGGCACCAATGGTATGACGATGTGCGACTGCGAACGCCGTTCCTGAACCAGCGTCGGCCGCGGCAGCAGCGCGAGCATCGTATAAACGCCCAAAACGATCCCGAACGGCAGATCAGGCAGCGCCAGCAATGACGCGATCAAGGTATCTAACCTCGACGCGGGCCAGTGTCTCAACAACGCAAATCCTGCCACAAAACTGAAAAAACCTGAAATGACGCACCATGCGGCGGCCACAACCAGGAAAACGTGAAATGCTGTCATCCACGCCAACGCATCGGGCACGCGCTCAAGTGTGGCCCCCCACATCAGTGACAGCGTCCCGCTAAACACTACAATAAACGCCACTTCCGCAATGCGCAGGCAGCCATAGGCCACCCAAAGGATACCCGCCCTTTGCGATTCGCGTATATCTGATTTCATCATGCGCTCCCTCTTTATTGAAACGCACGATCATCCCTTCAACGATCAGGTATTCGGCTGACCGTCGTGACGGACTTTCATGTACCTCGTTGTGGCATGCCACTCCTGCCGGTGTGGGTTGCTCTGGAGGTTGCCTTCCGATCAGATGCCCTTGCTCGGGAATTTTTCCTGCGTTTGTCGCTTAGTACGTGGTAGCTGGCCGAGCCGAAAATTGGATCCGGCGCTTTTCCATGCGCAAATCGAGGATTTAACTGAAGAATTGTCCCATTGTCCGAAACTTCCGGTATCGCGCATCCACCAACTGCTGCGGAGTCTGCAGGGAAAGTTCGTCCAGCAATCGAACGAGCACAACCTCGAGCAACTGCGCGGCTGACTTATGGTCCGTATGAGCGCCGCCTTCCGGCTCGGGCACAATTTCATCGATCAGCTTAAGCTCGGCCAAATCCGCCGCGGTCATTTTCAAGGCCTCGGCGGCAAGCTCAGCCTTATTCGAATCGCGCCAAATAATGGACGCGCATCCCTCGGGAGTAATCACCGAATACACGGAATTTTCCAGCATCAGCACCCGATCGCCCACCGCAATCGCCAGGGCGCCGCCCGACCCGCCTTCGCCCGTGATCGTCACAATGATCGGTACCGGCAAGCGCGACATCTCGCGCAAATTAAACGCAAGCGCCTCCGCCTGCCCCCGCTCTTCCGCATCGACGCCCGGGTACGCTCCCGGCGTATCCACAAACACAAAAATCGGCCGCTTGAATTTTGTCGCCAACTGCATCGCGCGCAACGCCTTGCGGTAACCCTCCGGCTTGGCTTGCCCAAAATTGCGCTGGACGCGCTGCTTTAAGTCGCGCCCTTTTTGGCTTCCGAGCACGAGTACGGGCTTGCCATGGAAACGCGCCATCCCCGCGACGATCGCCGCGTCATCCGCAAAACGCCTGTCGCCATGAATCTCGCTGAAATTCTCAAACAGCAGCTTAATAAAATCTTCGGTGTAGGGTCGCTGCGCGTGTCTCGCCAACTGCACCCGCGGCCATGCGTTCAAGTGCGAACGAAACTCTTTCTTCAGATCGCCGATCTCGCGTCGCAACCGATCCAGGTCCTCGCTCTTCTCTGAGAAGCCTGACATTTCGGCAACATCGCGCTCCAGCTCGTCGATCTGCTTCTGCCGCTCCGTATGCGCGTCCATCGGATTCGCCTGCGTCGGCTTACCCGAAAGCCTCTCCTCTTCCACACGTCGCGTCCGCGCGCGCTCTTGCCAACGCCGAAGCCTCTCGCGTGCCGCTCTTCTCTTCGCGGCGTCAAACGGCGGCTTGCGCCCCTTGCCCCCGCCCCCCGCCCCGCTCGCACTTGCACTCATTGCACCACCACGGAATCCGCCCCGCAAATTTCCTTCACGCGCTCGATCAACTCCGAATCCGCCTTCACTGCCTTCGAGGTCTGCTGCGTCGCCGCCGCTCCGTCATCCAGCACCAACTCAAATTCCACTCTGCACCGCCCCGGCCGGCTCGCAAACAGTTGATCCAGCCGATCCATCGCGTCCCGCTCCAGCGTCGCCACCGGCACTCGCACACGCAACAAACTCGGCGGCCGATCGAGCGCCTGCTCTAGCGGCCTCGCATCTTCCACCGTAAGCCGCGTTCCCACATCTTCCGCCAGGACCGATCCCTTCACCAATAGCGGACTAGTTGCCTTCAATATCGATTCAAGTTTGTTGAATGCCTCCGGGAAAACCATCGCCTCGATAACGCCCGTGCGATCCTGCAACGTGACGATTGCCCACCGCGCTCCTCGCCTCGAGCGCATCGGACGCGATTGCACCACAATTCCCGCCACGATCACGCTCTCCTTATTTCGGCGCCCTTCGATCGTCGTGATATCTACCGCTTTCAAATCCGCCAGTCGCCCCGCGTATTTATCCAACGGATGGCCCGAAATGTAAAACCCAAGAGTTGCGTATTCGGACGCGAGCAACTCATGCTCCGGCCACTCTTCCGCATCGGGCAAAATCTCCGGCGGCGGAGCACTCGCCGCGGCCGCTCCTCCAAATAATCCGTGCTGGCCGCTCTCTTTCGCGCGCTGCAATTTCTGCGCTCGCTCCATCGCGCGGTCAATCGCCGCAAACATCTGCGCCCGATGCGCGCCAAGCCCATCCAGCGCGCCCGCGCGTACCAGGCTCTCCAGCACGCGCTTGTTCATCAACCGCGAATCGACCGCCTCCACAAGTTCATAGAAGCTCTTGAATTTCCCGAGCGATTCCCGCGCCGCCAGAATTCCCTTCACCGTGTTCTCGCCCACATTCTTGATCGCCGCCAATCCAAACCGGATATCGCTGCCGGTCGGCGTGAAATTCATATCGCTCGAATTCACGTTCGGCGGCAGCACGGTGATTCCCATCCCGCGCGCCTCGTTAATGTACTTCACCACCTTGTCGGTATTGCCCGTTTCCGCCGTCAACATAGCCGCCATGAACTCGACCGGATAATGCGTCTTCAGCCACGCTGTCTGATACGCGAGATAGGCATACGCGCAGGAATGCGATTTGTTGAATCCGTATCCCGCAAACTCTTCCATCAAGTCGAATATTCTCTCCGCCTTCTTCTGCGGCACCTTGTGCGCGGCGCATCCCGCCATGAACTTCTCGCGCTGCGCCGCCATCTCTTCCGGCTTCTTCTTGCCCATCGCGCGACGCAGAATGTCCGCGTCGCCAAGCGAGAATCCCGCCAGCCGGTTCGCGATCTGCATCACCTGTTCCTGATACAGAATCACGCCCCATGTCTCCGACAAAATCTCTTTCAGCTCGGGCAAGTCGTACTTCACTTCTTTCTTGCCGTGTTTCCGTGCGATGAAGTCCGGAATCATGCCGCCCTGAATCGGCCCCGGACGATACAGCGCGTTAAGCGCCGTCAAATCCTCCAGACGCGAGGGCTGATACTGTCGCAAAATGTCGCGCATGCCGTGCGATTCAAATTGGAAGATCCCCGTAACTTCTG
This sequence comes from Candidatus Acidiferrales bacterium, assembly GCA_035279845.1. Lineage (GTDB taxonomy): Bacteria > Acidobacteriota > Terriglobia > Acidiferrales > UBA7541 > Palsa-295. The sequence continues at coordinate 38,415 of DATEGW010000057.1, read as the reverse complement.
CGCGCGAAAAAAGGTCATAGGTCGCTTTATCGTCCAGCGGCAGAGATTCCAAATCCACCTTTTCACCGCGATTCTGTTGGATCATCCGCACGGCATCGTCGAGCACTGTCAGCGTAGTGAGCCCAAGAAAATCCATCTTGAGCAACCCGATTCGCTCGAGCGCGTTCATCTCGTACTGCGTCGTGATTTCGTCTTTGTTTGACTTATACAGCGGCACGATTTCCGTTAGCGGCTGCGGCGAAATCACCACGCCCGCCGCGTGCGTCGAAGCATGCCGCGCCAACCCCTCCAGGCGCAGCGCCACCTCCACCAATTCCTTCACTTTTGGATCGGACTTGCGAAGCTCCTCCAGTTGCGGCATCTGCTTCAACGCATCTTCCAACTCAATATTCAGCGTCGCCGGCACCATCTTCGCGATCTTGTCCACATCGCCGTACGGCATATCCAGCGCTCGCCCTGCGTCCTTCAACACAGCTTTCGCCGCCATCGTTCCAAACGTAATGATCTGCGCCACGCTGTCCGTGCCGTATTTCCCACGAACGTATTCGATCACTTCACCGCGCCGCCGCATGCAAAAGTCGATATCGATATCCGGCATCGAAATGCGCTCGGGATTCAGAAATCGTTCGAAGAGCAGATCGTATTGCAGTGGATCGACATCCGTGATCTGCAGCGCATAGCTCACAAGGCTCCCCGCCGCCGAACCGCGCCCCGGCCCCACAGGTACGCCCTGCGACTTCGCATAATGGATGAAATCCCACACGATCAGGAAATATCCCGCGAATTTCATCGTCTTGATGATTTCGATTTCACGCGAGAGCCGCGCTTCATATTCCGCCAGCGAATGCCGCAGCAACCCTTCTTTTTGCAGCCTCTCTAACGTTGGCACACGCGCGGCGAATCCTTCGCGCGCCACGCGTTCGAAATATGAGTCCGCGTCCTCGCCTTCGGGCACCTTAAATTCGGGAAACGGATTCGCCACGCGTTGAATCTTCACGTTGCAACGCGCGGCAATCGCCATCGTCCGTTCCAGCGCTTCCGGCAGTTCGCGGAAGACCTGCCCCATTTCTTCGGCAGTCTTGAAATAAAACTGATCCGTCGCGAACTTCATCCGCTGCGGCTCGCTCATCGTCTTGCCGGTTTGGATGCACATCAGCACTTCCTGTGCGTGCGAATCCGAACGCGTCAAGTAATGGCAGTCGTTCGTCGCAACGAGCGGGATTCCCGATTCTTTCGAGAGCCGGACGAGATCGCGGTTCACCCGGATGTCTTGTTCGAGTCCCTGATCCTGCACTTCGAGGAAGAAATTTCCTTTGCCGAAAATATCGCGCAACCGGTAGGCATTCGTGCGCGCCTGATCGTACTTGTCCGCCAGCAGCGCGTCCGCCACTTCCCCGCGCAGGCACGCCGAAAGCGCAATCAATCCCCTGCTGTGTCTGGAAAGGAGCTCGTGATCGATCCGCGGCTTGTAGTAAAAGCCTTCGAGGAATCCCGTCGAAACCAGCTTGATCAGATTGCGATAGCCCTCATCGTTCTCGCAGAGCAGCACCAGATGATTTGAACGCTCCGCGTCCGCCCCGCGATTCTTATGACTGTCAGGCGCAACGTACACCTCACAGCCGATGATCGGCTTCACGCCGTGCGTTGTCGCCGCTTTGTAGAAGTTCGCAGCGGCAAACAGGTTCCCGTGATCCGTCACCGCCACCGCCGGCATCTTCTGCCGCGCCGCTTCCTGCGTCAGCTCGTTGATCTCGCAGGCGCCGTCAAGAAGGGAGTAGTCCGTGTGTACATGCAGATGTACAAAATTCTGGGATGAACCATTTTGGGATGACATTCACAAATATTTTATCGCACCTTGCAAGTTTCACGAAGCGTGGCACGTGGCACCGTGGTACAGCCACTCCTGGCTGTATGACTCATCTCATAAGCATTGCTCCCTCGCCACGGCTCGCATGCAGCTGACGTGTGAGTGAAGTGTGCGGTGGTTGTGGGTGGGGCCTGTGGGTTCTGATTTGCTGCCGCCTTTCGTAGCGGCGCCTTTGCTTGTTAGTGCGAGGCTTTCCCAGTGCATTACGAAATCGGCAACAGCAATGCCCGCACGCTCATGGCAAGCGACGCCGCTACGGCCCCGATGCGAAGCCAATTCAGCGTAACCCAGCGCTTTGCGTCGCCCATAAGTTCTTGATCTGTGCGGCCGGCGCCGTGATTCACCACCATGTGAATGACCGACGGCCTAAAATAGGTGAGCGTCACGATCGCCGTGAGTAAGAACAAGCTCGTACCGGCGACGCGCCAGATCATGTGACGGTGTGGCGTGCTAAAGCTGGTGAGAAGGGCCGCGAGCGCTATAATTCCCAGGGCGGGTGTTACGATTGACCAGAATGCCTCGCCGGCACGGATCGGCACACGAAGAAGCGGATTATCTGCCATGAGCGACTGCGGTGCGCCGTCAGCCCAGAAGGGCACCACTGCCACGGCTTCATAAATGCCCGCGCCGAGAATGAATCCGCTCCCAATAACAAATATCCAAAGCGTCACCGAAGAAAGAATTCGCATGTCTCGTTCTCCTTAATTAAATATAGTAATACTATAATGGATTAGGGCCTTATGAAACAAGGGCGAAAACGCAACTACGACTCTTCCGGACGTCGTGCCGCTGCGGCCGCGACGCGTTTGCGTATTGCAGCCAGTGCCCGTCGATTGTTTGCACAGCAAGGGTACGGAGTAACTTCGATTGAAGCGATTGCGCGGGAGGCAAATGTTTCGGCGCCGACCTTCTACTCTATCTACGGATCGAAGCGCCGTCTCCTTTTCGCCCTACTCGACGCGGTTGATGCGGAGGCTGATGTCGACGGCCTCAAGCAAGCCCTTCGCGCCGCGGCAAATAACCCGCGCAGGCAACTGCACCTGTTCGTCTCGTTTACTCGGCGCTTTTACGAACAGACGTCGGATCTAATCGACGTGGTGCGCGGAGCCGGTAGCAGTGAGGCTGATCTGGTGGACCTCTGGAAGGAAGGCGAGCAGAGGCGTCTGCGTGGGCAAGCCCCTGTCATCGAGGCTTGGGCGAAGGCCGGCGTACTACGTGAGGGCCTCAGCAAGCAGCACGCGCTGGATGCCCTTTGGTCTTTGACGGGGCCGGACAATTATCGTTTGCTCGTCGCCGAACGTCGATGGGACCCAGCACAATATCAGAAGTGGCTAACGGACTCTCTCGAACTCCTACTGTTTCGCTGATACCGAGCTAAATGCAAGGTGTCTGCGGGGGCCTGCACAATTCGCAGTTTGTGCGATGCGTGCACGTTTTGCTCTTGTCCGCTTTGATAGCCCAGCATTGCCGCGTGCCGCACGCGTGGCGGGTTGTGCGATGCGGTTGAGTTTCTAATGGCAAATAGGTCCGCTTCACCAATCACCATTCACCAATCACGCTTAATCCACATCCTCCCACTCCAACTCCTCCAACAACTTAAACGCGTCCCACTCCCGCAGCTTCCCGCAAATCTTGCTCAACGTCTGTTGCTCGTGCCAGCTCAGCGTCCGCAGTACCGCCAGCACCATCTTCATATGCCGCGGTAATACCTGCCCAATAAGATTCTCTCCCGCCGGAGTCAGCCGAATCTCGCTCACTCTCTTTCCGCGCCTCGGCAATCCTCGTCGCTTCACTTCCAGCTTGTGTTCGTCTATCTCGGCTAGGGGTAACTCGATCACATCCCGATTCACCAGCCCTCGCTCGGCGAGCGCACCCGCGATCCGGGCTATGTTCTGCCTTGTGCAGATTCTCTGCTTCGTCGCCTCATCCGTTGTCATGCTGCCGGCGTGATAGAGCATCTCCAGAAAACGAAATTCCTCCAGCGTCATCCCGAAAGTCGCCATCTGCCCGTCGAGGACCCGCCGAACCGCCTCCGCCGTCTCCAGCAGATCAAGGTAAACGCGAAAAGCTTTCAGCTTTCGTGCCTTTTGTGTCGGCCGGCCCGATGGCGTTCGGTCCGGCCCCTGCAAATTCTTGCTTACTCGCCAACGCAAACGCCGTTTCATGAATTTACGCCTCCCAGCGCGCCATCCTTGCCCTTTTTATGCCGTTTTAAGTCCGATTTAACGCGCAGTATGCGTCAATTCCATTGACGCTCAAGCTGGCACTTATTTCTGCTCGGCACACCAAGCAACCTCATAGCACCAGCTTTTGAAATTGTTCTTTAGTGTCGGTTGCCATCGATAGCGACGTCCTGCTCCCGGTACTACCACCGGCCTGTTTGACGCGCAAAGTCGCTAGTCCTTCACTTGGATTTGATGTTCTTGTCTCTGTCGCGTGGTCTTAGCTATGCTGACCGATAACATCAATCAAACTCACAAAGGACCTTCCAATGGCATCGCCGACATCGGCTCCACCTCTGCTCGGAAATACGATTGGCTCGCAGAACGACGGCTTCGTCATCGCGGAATGGCAGGATGCAGGCGTCACGAACGAGATGCGGCCAATCGCTCCTCTGCACATGCACCATCGCGACGACGAAGCGTGGTACGTGCTCGAAGGCCTTCTCGGTGTTCAGGTCGGCGATACCAAAGTCGAAGCCCGGCCCGGCTGCGCAGTTTTCGTTCCAAGAGGGACGCCACATACATATTGGAATGCAGGCGCCGGCCTGTTGCGGTACCTGCTCATCATGACATCCAACATTCATCATCTCATTCAAGAAATTCACGCCGCCGCGGACCGGAGTCCCGCCACGATCCGCGATATTTTCAGGCGCCACAATTCGGAATTATTGGGGTAGTCGCAGATTTCGAACTTGCTACAGGCCCTAGCGGCTATCTTCTCGCCTCATAGGAAAAAGCATATTCGCACTTCCCAATTTTCACTCCATAGTGAATACTGCGTCGGCTTTCCACGAGGATCACTTGCAAAAATTCGGAGCGGGACTTCGCCGGCGATGGACACAAATCCTTCCGGCCGTCCTGGTAACGTACAGCATCGCCTATCTGGAGCGCGCGAATTACGCGCTCGGCGCGGCGGCCGGCCTGGCCGAAACGCTCCATATCACGCAGTCTCGCTCTGCTCTGCTGGCCGGCGCATTTTTCCTCGGCTATTTCATTTTTCAAGTTCCAGGCACTGCGTATGCGCAACGGACCAGCTCAAAGCGCCTTATATTTTGGTCTCTAATCGCCTGGGGCATCTTCGCCGGTCTCACCGGCGTAATCCACAATTTCGCTCTCCTGATGGTCGACCGCCTCCTCTTGGGCGTGGCGGAAAGCATCATTCTCCCCACAATGATCATCCTGCTAGCGAGTTGGTTCACGAAGGCGGAGCGGTCGCGCGCCAATGCCCTGTGCATCCTCGGCAATCCTGTCACGCTGCTCTGGATGTCCGCCATTACTGGATATCTGATTAACGCTGTCGGCTGGCAGCACGCCTTTGTACTCGAAGGGATCCCTTCGATCGTTTGGGCGTTCGGATGGCTCGCGCTAGTGGACGACCGGCCTTCGCGCGCCAAATGGCTCAATCCTGCCGACCGAGACGCGCTCGAAGCCGAACTCGCGCGCGAACAGTCCGCCATCCCGCAGATTCCGAATTTCATGAAAGCTTTGCGGACTCCGACCGTCGTGATGCTGAGTATTACTTACTTCCTCTGGAGTCTCGGCTTGTACGGTTTTGTTCTCTGGCTTCCAACGATTATTCGCAGAGGTTCGGCCGAAGGCATGGGCATGACAGGTCTCTTGAGCGCTGCACCCTACCTCGCCGCAGCCATAGCGATGCTCTTGATTTCTCACATTGCAGATCGCAGTCTGCAACGCCGCAGGTTTATTTGGCCGTTCCTGATGTTCTCAGGTGTGGCCTTCTTTCTCTCCTATGCGACGGCCAATTGGGGCTTCGCGATTCCTTATGCGTTCCTGATTGTCGCCGGTGCCGCGATGTACGCGCCTTATGGTCCCTATTTCGCCTTGATCTCCGATCTGCTGCCCGCCAATGTAGCGGGCCAATCAATCGCATTTATTAATAGCTGCGGCGCACTCGGCGCTTTCGGGGGCTCTTACTTCGTAGGATTGCTACAGGGATATACAGGCAGCTCGAAAGCCAGTTTTCTGGCAATGTCAGCGTTTCTCATTTTGTCGGCGATTACGATGATGCTCGTTCCGCGTCCGCAGACACGCGCTAAAAGTGTGCGCTCTAGTTAGAAACGGCAAATTTGCGGGACGGGAGGGGCTTCGAGCCCTGCCGTAAATAATCCTGGGAATTGGGCTTTAGCCCCTGACCAACCTTTTGCCTGCCACATTCAACTTAATCGGCGGTGTTTAAACTTCTTCTCGCCGTCGGCGTAAGGCGCAACGGTATGGCCGTTGCCGTACAGCTTGTATTTGTAGGTGGTAAGTCCTTCGAGGGCCATCGGTCCGCGCGCGTGCAGCTTGCTGTTGCTGATGCCCACCTCGGCCCCAAAGCCGTAACGGAACCCGTCGGCAAACCGCGTCGATGCGTTCTGGAAAACTCCCGCGCTGTCCACCTCGTTCATGAACTTTGCTGCTGCCGCGTCATCTTCCGTCACGATCGTATCGGTATGCCGCGAGCCGTATAGGTTGATGTGTTCGATCGCGTCATTGATGTCGGGCACCACTTTTACCGAGAGAATCAGGTCGCCATATTCCGTCGACCAATCCGCTTCCGTCGCCCTCACGGTATTTTCGCCGGGCAGAAGCGATTGCGCTTTTGCATCCGCGCGAATCTCTACGCCTGCCTGCTTCAAGCGAGCCATTGCCCCTGGCAGAAATTTCCGCGCGATCTCTTCGTGAACGAGCAGCGTCTCCGCCGCGTTGCACACGGCGGGATATTGAACTTTCGCGTCATAGGCAATCTCAATCGCCTTTTCGACATCCGCACTCCGGTCCACATAAACGTGGCAGATCCCCTCGCCGTGCCCGAGAACCGGAATGCGGCTATGCTCCATGATGAAGTGGACGAGTTCGTACGAACCGCGAGGAATGATCAGATCGACATCGCGATCCTGTGCAAGCAGTTCGAGAACATCGGCCCGCGATTGCAACAGTTGTACCGGATCCGCAGGAACCTCAGGAAATTTCTCAAGCGCCGCGCGCCAGACCGCGACTAAAACCTCGTTCGTATGCGTCGCCTCAGTGCCGCCCTTCAAGATGAGCGCATTGCCTGATTTAAGCGCGAGTGACGCCAGTTGCGGTACAACTTCCGGCCGCGACTCGAAAATGACGCCAATCACTCCCAGAGGGCACGATTCCCGAAACAAAGTAAGATTCTCATCCAGTTCGGTCGACATCAGCGTGCGCCCAAGAGGATCAGGCAGCGTCGCCACCTCGCGCACGCGCATCGCCATTTCCGCAACGCTGCTTTCCGTCACCCGCAGCCGCTTGAACATCGCCGAAGACATTTTTCCCGACGCAACATCAGGTTCAACAGCACGGCAGTCTAAGGCATTCGCCTCGAGAATTTGCGCCCGCGTACGTTCGATTGCCTCCGCCACTGCAACCAGGACGGCATTGCGACGATCGATCGAGAGGCATGCGAGCGAACGCGAAGCTTCTCGCGCACGCCTGGCAATAGCAGGGACCGAGCTGTCGGTCTGCAATGGAGCGGCTTGGCTCATGTCTTCTTCGAAATACCAGCGTACCGCCGTCGGAGTTACAGCCGTTGCAATAGTACAATATTGTCACGCGTAACGAGTACGGGCGATGCGGAAGCGCCGGCGGACTTCTTCCGACGAGCCGCCTGTTCGGCGTCTTCGCTCGCACAGTTCGCGATGCCGCGCGCAAATTCCCGCCCTTCCGCATCGAGAATGCTCACCACGTCCATCGGCGCGAAATGGCTTTCGACGCGCACAATCCCGGACGCTAACAAGCTCGCCTTTCGCTCGGTAATCGCGCGATAAGCGCCGGCATCGACGACCACGCGGCCGCGCACGCCCGCCGCGTACGCGATCCAGCGACGCTTGCCACGCATGCGCGTGAAAGGCAAAAACGCCGTGCCGATTTTTTCCCCGGCAAAAACGCGATCTAATACCTGCGGCGTTTGGCCATTCGCAATAACGGTGATTCCTCCACAATTCATCGCAATTTCTGCCGCTTCGAGTTTCGTCCGCATTCCTCCGCGGCCATTTTCGGACGGCCCTGTGGCCAAGCGCTTCAGCTCCGGCGTAATCTGCTCGACGAGAGGAATCACGTTCTGGGCATTGCCCTGCTCACCGGCGACTCTCCGCAATAAACCATCCACATTCGTCATCAAGACGAGCGCGTCCGCCTCCATGCCGCTCATCACAAGCGCGGCGAGCCTATCGTTATCGCTGAAAATAGGCGTTCGTGGTCCCGAAGCCGTCGTCGATTCAAGCTCAGCAGTCGAGACGGTATCGTTTTCATTCACGATTGGCAAAACACCGAAGCCAAGCAGCTTTTCCATCGTTTGCCGCAAATTGGAATAACGGCGCCAATTCGTAAAGTCGTCTTCGGTGAGTAGCACCTGTGCAACCTTGACGTCCCACTCCGAAAACAGCTCTTTGTAGGCGTTCATCAAAAGACTCTGACCGACGGCGGCACAAGCCTGCTTCGTCACAAGATCGCCCAATCGGGAAGGATGAAGGCCCAGCCAGCCACGTCCAAGCCCCACAGCGCCGGAAGACACAAGAACAGCCTGACGGCCTTCGCGCATCAAATGGGCTATGGATCTTGCAATAGGCCGCACGCGTTCGCTGGAGAGATCGCCTTGGGATCCGGCAACGATGTTCGTACCCAATTTGATCACGACACGCCGCGCGGATTTCAACAAGCTCTCGCGGTCAGCCGAATTGGTCGTCATCTCCGCCACACCGTTGTTTGCCATTCTTATCTTCGCTGCCTCTGCCGCATGCAGAAATGACCTCGAAATAGAAATCTTCTTTAGCGGTGCTCCTACAGTATCCGTTCGGAGTCCCCATTCGCAAGCGGTGCGAAACGGGTGAGATCGCTTCGGGTGAACGAAGTGATTGCGCCACGGCGATCGCGTCGGGTATTGCGCGAATCCCGAGCAATTTCACTAATTGGAAACTAATGGATGGGAAGTACGGTCGAAAGTTCAGAGAGAAGAAGGGAGCACCGTCCCAGCCCTCGCGCCTCGTTTTCTCTCAAGGCACACGACATCTCCACTTCTTCTCTCTGTATTGCGGACAATTGCCTTCCGCACTGACGATTATCGTTGCCACACTTACGACCTGAAATACAGTCATCGCTGTAAATTGTTTACTCGCATTGTGGAGACTTTGTAGGGTAGCCGACGAACGGATAGCGAATGACGCCTTGAACGCGCGCCCGGTGACCAACGCCTGAAATCAGATCAATTACGGCTCGATAATTTGGTTGCGTACCGCGTACCGAACAAGCTCGCTGACGGAATGAATCTCCAGCTTCCGCATGATGTTCGCGCGATGGGTTTCGGCCGTCTTGACGCTGATGCTCAGGTCGGAGGCAACTTCCTTGCTGCTCTTCCCCTCGGAAAGCAGTTGCACGATTTCACGTTCGCGCGACGTTAGCCGGTCGCTGAGGTTCTGCGGAAGACCGCCTGTTACCGCGCCACGCTGCTCGAGCCCGTTCAACATTAATTCGGTGGCTCGCGGCGTGAAGAAAGGCTTGTGATTCGACAGCGCCTCTACCGCAACTACCAGATCGCGATCCGAATCGGACTTCACGATGTAGCCGCGGACACCTGCCGCTAATATTTCCCGAATGAGCTGATCGGAGTGATGAACCGAGAGGATCAAAATTTCCGTGCTAGGCGACGCCTTCAAAATACGTCGTGCGGCTTCGACGCCGTTCAATTCAGGCATCGTGATGTCCATTATCACGATGTCAGGCCTCAACTCCTCCGCTTTCGCTACTGCTTCGCGGCCCGTGCTCGCTTCCGCGCAAACCGTCCATCCCGGATGAGACTCCAACAGAGTTCGCAGTCCGCGCCGCATCAGATCGTGGTCGTCTGCAATCAAGATTCGCAGGGATTTCATGCCCATCCTCCGAGCCTACAAGTTACTCGTCTTTCGCTTTCGTTGCGACGCGCCGTTCGTGCGCCGGAGTGCAACGGCGCCGTTTCCCAGTCTCATAACGGTGCACATGCGTTACCAAGCCTTGCAAATACGCACAACTTAATTGTGCTGATTATAACCGGAACTGTTGCCTCAATATCACTACACTGAAACCTGTATGGCTGGAATACTGCGCCTTTGTAGTTTTCGGCGCACACCGGGAAATATTTGCAACAGCGAAAGCGGGAATCCTGTAGCTTCGCAAAACGTTCGTGTTCCGTTTTGTTGCAATCACACGGTTTCGCCTCATCGAGAAAACATTTGCGAAATGGGCACGTGATTTGCATCTGTATGCCGCGTGGTTTGAAAATCCTTCGGAGGTTTCAGAGACAATGAATCGAACTCAAAAGCTTGCATTGACGATTTTCTCGGCGGCGCTGTTGACTGGGGCCACCGTTGCTCTTCCTAACGCCTCGGCACAGGCAACGCCGGACGCTAGCTCACCCTCATCGCAGTCACAGACTTCGCCCAGCACCTCGCCGAGCACAGGCGCCGGTATGGGTTCCAGCGCAGCCGGCCAGCAGGGCGAACTTCAGTCTGTATCCGGAAAGATCACATCCGTCTCCGGAAAGACCTTCACCCTGTCGACCAGCTCAAGCCCGTCGTCTTCACCGGCCGGCCAGCAGTTCCAGAGCAGCCAGTCGGCTCAGTCGGGCCAGAGCATGACGTTTGAAATTAACGACAATACGACCGTTTCGGGCAAGCTCGCAGTTGGCGCCAGCGCCGACGTGACCTATCGGTCCGAGGGCGGAAAGAACATCGCCGTCAGCGTTCGCGTTTCGTCCTAAGCTGATTCACTGAACCACTGCTTCTCCTCTCGCGGGGCGCTCGCACCTAAGTGCGAGCGCCCCGTTTTTTTCTCCTTCACATTCCATTTGCAAATCACCGGGCGACCCGCAGGCGTCCACTCCCGCTTGGCTGTCAATATACCTTCCTCGCCTCTAAAACAGGTTGGCCTCCGGATTGCTCGCCAGCGATTTCTTTCTGACTCGGTCCGTCCGCTCAGTTCGACCGGGAAGAAATCGCTCGGAGTCTCCGTTCATACGTCGCGCCACTGGCCCTATTGGAACCTGCTGGTTCACGGCACACGCGTGGCCGCAATATGAGGAGCGTAGACAGGAAAAGCGAAAACCGGGCGATCTGTGCGCTTTCAATGCCAGCAAAAGCACTGTTTTCAGTCGTACCCGATCAGCCACATTGGTCGTTCACCTCGTGTGTTGCGCTCCACGTCATCCGTGACGGGGCGCACTTTGTTTTAATGTTCTATTCGGCTTCGCCTCGTGCCCCCGCTAATTCAACTCGATTCACGGGCACATTGTGGAAAGTGCCGGATCTTAGGTGACTAGACCTAGTGCAGACAGACAAAAAACGCCCCCGATTCTCATCAAACCGAGGGCGAGTGTCAAAGCAAACAGACGTCTAAGTTAGAACCGTAGTGTCGGGCCGATCGCGATGCGCAGGTTATTGTGCGGTCCATTGGTAAAATAGATTTCGTCGCCCACATCTACGCGCAAGCCTATTGGGCCCCAAAACGCTTCGGCGCCCGCGCCGGGGTAGAATGTGGCATCAAGATTATTTGCCCGGAGGTGTCCGAATACGTTACCGACGGTACCGAAAGTCGCGGGCGCATTGCTGAACATGAAATCGTCAAAGCCGCCCTTTGCCGTTATGAATAGACGGACAGGCCCCCGGTTGGTCTGGAATTTCGGACCCACCATAAAATGGAGAACTCGCACGTTCGAATTCGTTATAGTTCCCCCTCCCGTGCCGTTGTTTGTCGTAGTGGCATAGCCTTGCCGAAAATCGTAGGCCGACTCGACTTCAAACGGAATGTACGGCGTGATGTTGACCGCCGCACGCGCGCCAAGACCGAAGAAATTAAGTCTGCCGTCGTTCAGGCGAAAGAAATTTCCGAAAACGCCGACAGAACCATGATCGCCCGGAGTACGCTCCGCGTAAGTGCCTTGCGCAAAGACTCCAGGTGCAGCTATCAGAATTAAAAGCAAAAGTGGTAGAAAACGTTTCATGCGTGCTTCTCCTCGTTGTCGAATTGGCTGGTGTAACTTGTGATGCTGTTGTAAGACCTGCGAAGTTCAAAAATCCTGGCCCTTCCTGTGGGGGAGATGCTGCTTGGCTAGAGAACTCCTTGCGGAACTGGCTCAGTCGTTACTTCCGTTTCACGCGCACCGGACCATGCTGGGTGAACGTGAGTATGTCCGCAGGCGCATTCATGGCGTGAGCTTTCGGTTTCGATAACTGAATCGCAGGAGCAAGCCGAAGTCACCTTCGCGCACCGATGATGTGAGGCCACGCTGCATGAAGCGTCTTCAAATATCGAATGCGCATGGCGCTCCCTCGCGCTCGTGCCTATTTCGCCTCGAAAAGTCCCGCCGTTCTTGCCTTCGGATCTGCTCACTTTGATCCCCTTTTGCTGGTCGTAGAAGGCTATGGGAATGGAGCATGGAAGCAAATCGGCGGCTTGCTGTATGCGCGTCGAAACGTGTGATGTACGGCGAATGCCTGACGTATGCCCGCGCAATCGGCGTTTTTTTGCAAGAGTAAAGGAATCGTTTGCCTTCAGCCAAAAATGCGGTTTCAGGGCGCGTCGAAATACGAGGGAGCCTGTATTGAGGCTTAGTCAAAGTTTGCGTAAACAGGAAGTGTCAATCGCGGCGTGTAGTTGGGGCCGCGGCGGGCGCAAGGAGGACGACATGCTTCGTTGGGCGTTGGCATTTTTCGTGATCGCAGTGATCGCCGCGATTTTCGGCTTTGCAGGGATTGCCGTTGCGGCGGCGGGTATCGCGAAGCTTCTGTTCTTCGTATTCCTGGTTCTGTTCTTACTCACTCTGTTGGGTGGTCTAGTTAGACGAGCCTGAGGACGTTTGAAAAGGTACCCGGCCGCCTAAGCGGCCGGGGCTTTCCTGGAGGCGGCAAATGTTTAAGAGAGCGATGGGGCTGCTCGCGTGTACCGCCATGCTGGCTGGCACGATTACCGCATTGAAGGCCGCGGACAAAGAAGACAAGGCGAAGATCAACGATCGTTTGCAGGACTCCGCCAACGTAATGAAAGAGATTTTGCATATGCCCGACGGCATCCCGGGCAATCTGCTTGATAAGGCGCGCTGCGTCATCGTCCTTCCGAACGTCGTCAAAGGTGCCTTCGTGGTGGGCGCTAGCTATGGCCGAGGCGCCATGGTGTGCCGCACGGGCCCAGATTTCAGTGGAAAATGGGGCGCACCTGCCATGTATCAACTTGAGGAAGGAAGCGTAGGCTTCCAGATTGGCGGGCAGGCCACTGACTTCGTGCTGCTCGTAATGAATGATCACGGCATGCGTAGTTTGCTTGAAAGCAAAGTCAAGCTCGGCGCCGGTGTAAGTGTCGCCGCCGGTCCTACGGGCCGCAATGCCGAAGCGGCCACCGACGCGCAGATGAATGCCGAGATCCTCACATATTCACGCGCCCGCGGCCTTTTCGCAGGCGTTTCGCTCAACGGAGCTTCCCTGCGTCCCGATAACGACGCCAATGCCACCTTGTATGGCGACGGCGCAACAGCTCACAGCATCGTCACGGGAACGGCTTCCCAGACACCGAGTTCCGCGCAGCAGCTTGACACCACTCTTGATCAGGCCTCCCCTCACATAAAGCCCGCGTAGTCCTCCTTCCAGCGCGAGGAGGGTGTAGCTTCACACCCTCTTCGCGCTCTCCTTCCTTCTCAAAGTCCTTTGCATCTCAAGTGCTCTTACACAACTTTCCGGATTGAGATGTCTCCGCCCCAAACCCATACTGAAATTGTCTCCCCGGCACACTCAGCCCTGCTCAACGTTTATCCAGAAAGGACTTTGTCATGGCCGAACAAGAGAATCGCTGCGTATGTGGCAAGAACTTCAACTCACAAAACGAGTTGCGGGAACACGAACGTCATTGCAAGGATGCTCAACAGAAGCAGCAGCGGTAACGAAGCCAAATCGGACCCGGCGTCGTAAGCTCGCCGGGTCCGGTCACAAACGTTCAAACGCCTATTGCTTCGCACCAACGGCTACGAGAACAACTCCACCGATCAGCGCCAAGCCTCCAAGTACTGGCGGCAGCGGCACGGTATGACTCTCTGTCTTCGTCGCATGAATAGGCCCAATGTCGGCCACCTTCTTTTGCGTATGGTACGTGAAACCCTGATAAGCCAGCGACACAATCCCAATCACGATTAAAACGATTCCTGCTAGAACCGCCGTCTTCATGTGAAGCCTCCCTTGTCAAAGAAACACAAAAAGAGGGCAGCGCCGCTATGCGACGCTGCCCCCCTTTTTTGGATCAGTTAGTGGCTAACGTGCCTTTCGTGCTTCATGCGTTCGGCTGCGGCTACATTTGCGGTGTCTTCATCGCGCATGGTGTCGACGAAGGCGTCTGCCTGCTGTTGAGCGGCTTCCTTGGCAATGCCGTAACGCTCTTGGATTCGGCCCACGAGCTGATCACGGTTTCCGGCGATCACATCCAAATCGTCGTCAGTCAGCTTGCCCCACTTTTCGCGGAACTTGCCCTTTGACTGTTTCCATTTGCCTTGTAGTTGATCCCAATTCATATGCCCTCCTGCAAACTTGCTGCCCTCTAATCACATCACTGCGCAGGCGCATAACGAATACGCGGACACATTGAGATCGGGCTCTGCGTATCCTTAAGAAAAAGTCTTACAAACCGGGTTATCGATGGGCTTTCAGTAAAGGGGTACGTTCAAGTCGGCAGGAAGATCACCCTTGCCGTGGCGAAGATTGAAAACCGTGCACGTGCCCTGGCGTTCTCCGGGTTGACCGAGGATCTGTCTGAGGTAGTTCACACTAACGTTGCCCTGCGCAGAGTCGAACACAACGAACCCGCCCAGATTCAACCTGCGGATCACTTCCGGCATGCTGGCGCGAACGGTTGCAAGGTCGAAGGGAATGGGCTTCCCTTCCTGAGCTGAACGTAACGAGCGTAGGATCGGAACGCGCCAATATTCATTCCAGATGGAGTCCGGCCCATAGGAGACATATCCGTCAGTGAGAGCGTATTCGCCGCCGTCTCGGGCTTGCATCCACATCGCGCGGACCGGGTACGGCCACGCGAGTTCGGGGATTGTCACCACAGTGGAACCGTTTAGTTCGGCCGGCACGCTGCAGCCTTCTGTTGCTGTCGCGAAACCGGCGTAACGTTCGCTCGCTGCCGATGTCGCCGCCGGGAACGGCACGGCAAGCAAATCTATCGCCAGCAAAACCGAGACGCCGGCGACGATCACACGGCGACCTGCTGAAGAAGACATCTTATTTAGTAGGTGCGCTAGCCCCATCGCAGCCAGGCATGCGGAGCACAGCTCCGCTACAACGTAAAAGCGCGCTGGTGCCGAAACGTATCGCCCAAATGGCGTGAAATAAAACAACGCAGCGAGCCCTGGGACGCGGGTTTCCGCGCCCCAAACGCGAAGGTGCGGACCTAGCGAAAGCGCCCAGAAAATCGCTGCCGAAGCCGCTAATCGGGTCGCCCACCCTCGATTCGCTCGCCGCGAAGTCCAAAATCCTATTCCTGCAAGAAGCAAAATCACGGGCCCCACATAAACAATGCCCTCATATCCGGCGGAAAATAGCCCCGCGTTCCAGTGCCGCACGGTCGACCCAAATAGAAGATGCCCCCAGCTCGGCACAAGGAATCCGAGTAAATCGCTTGAGTGTTCCTCAATCATTTGGAATTGCCGCGTTCGCGGCCGATCCCCAGATACGGCCCACATCGAGAGAAATATTGGAAGAAATAGAATCGCGAACGTAACCGCGCCACCGGCTAAAGGCTTCCAGACGTTCTTCACTAGTGTCCAGCCTTCGAGAACGAGATCAACGCCGAGAATCGCGATGCTCAGAAGAACGCAGAAAACGGTGTAGTTGTAATGCGCAAGCGCCGTGACAAACAGCGCACCACCTAGAACAACACCATCTCTCCAACGCCCATTCCCTCGCCGCAAAACGCTGTCCAACGCCAGAAGATAAAGCGGAATCGGAAATGCCGTCACGAGGCTCAAATGACCAAGCGCCTCGCCCATCATCCACGGGCTGAAACCAAAGCAAGTTCCGCCAAGCACGGCAGCCACTCGGTTCGCGCAAATGCGCAAACATAGCAGGTACGCAAAAAACGCGGCCAGTGCCAATTGCGATATCAATGACAGGTTGTAAGCGGCAATCGGGCCGGCCAAGAGGCTCACAGGCAAGGCAAGCAGCGATGCAACCGGATCGAGCGTACTCCACGCTAAGTTAACGCGACTGGGATAAAAAATGAGATTTGTGAAATAGGGATTCTGCCCATGGCTTAATGCGCGCGCAAAATGCCACAGGAACCACGCGTGCTGAAAACTATCGCCCGGATAACCCAGAATCGCGCGCCCAAGGTGAAGCGATCCCGGTAAAAGGAAGACAACGCTAAGCAGCACGTAAAGCAGCAGGATGGGCAGGTCTCGTCCGGCAAGAAAGGTCTTAGGTGCGCGTTTATCTTCGTTGTTATTCAGAACTTCTGCCGCCCGCGCATTCATCGCCATACCTTATCATGACGACTCAAACTATCCGCGAACGCGCGAAAAGCGAGCCTCTCGCGTGCGAGTGCGTTAGAATATGGCCGAAAGGAGCAACTCACTCAGAATGGCCACATCCGGCAATTCGTTTTCTGCACTTGCGACCCTGCGAACCGGCAGCAACAGCTATGAAATTTTCCGCCTCGAGACGCTCGAACGCGCCGGCACGGGTCAAGTTTCTCGTCTCCCTTTTTCTTTGAAGGTGCTCCTGGAAAACCTGCTGCGCCACGAGGATGGCCGCTTCGTCCATGCCGAAGACATCCGTGCGCTGGCTGCCTGGCGGCCCTCTGCGAGCGGCGCAACCGAGAAAGAAATTTCGTTCCTGCCCGCGCGCGTTTTGCTTCAGGATTTTACGGGTGTGCCGGCCGTTGTTGATCTGGCCGCGATGCGCGAGGCCATGCGCAACCTGGGCGGCAATCCGAAGAAGATCAATCCGCTCTTCCCCGCTGAGCTTGTGATCGATCACTCAGTGCAAGTCGATCTTTTCGGTGGCAAAGATGCCTTCGCGCTCAATGCCGATTTTGAGATGAAGCGCAATATCGAGCGCTACGCGTTCCTCCGTTGGGGACAGAAAGCTTTCGAGAATTTCAAGGTCGTTCCGCCAGACACGGGCATCTGCCACCAGGTGAATCTCGAATACCTGTCGCGCGTTGTCTTCCGCGCGCAAAAAGACGGCAAATGGTTCGCCTTCCCGGATTCTCTCGTCGGCACCGATTCCCACACTACGATGGTCAATGGCCTCGGCGTTTTCGGCTGGGGCGTAGGTGGAATCGAAGCCGAGGCCGCGATGCTCGGCCAGCCGCTCTCGATGCTGATCCCGCCCGTTGTCGGATTCAAGCTGCACGGACGTCTCGTAGAAGGCGCAACTGCCACGGATCTCGTTCTCACGGTGACGCAGATGCTCCGCAAGAAAGGCGTGGTCGGTAAATTCGTCGAATTCTACGGCACCGGGCTATCGAGCCTTACCCTGCCGGATCGAGCCACGATTGCCAACATGGCGCCCGAGTACGGCGCCACGATGGGCTTCTTTCCGGTCGATTCGGAAACTCTTGCATATCTCCGCTTTACAAGCCGCGCCGAAGATCAGGTCCAGCTTGTCGAAGCCTACACAAAGGAACAGGGACTCTTCCGCACGGACCAGACGCCCGATCCCGTTTTTTCCGACACGCTTGAGCTCGACCTCGCAACTGTCGTGCCGACCATCGCAGGACCAAAGCGTCCTCAGGACAGTGTGCCGCTCACACAGGCGAAAGTCTCGTTTGAAAAATCGCTCACCGCTCCGCCGAAGAAGGTTTCCGTCCAGAACAACGGCGACAAATTCGAATTGGCGGACGGTTCCGTTGTGATTGCGGCAATCACGAGCTGCACGAATACTTCGAACCCATCGCTGATGCTAGGCGCTGGCCTGCTCGCAAAAAAAGCTGTTGAGCGCGGCTTGCAAACCAAGCCGTGGGTAAAGACGAGCTTTGCGCCCGGTTCGAAGGTTGTGACGGATTACATCGAGAAGGCCGGGCTGTGGCCATACCTCGAGTCGTTGAAATTTCATCTGGTCGGCTACGGCTGCACCACGTGCATCGGCAATAGCGGCCCTCTGCCCGAGCACATCGGGAAAGCCGTAAAGGAAAATGATCTTTCGGCCGTCTCCGTATTGAGCGGCAATCGCAATTTCGAAGGACGCATCAATCCCCTTTGCCGCGCAAACTATCTTGCGTCTCCGCCTCTCGTCGTCGCGTATGCCCTTGCAGGACGCATGGATTTTGACATTGTCAACGAGCCGCTCGGCAACGATAAGACTGGAAAGCCGGTTTATCTGCGTGACATCTGGCCCTCGCCTCAAGAAGTGGAGACGACGATGCGCAATTCTGTCTCCAGCGAAATGTTCCGCAAGGAATATGCAGATGTTTTCACCGGCGATGAACGCTGGCGCGCGCTTCCCGTCCCCGAGGGCGATATTTATTCCTGGGACGCAAATTCGACGTACATCAAAGACCCGCCGTACTTTGAAAACATGCCGGTCAAGCCCGCTCCCTTGCCCGAACTGCACGGTTTGCGCGATCTGGCAATGCTCGGCGACAGCGTAACCACCGATCACATTTCTCCCGCCGGTTCCATTCCCGCCGATAGCCCGGCCGGAAAATATCTGATCTCCCACGGTGTCCAGCCCAAAGACTTCAATTCCTATGGCGCTCGTCGCGGCAACCATGAAGTGATGATGCGCGGCACCTTTGCCAACATCCGCCTGCGCAATATGCTCGCGCCCGGTACCGAAGGCGGCTGGACCACCCATCAGCCAAGCGGCGAAAAAATGACGATCTACGACGCCGCCGTGAAGTATCGCGGCGAAAAGGTCCCTCTGATCGTGATCGCCGGCAAGGAATACGGTTCAGGCTCGTCGCGCGATTGGGCCGCGAAAGGCACCATTCTGCTAGGCGTACGTGCGGTGCTTGCGGAGAGCTTCGAACGAATCCATCGCAGTAATCTCGTGGGGATGGGCGTGTTGCCGCTGGAATTCCTGCCCGGAGAGAATCCGAAATCGCTCGGCCTCACGGGCCTCGAGACGTTCGACGTCGAAAGCCTCGCGAAAGATTTTCGTCCTCGCAAGAAGCTGAAGGTCGTCGCTCGCGGACAGGACGGCAAGAAAATCGAGTTCAACGCAATCGCGCGCATCGATACGCCGTTTGAAGTAGCGTATTACGAACACGGCGGAATCCTGCAATACGTTCTGCGCCAAATGCTCTGAGGTCAGGCGCTAAATCTTATTTCGCTCGCCGAACGAATGCGGAGGCTCATCTTCGATACGTCCGCGCGCCGGGACTTCTCTTTCGTCACGAGCGTCTTCCACGCCGCTGACGACTTCCGCTTCCAGCGCCTGCCCGTCTTCCAGAAGCTCTTCCACGCTTTCTGGATCGGCCTCTGCGATGTTGGAGATACCCTGCACATCTCCCGCCTGCCCCGCACTCGAGGAACTATCGTCTATTGAGGGAGCGAGACCCACATCGCTCGTAAGCGAAGATTGCAGCGACTGATCCGAGCCCACTTCGTTCTGCTTCCTTCGAGCCGGCGCGTGCTTCGTATTCGTGTCGGTGTTAGCCGTCTTTTTTCGTTTAGAAGTCTTTGCTTTTTTCATATTTCTCACTTTATAGGCCGACAAGTTCCGCACAATAAGGCCTTTGCTGTAGGACTCGTGCGCAGCCAGAGCCACTCGGGCGACGATTTAAAGGCGTGCAGACTTCCGCGCATATCCGCAATAAAGGGAGACAATTCCGACAAAAGCAGTGCGAAGAGTGAAGAAACCGAAAGCGCTGCCACAATCGAAGTTGCGGCAGCGCTACGTTGGTATTCCTAGTGGCGGCCTGCCGTACCGGCGGCTACGCGACCTGCTCCATCAGACCTGCTGGCAGGCGCTGCTGCAGGAGGCGCACTCGGCCGAGCCATAGGTGCGCTCGCCGCGGCATTGGGCGAAGGAGAATTTGCCATACCCGGAGACGACATCGCGGAAGGACTCCGGGCGGCGGAAATTCCACCTCGAGCATCGACAGAGGGCCCCCCGGGACCTGCCGCACCGCCTCCGTGCGCCATCATTACAGGCACACGGGCAGGCCCTGGTCTCGCTGCACTCCTGGACGCGCCGCTGGAATTCGGGCCACCTCCCGCAACTGCCGCAGGCTGCGGGCCGTGATACCGCGAGTCGATCGATATTTCGCCGTTGTGGCTCATCACGGTGGGCACCGTTCCGCCCATCGTCCGACCAAGCGGCGCATGGATCACTTGCGGTCCCGAGAAGAATCCGTGGTGGTTCAGGAAAGTATCTGCCCTTACTTCGCGCCCCATTACAACGCTTGAAGGCGCAACGTGGGCAGGCGTACCTGCTGGCACTGCCGTGCGCATGCTGATTCGGGGTCCGAGCACGGTCACAGGGCGTGCTGACACGCTATTATGCAGCTGTGGCGCGCCTGTATGCGTAAGGCCCTTGTTGATTCCTCCGGGATGAACAATCACAGGACTTCCCGGCCGCAGCGGCGTGCCCTGTTCCAGAGTCCCGGGTGCCACGGCCGTAAGGCAGCCCGCGGCAGTAATCGAACACGCGCCGTTCCCGCTCCCAATGGGCGACCAGCCCACCCAGCCAGGACCGTCATACCAGTTCACGAGCGCCGGGCTCCATGCATCCAAAGAGCCTGGCATCCAGAACCACCCCATGGATGCGTCGTAATTCCACGAACCATTGTGGAAAGGCAGCCAGCCCCACGGCTCGGCCGAAATCCACGTGAAGCCCCAGCCGGGATAATAGCCCCACATTCCCGCCGAATAGGGGGACCAGCCCGCTGGTTCATAAGGCGCCCAACCATACCCATGGCCGGGAAACAAACTCCACGCACCGTACGTGTCAAGATCGGACCAGCCATAAAGCGAATGATTTAGCGAAACCGACTCGTCATCCGTCGCCAGCACCGCCTGCTTGTCCCTGGCCTGCGTCCATTTGTCCCATTCGTCTTTTTGAAATCCGTTTGTGACGTTCAGCGCTTCCACAGCATGCGGATCGTAGGTCAGCACGCGATTCTTGCCTACGTCTTCCGTCTTGCCGTCGTGTTCGGCCTGCACTTCGCCATCGAACACTTCAACGCGTAGCGCGCCATTGTCGAAATTCGTCCGAAATTCCGCTTTTCCGTGCGCCGTAAATGTCACACCGGACGCGTCCACTTCATACTGATCGTGGTGCTCGGGCATGAAATGAAACGTTGCATAACCCTTGCTGAGCGTGAGCTTGTTGATCCTGTCTCCCTGCTGCGTCAACGCCAGCTCTGTAAAATCAATCTCTGAACCCTGTCCCAAACGCGCGGTAGATCCGTTCTCGAACTCAATCTCGGCGAAGCTGTTCGGCGAAGTCGCGACCGAAAATCCCTCTTGCAGCGGCGTGTTCACGGCCCCGGCGCTCCAATCGGTCTCGCCTGCGTGTCGAACCGCAACCTCGCCTTGCACGAAGCTCAAGCGCACGATTCGCACGTGCAGCAGAGACACTGATCCCGCATTCGGTCCGGTGTCGCCGGCCGCGGCACGCGGCCCAGCTACAGCTATCAGAACCAGCAAAATCGGCAAAAACCATCGCATATATTTCATAAACACCTCGCGGCGCGCTTCTTTCGGAAAGGCAATACAAAGGGAACAGGCCCATTTAGAATGCTCGGCGTGAGAAGTCTTCGACCGCCAACCCCTGTTCAGCGGGACTTCCATTTATCGGTACCCCAACTGCCCCTAACATACACCTTTCACTTGCTGCATACAATGGATGCGCAAGTAGCCTTCGCGGTTAGCTGCGGCGGAATTTACCGCCCCAGCATGGAGTAGAGGATCGTTCGGGCCGGTTCGCTCAGCTTGCTCTCAATTGGTTGCTCTTCGGGTTGCTTTTCATCCCGCTTCTCTTGCGCCATGGGAGACGCCTGCGGAGCAG
Organism: Candidatus Acidiferrales bacterium; assembly: GCA_035279845.1. Classification (GTDB taxonomy): domain Bacteria; phylum Acidobacteriota; class Terriglobia; order Acidiferrales; family UBA7541; genus Palsa-295. Next base: position 16,333 of record DATEGW010000057.1, on the reverse strand, counting down.
TTGCTTGCTGAAAGGCCGGTTTTTGAGGCGCGCGTTCGGCTGCAACGTTCTCAGCCGTGCCACGTGGCGCCGCGGGCGTCCCACGACCTGGAATCACCCATTCTGCCGGGAATCGGTCCCGCTTCTGTACCGGCGGGGCTTGGTTCGCAACCCGCGCTGCGTTCTGCGTCACGAGCCGGTCTAGTGCATCCCCGATTCGTTCCAACTGCACCACCAATATGTCCGTTGCCTCGGATGTCTTGCGCTCAATGCGGCGGGAACTGCTGATCGCCACAATAAACCCGATGAATCCCAGAACGATAAGGCACCCGACCAGGAGGTACAAGCCGGGAAAAGTAACCGATTGGCTTCCAATGGAAATCGTAATGTCCGAGAGCATAGTTCCCCCCAGCTGGGAGTTCCGGCGATAATACGCACACGCCTTCACGAACTCAACCAGGCATTTCCCTTATGAACGCCGGATTGTTCCTAGGTTTTGGGGGATCGAGTGTACGCCACGCCGTAGCGAAAGACCTTGCCGCCCTGCAGCTCAAACACATTCGCGATTTGAGCCGGCACGAAGATACTCATCCCGGGCTCGTACGGTATCGCCGCTTCGATCGTCGTCTCTACCGAATACTGGCGCTCGCTGCGAAAGCTGAATCCGCCACGGGACATGTCTTCGCACGGCACAATTTCCTCGTCCCCGCCCGAGATCCGTATGCACGCGTTAAACTTCACCTTCGTGCGCCGATCGCGTCGGCGATTCGGTTGTGCAGGGCTAACGGACGGCTTTATGGGCGGCGGTATCGGCGCCGCGGGCACGGACGCCGCTTTCATCCCTGCTGACGGGGTCGGCGCCGGATCGACGGCCAATCGGATTTCCGTATGGCTCGTTGCGGCTGGTGCATTTTCGGCGGACAGTCCGGTTGGAATACGGGGTCCGGCCGGAGTACCCATCGGTCGTCCTTGTTCTGCCTTCGGCGTAGCGATTTTCCAGACAGTGGACAAGCTGCACTGTGAGCAATATCGCAGCATTCCTTCATTCACCACATAAACGTCCATCTCAGTCGCATCAAATTGCAGAGCAGCCTGCCGGCGGCACCCCGAGCATTCCAGCGTCACAGGTGTTAGATCGTTCGGCAAAGCCTCGGCCGGCGGAAATTCGATCCGCCAGAAATCGATGTCAGCGTCGGCGAACGCAACTCCGTATATATAGCCATCATCGCGCTCGCCGATCTGCCCGCAGATTCGGACTTCCGCTTCCCGATTTTTCGAAATCACCCGCAGGTATGCCTCCTGCTCAGGAATAAGCTTATGGTGGCAGATCACGCTGGCGCCGTGCAGACTCAGCAAAAGCGTTCTGGTACGTTCAGAGAATTGTCGGCCTGCCGCATCCCCGCCGGACAAAATAATGGGAATCTCCTTGGATATGCGCCCGCTTCGGCGCACCGTGACGGATGCTTGCGTCGGTTCAGTGCTCACAGCGCTCATTGAGGTGCTTCCCGGCTCTAAACGACTTCACTGACTCGTATCGGCGCACGGACGAAAAGCGTCAGTCGCGAATAGAAAACGTGGGAAGCGAATCCGTCCGGCGCAGCGAACAAACGATCAAAAACGACACAAATTGTCACTTTGACGTACTAAGGCTCCATAGACCGGAGTGCCCATTGCCCCGAACGCTCTGATCTCGTCAAATTGGGATCGAAGGCACGGCCGAGCTCAAGAGGGGAGTTACCGCCATGTCCCAGCCGGGCATCTTCAATCGATTCAAAAGTTTAAGAAACTGAGCGTCCAACGATGCCTATCATCAACGACGATACGACCGTTCTTTCCTCTGGCCAACGGTTGGAAGATGTTTGCGCCAATGGCACTGGCGGCCTGAGAGCTTCCCTTGATGCGCTACAGGCCCGCCTTGCGATACCCGCACGCTACGAAGTGATTGAAGAACTGGGTCGGGGTGGCATGGGTATCGTTTACAAAGTCCGGGATATCGAGACGTGCGAGGTCATCGCAATCAAAATTCTCAAGCCCGAGATCGCAGCCGATCCCGCCATGCGCGAAAGCCTGCGCAAGGAAGTCTGCCTCGCGCGCAGAGTCACTCACAAGAATGTCTGCCGCATCCACGAATTCACCCGCTCGGAAACCACGGCTTGCATTTCGATGGAGTACGTTTCCGGCGAGACCCTGCTCTCAAAGTTACAACGCCGCGGCGCACTCCCGCCCATTGACGCCGTGGAGATCGCCGTGCAAATTTGCGCCGGCCTTGGTGAGGCTCACGAGCAAGGGATTGTTCATCGCGACCTGAAGCCCGCAAACATCGTGATCGCGCACGACAAAACGGTCAAAATAATGGACTTCGGCGTCGCCAGAAAGTCGCATGATGCCGCCAATGCGACCGAAGATTTGGCCGGAACCCCAGCATACATGTCTCCGGAACAGTTGGAGATGAAAGGCGTCACATTCCAGACCGACATTTATTCGCTGGGCATGATCCTCTTCGAAATGGTCACTGGCACCCAGGCATTTATCGGCGAGAACGCAGTCGAGCTTGCTCTTTTGCAGTTAAGGCAGGAGCCGCCGCGGCCCTCGTCCATCGTTCCGGCTATCCCAGCTCGTTTAGATACGGCAATCCTGCGATGCCTCGAGAAGGATCCGGCACGGCGCTTCGCGTGCGTCGGCGAACTCAGCGCTGCACTAGAGAAGGCTGTCGCACCCGTCACAGCGCCGGCGCGGCCCCCAATGGAATACAAATACTTCCAGGCGGCAAGCGTGGTGCTTCAAAAGGCATTCAAAGCGGCTATCTCCGATTCAAAATTGCTCCAGAAGGAGCTTGAGCATGGCGCAAGCCTGCTTTATCGGCCGGCGCGCCCAAAAATCGAAAACTGTGTCATCGCGCTGCGCTCTTTCTCCCTGAAGTCGACATCAAGCCAGCGCGCTCAGGCCGCCATGTTCGGAGCCGCTATCCTCACCACGTCCGTTCTATTGGGCTTCGTTATGCGCAAAGAAACGCACGCCGAACAGACAATCCCCGCAGACCACGTTTCCGCAAAATTTGCGATGCCATCTCCAAACTCTTCAACCGCTGCGTTGATTGCCCCGGCGGCGCCTACCTCGCCATTCACGGCCAAGGAATTCGACTTCGACGCGCCTCCTGATCCGTCGGACGCGACGATTGATTCTGCCGATGACGAACCTGCCATTCCACCGCCCACGCCAATCGTCGCGAGCCTGAAGCCATCGCACCCGCCTCATGTATCCTCCAGAAACCTAGAAGAAACTCGGGTGCACTCTCGCGGACTGGCAACTAGCGGCCCTGACCAAACGGCGAACCTAGACGTCAATCCTCCGCCGTCGGTGCCCCAAACCGTCGGAATGCTCCCGCTGGAAAATCGCCCCGGTTCGGCGAAGGTGCTAGCGCTTCAACCAGTCCCGACTTTGAAGACGCCGGTTCAGCCCGCCCAAGACGTTGCTCCGACGCTAAATCCGTACCTTGAAGTGGGTTCTTTCAACGATGCTAGCTGGGCAGACAGTGCAGTCAGCCATCTTTCTCAATTAGGCTTTCCTGCGCGAGCGGTTCGCAAGACTCATCTTTGGATGCAGTCGTATCGCGTCGAAGTCGGACCGTTCAAGACATTGACAGCGCTGGAAACGGCGGAAAGGACTCTCTCTGATAAGGGATTCAAGCCGCATGCGGTAAAGTAGGTCAGACAGCGTATCGGTCAACCCGCAACACGGTCGAACCAATCCGAAAGCGAGACGTTTCTTCCAGCTTGGCGGCGAAAACGCGTGCGCCGTCGAGAAACGTTCCATTTTTCGAACGCAGATCCTGGAGCAGAATCGATTCTTTCCTTACTTCCACAGAACAATGTACCCGCGAGACTTCCGGATCGTCGATCTCGATATCCGCACCGCCTCCGAGTCTACCAATCGTCATCAGTGGCCTCGAAATTTCGTACTCGGCACCCGGTCGCACTCCCTGCACGACAGCAATTTTGACCACAGTATCGCTCGGCAAGGTGAGGCTTTGGGCGTCGGCTCCGTCGTTCAATCGAATGGCGCCCGGTCGCGGCGAACCAGAGGTCCGTGAGGGTCTCAGAATGATCGTCGGATTGTCTACCTTGGGTTTGGCCGGGACTGCTTCCAGCGGCGCGGTACACATCCAGCATCTGGCCGGGTTTTGGTCCTCCCCGTCCCGGTGAAGCGTCGCGCCGCAGTGAGGACACCGGCTCTGCATCTCGCCCCTCGAATAACGAAACTCAAACGTAGCATGGCCTAGAACATTCCCGAATCGGAACTGCGCGAAATAACGCCTTTGTTGTCTGTGCGGTTAATGTGCGGTACTAAGACTTTGTCCTACAAACAGACATAGTCAACGCAAAACAGACACAGTGCTGCCGATCGATCTGCCCCGATAGCGTGCGCCCATGGCAGCGCTTTTCCCCTGACCGTCCGTCTAATCTTGCGTTCTCGTCGTGTAACCCACATACTCTCGACACCGAGGCTCCGTCCATGAAACGATCTCTGGCTGTCGCAATCTGTTCCTTAGGCGCGGTCGCGCTGCTTCTCGTAACCACGAAAACGCGAGCCCAAAAGATAGCGGTTCTTACCGATCGCCCGCAGTATGCAAACGGCAAATTGATCCGCCCAAGCGGCTATCGCGAGTGGATATATGTCTCGTCCGGTCTCGGAATGAGCTATAGCGCATCCAGCAATCCTAATCCGCAGTTCACGAACCTATTTGTGCCGCAATGGGCTTACAAGCAGTTCGTCGCGAGTGGCCAATGGCCGGAGAAGACAATTTTCGTGCTGGAGGAGCGCAGTTCGGAGACAAAAGGCTCAATCAACAAAGGCGGGCGTTTTCAGACGGATCTTTCGGGGCTCGCTGTGGAAGTGAAGGACGACCAACGGTTTTCGGACAACTGGGCCTACTTCAATTTTCCGGGCGACGCTCAGGAGGCCACCGCAAACCCAAGACAAGCCTGCTGGCAATGCCATGACACAAACGCCGCAGTCGAACATACCTTCGTGCAGTTTTATCCCACGCTGAAACCTGTCGCGCAGAAGTTCGGCACTTACCAGGAGCCATCTAGCGAAGCCACGCCGCACTAGCGAACGTAGTGTTCATCTTTTTAGAGTCTGTGCGTCTTAAGGACGGGGACGGCTTCCAGCCGCGTCCTAAGCGGCGCAAAATGAATGCGGCATTGTATGGTGCGGAAAAACGAGCCGGATTATCGGAAGGGCCGGGCTTCGAGCCCCGGTCTCTACGCCGCCGAAGAGGAAACGGCCCCTGCTTCAAGCTGCCGCAGGATTGCGCGTACCGCAGACGTTAGCTCCTCCCTGCTCACTTCGCTTTTGCGGAACTCGATGCGCATCTGAAACGACCCGTCCGCTGCTTCGAAATTGAACGAATAAGATTCCGGTCGCGGTGCCGATTCCGTTTCGGCCTTGCGGACGCGCCGCGCTTCGTCGCGCTTCAATCCCTCCTGCGTGATGCGGCCCACCATTTCGCGCATCTTCTTCTCGGTAGGCTGCCGCGCGATCTGCAGCAGCACCGACTTCGCAGTGACGTTGTTCGTAAAGCATTCCTTGCGAACTTCGTCAGGAATCAACCGCAAAGACATGATTTCCGTCACCGAAGAACGCGCGCGCCCAATCTTCCGCGCGATGTCGTCGTGCGTATAATCGAACTGTTCCGCCAACCGCTGCAAACCATCCGCTTCTTCAAATGGCGTCAAATCCTTGCGTTGCAAATTCTCGATCAGCGCCAATTCAAGCGTTTCCGCGTCGTCCGCCACCTTTTCAATGCACGGCAACTCGTGCAAACCGGCAGCCTGCGAAGCGTGGTAGCGTCGCTCGCCCGATATGATGTAGTAGGTATCTTCCCGTGGGACGTAACGGACCAGCAGCGGCTCCAGCACTCCCTTCTCCCGAATCGAATCAGCCAACTCCCGTACATCGCCGATGTGCTTGCGCGGCTGATCCGGATTCGGCCGGATCTTGTCGATGGGAATCATGCGGCCAACGGACGCGCCGCTGAAGCTAGTCAGCGTCTCCACATAGTGCGCGTCATGCCGCATCTTGAGAGTGACGGGCAACCCGATCCTCTTGGACACGTTGCAAAACCTCCTGAGCCAGTTTCTTGTATTCTTCGGCGCCCGATGACTTCGGCGCATAAGTAAAGATTGTTTCTTTGTAGGCTGGACTTTCCTCGAGCCGTACGTTCTTCGTAATGCGCGTCTTAAAAAGCGCGTCGCCAAACGTGGCGCGCATTTGCTCGTGCGTATCTCGCGAAATATTGGTTCTCTTATCGTAGAGCGTGATCACCACGCCCACGATCTTCAAATCCGGATTGGGACGCGAGCGGATGCGCCCATATGTTTCGAGCAAATCGTCCGTTCCTTCGATCGCAAAATACGCCGCTTGGATCGGCACGAGCAGGTGCGTCGAGGCAACCAGTGAATTGACGGTCAAAATCCCCAGCGCCGGCGGGTTATCGATCACGATAAAATCGTAATCCTTCGCAATCGGCGTGAGCGCATCCTTCAGCTTAAACGGCGCGTCGAATTGTCCCGCCAGTTGCTGCTCTAGCCGCGCCAGCGCCAATCGCGAAGGCGCCACGAAAAGGTTCTCGTCCTTTGTGGGCCGCACAATCTTGGCCATTTCGGTCGGATGTTCGGAGAAGACGTCATACATCGTGGATTGCACTTCATCCGGCGCGAAAAATGCAATCGTCGCATTCGCCTGCGGGTCGAGATCGATCAGGAGGGTCTTTTTCTTTTTCAGAGCGAGTGCCGCGGCGAGGTTGATGGAAGTAGTGGTTTTTCCGACGCCACCTTTTTGGTTGGCAACCGCAAGGATGCAGGCCACTCGTGTTTCCTCAGTTCCCGCTACACCTCAGGCTAACCGTCGCCTTGGACGAGCTTCGCTTCGTTCGAGTAGCCTAACTTTAACGACTCACCGATTGCCGTGCAAGGAAAAAGTGTCGTTTCCCGCGATCCACACGCCAAATGCAAGCTGTGGAAAACCTTACGGCTGTGAATCGCGCCGCTCGCCGCAAGTTCCGCCGCGCAATCCTGCATCGCTGAATGTCGGTCTTGCGCCGCCGCTTTCACGGCGCTATCGTGGTCTTGTTGTGATGCTGATATTCCCACCAAAACGCAATTCCCACAGGTGCGCCGATGAAAATAACCTACAGCCATATGGAAACGCATTTTCGCAAGCAGGTCGAGTCGGACCTCGCCCACAGTGTTCAAAAACTTGAACGGCTCTTGAAGAAATATGACCCGGACCTCGTTCTTCTGCATTGTTCCCTTGAAACGATTGAACGGACCCAGCAATTCAGCTTTGGCCTGAGCCTTTCGCTCCCCACCGGGAACCTCCATTCCGCCAACACGGCGGCCGACGTCCGCTCCAGCGCAAAAGGTGCGATCGCCGAGCTCGAGAAGCAAGTAAAAAAGCACCAGCAAAAGCTGCGCAAAGACTACGAATGGAAACGCAAGCGCGCCCGCGGCCTCATCAAACCCGGAGAACTGCCAGCATAGTTATCTGCACGTTTAAACCATTCATGTAGCTCAGGTCCATCGCACGTTTGCGATGGACCTGAGTCTCTCTGGCACACGCGAGCCCACGCGCCCGTGCCAACCTCGAGGCTCCTGCCTAGGGGGGATTGCCGTCGCTCGTCCGAATTGAGTCCGCCCGCCTCCGCAGCTACAATGCCTGCCTCGGAGGAGCCATGTCCAACTCCCGTAGGCAATTCCTGAAACGCAGTTCCCTTGCCATGCTAGCCGCAGCCGCGGGCTGCCACTCCAATTCCCAGAAACCAGCCGAATTGCCTCCCGGCGCTCCGCCCGCATTCGGGACGGCTCCGCAGGTGGGCCCGCCCGTTTCCACCACCACCTTTGCCGAAGCTGAAAAGCTCGTGCAAGTCGAAATGTCCAACGCGGACCTGAAGCAAGCCACCCAAAGCTGGCGTGCCAACATGGCCGCACTTTACGAACGCCGCACCGGTCCGCGAAAAATTCAACTGCCGCCAACACTCGCACCATATTCGAACTGGAATCCTGCCCTGCCAGGCGAATATCCTGGGCCACAACGCGACCAGTTCGTCCGCAACGCAACAGATTCCGCCGTCCCGTTGCCCTCCTCAGACGAAGATATTGCCTTTGCGCCGGTGACTCGTCTCTCGCGCTGGATCGAGCAGCGCAAGCTCACCTCGCAACGCCTCACGGAAATCTATTTGGCGCGCCTGCAACAGTTCAATACGAAGCTGCGCTGCGTCATCACGCTCACCGCTGATCACGCCCGCACGCAAGCGAAACAGGCCGACGCGGAAATCGCAGCGGGCAAATATCGCGGCCCGCTGCACGGAATTCCATATGGTGTGAAGGACCTGCTTGACACCGCCGGCATCCCAACCACCTACGGCGCCGAAATCTTTAGAAATCGCGTTCCGCAAACGGATTCCGTCGTCGTTGATCGCCTCAACAAAGCCGGCGCGGTTCTCGTTGCCAAACTGAGCATGGGCGCACTCGCGCTCAACGATGTCTGGTTTGGCGGCCAGACGATGAATCCTTGGGTACCCGACGAGGGCTCATCCGGTTCAAGCGCAGGCCCAGGTTCCGCAACCGCAGCGGGTCTTGTCGCTTTTGCAATCGGCAGCGAAACAGACGGCAGCATCGTAAGCCCCTCGATGCGCTGCGGCATCACCGGCTTACGCCCGACCTACGGCCGCGTGCCCCGCACCGGCGCGATGACGCTCTGCTGGTCTCTCGACAAACTCGGCCCGATGGCGCGCAGCGTCGAAGACACAATACTCATCCTGCACGCAATTTTCGGCCCCGATCCCGGCGATCTTTCAAGCGTTCCCAGTAAACTGGATTTCGACGCAGGCGCCGATGTGAAAGACCTGCGCGTCGGCTACTTCCCTGCCTGGATGAAGGCGGATCCAGCCACTAACGTGGACCGTGATGCGCTCACCGCCGTCGGAAAAGCCGGAATGGTGCCCGTCGAAGTCTCGATTCCCAATTGGCCGTACGATTCGCTCGATCTAATCTTGTTTGCCGAGGCCGCCGCCGCATTCGAAGACATCACCCTGAATCATCAAGTCGACCAATTGCACGCTCAGGTCTCCGACGCCTGGCCGAATCTTTTCCGCCAGTCGCGTTTTCTTTCCGCCGTCGATTTCGTCCAGGCCGACCGATTCCGCCGCACCGTCGCCAACGAGATGGCCCGCGTCTTCTCACAAGTCGATCTCCTGCTCGTTCCTTCACTTCGCGACGAAATGCTCACCATCACGAATTTCACCGGCCATCCGTCGCTCACGTTCCGCGCCGGATTTGTCGAAATTTCAAAAGCACGCAGCGATTGGGCGCCCGATCCGCAGCGACCATTGCCCACTTTCTCTCCACCACGCCACGTGCCCTACGGCGTCACCCTCATCGGCCGTCTGTTCGACGAAGGAACCATCGCCCGCGCCGGCATCGCTCTCGAAAATATATTCGGCGTCGCGAATCAACGCCCGCCCGGCTTCTAACAAGCGGAATTTTCACGAACGCGTTTCGTCAGCGCAAAGTTTTCAGGATTTAAACGTGGCCGCGGCTTCCAGCGCGGCAATCTTGCTTGTCCTCGCGCTTCTTTCCTGATTGCGACGCGTAACACGCTGGAGTAACGTCCTTGCTAGAGGCCGAGACCGCACGCAGGTTCTGCTGCAGGATCTTTTTTGGTCTTTACGAACGATGACTCACAGGTTTCGCAAACAAAGATCGAGGTGCAATCATGAAAATCGTAGTGATCGGCGGCAGCGGACTTATCGGGTCCAGGCTTGTTGCTAAGTTGCGCGAGCAAGGACACGAAGCAGTTCCCGCATCGCCCAATTCCGGCGTCAACACTCTCACAGGTGAGGGGCTAGCTGAAGTGCTGAAAAGCGCCTTGGTCGTCGTTGACGTATCAAATTCCCCAAATTGGGAAGACGCAGCGGTGCTGAACTTCTTTGAAACATCAACTCGCAACCTCCTCACCTATGAATCGGCCGCAGGAGTGAAACACCACGTTGCTCTATCCGTTGTGGGAACCGACCGTCTCTCGCAAAGCGGCTATTTCCGCGCGAAGATCGCTCAGGAGAAGCTAATCAGAGAAGGCTCGATCCCCTACTCCATCGTCCACGCGACGCAATTTTTCGAGTTTCTCAAGGGGCTCGCCGACATTTCCATGGACGGCGGTAAGGTGCATTTGCCGCCTGTGCTCTTCCAGCCGATGTCTGCCGACGATGTCGCCGCCGGAGTCGCCCGCGTCGCTGTCGAGTCGCCGGCAAATGGCATCGTCGAAATCGCGGGGCCCCAGGAATTTCGCGTGGACGAATTAGTCCGGCGCCGCCTGGCCAGCCTCAACGATTCCCGCGAAGTCGTCGCCGACCCGCAGGCTCGATACGCTGGCGCGAAGCTCGACGAACGAACACTGCTCCCCGGTAAGAACGCCCGTCTCGGTCAGACGCGCTTCGAAGCTTGGCTCGCTCAGCCCGCAGCAAAAGCGGCAGGTCGTTAAGCCCACTGAAGTCACATTCACCCAGCCCTTAATCCTGGCAGTTCGAACAAACGGTTTCTTCAATCGCAAACAGGTTTCAATAGGCGGCCCAGGCGTCTCTGCCTCACCACGCGCGGCTCCTCCAGGCCAGCAGCACGCGCTGTCCCTTCGCTGTTCTCCGGGAACAGTGCCATTTACCAGAATATATTGCTAGCTTGATAACGTATGCCTCTAGTCTGCCAATTATGTGCAAAGGAGAGGGCAAGTTGGAGCGAAGACTGTCCGCATGTCGCGGAAGTCTGGCGCGAGGGCTACCGCCGCGCCCTCAGAGAACGCCCCCAGCCACGGCTCACATCCGACGATGTGCGTGACGCAATGCGCGAGCTTCCGCCGTCGTTGCCGAATTTTTATCTTCTCGCCGCCGACGCCCTCAATCGCATCCTCGACGAAAAAGACGCCAAACAGCCGCCCCGCAATCATCTTTGATTTTCCTTTGAATTTGCCTTTGTAGTGGCCGCCATATGCCTTAGGCGGGCGCTCTTGCTCTTGCCTTCGTGGCGGCGACCGTTGCTTGCGCCGTTCGCAAGCGCTTCTCGGTCGGCGCCTTTGAATTCCGCTCGAGGTCACTCGGAGAATTCGCGGCGGCTTTCGGCGAGTCGTCGAACGACTGCTTCCGAAGAGAATTCCAATTCGGGCAAAGCCAGTGTTGTGCCGGTGCTGAGATCGGCAAATAAGATCAGGCTTTGCTTCGGTCCGACAATGAATCCATGGAACCGCGCTCCATGTGGCGCGAGAATCGCTTCGTATTCCGGCATTCCCAAAACGTTCCTTCTGTCGCAGGCCGCGGAAAAATTGCGGGGGAATGTAGGGCGGACTTCGAGCCCACCGTAAAGGCAGCAACATCAGTCGCGTTTAGGCCGGGAGTATCGCTTCTGCCTTTTCCGCCGCTCTTCAGCCGAGCGAGCCATTCTATTCGACGCCTGGGACCCGCCTTATAAGGGGTTCATCCGAATTCCTGAGGAACCTTGCTTGACGCAATTTGAAACAGTTCGCCTAAGCAACTTGCTTCGATTTGCTCCTGCCTGCAAAAGCCGTTCAAAAAACTCGCTGGGGCCTCGGGTATCGTAATTCGCGAAACCTCTTTCCGACTCCCTTGCGAAACCCACCCGTTGGCGTTACCTTTATTGAAACGGAGGTACCCGCCATGCATAACGCGCAACCCCAAGAACCCTTGCAGCATATCGACCAATGGGACGATTTCATCGCCGCCAGATACGAGGAAGGAAAAGACGTCTCCGAATTTCGCAACTACGACGAGAAGGCCAATCCCGGCGTTGCTGAATTCTACCGGCTGAATCATGCCAACCAAACGCTGGCCTTTGTTCTCGAGAAGGAAAAGGAATATGGCGCGCTCAAGCGAGGAAAGAAAAGCATCTGGGCTGCCGCCGACTACTTGAATACATTAGTGGACGATAGCGACCCTGACACGGACCTATGCCAGATCGAACATCTCCTGCAAACTGCCGAGGCAATCCGAAAGGACGGACACCCGCGCTGGTTCATTCTCGCCGGCTTTATGCATGACCTCGGCAAGGTTCTTTGTCTCTACGGAGAACCGCAATGGGCCGTGGTCGGAGACACTTTCCCGGTTGGCTGCGCCTATTCCGACCAGATCATCTTCCCCGAATTTTTCGCCCTGAATCCCGATATGCGTGTTCCGGAATACCAGACACTGTACGGAATTTACGAGCCCAATTGCGGACTCGAGAACGTGCATCTTTCCTGGGGCCACGATGAATACATTTATCGCGTAACGAAAAACTATTTGCCCGAACCCGCGCTCTATATGCTCCGCTACCATTCCTTTTACCCAGCGCACCGCCATGGCGCGTACCGCCATCTCATGTCCGCACACGACGAGACAATGTTCGAATGGGTCCGCAAGTTCAATCAGTATGACCTCTACTCCAAGGGAGCCGCGAAACCAAATCAAGCCGACCTAAAGCCGTTTTACGAAGACCTAATCGCCGAATTCTTCCCCGCTGAAATCGCTTGGTGATGCGAGTGTTTTGTCCTTCGTAGGGGCGGAGGATCGGAATTTCGCATGGCGTCGGTGGTGCTTCTTGTCCGATCCGCCAACTCGACTCGCACGCGACACCTCGGCCTGAGCCAATTTTATGCGACGCCGACGCTACTTCGCATTCGAAACGCTACTATTTTGAGCATGTCCCGTAATAAAAGACCAAACTCACAGATTTTTATATCGAAGTTCGTAAACTTCCTTAGCCTCGTCGCAGTATCCGCCGAGCAGCGTCCAAACGCGCGCAAGCGTTTCGTCGTAATCTAGTTTGAACGATTCGCTTATCTCGTGAAGCACCGCCAGTACAACAATCAACGAACGAGTGAAATGCCGAAAGGTGTATTGGGTCAGGTAGCGTTCGACGAGGCCTTTGTGTTCTTCGGGCGCAAAATCGGTAATCAGGAACCCTGCGACAGACGTTAATCCGGCTGAGTTTACGTGAGCCTGTGAAGATACCTCGCCGTAAAACCAGCTATTCAGATATTCCATGATGTTTTTGTGCTTTGTGGCGCGTTGCGCCAGTTTGTAAGGCCCGAACCACCGGTCAATGGTTTTCGGTTTTGCTTTCTGGGCAGAAGTGATGGACAGATACACCTCCATCGTTGCAATGGTGTTGCGCAACTCCTTGAACCGCGACCGCCAGCTTGGGTCCTTGCCGTACTTCCGGCGGTGGCGGTCATAAATTTCCCTTGCTTCTCGGTAGCCAGATAATTCGAACGCTTCCGCCCGGGCAGGCCAATCTTCCTTAAGATCGATGATCGTGAAGAGCAAATCCAGAAGTTGCCGTTCAATCGGCGCGACTGCGAGAACATATTCCGGCTTGTGCTTCGGAGAATCGCTTGGGGATGCGCTAAGTAAGCGAATCGCTCCATACGAGTTGCTCGTGACCCGCAACATGATCAGAAACAGGGAAGTGATTCGTTCGTCCGTCTTATCGCGATACGTTATCGCCCGCTTTAGGCGACGCGAAAGATCACTGTCGATGTTTCTGAAAAGGCCCACCATAGGCGCTTGCACGACGCGTGCGTCGAACTCTTTTAAGGGTGCAAGCTTTCGTGCCATGGTTTCCTTGATTGGAGAGAGCCTACACGCACGGTTTCCTCGGCTGATCAGATGGCGTTGTCGGCTCCCTGCTCCGATTAGGCTTGGTAGCGCTAAACGACCAAGGCTCGGAGGAAAGGAGCCGAGCGATGAAGATTATAGGATGTGATTTTCACACGCGCTATCAGCAGATCAGCGGGTGATCGCCCCAACCGAAGCGCAACCATCCGCGCCTCACACCGGATCGCAACTGAGTCTCACCTTCTCCCCAGAAAAGGGTGCCTGATGCATTGCGTCTTTCAATGCGTGCGGGGTTCTGCGGAATAGTGTCGTCCTGCCTGGTGAGCGCATCATCCGGTTACCCCAGTCGCCGCTTCTGGCCGGGTGATGCCGCTATCTTCCGCGTCGATTTGCGAGAGGAAATTGGCCACGCCGCACGTCAAACCTTATAGGAGGACAACCATGATGAGTGACCGGGAACCGATCCTCCCAAGGCAACATGCAATAGGGGTTTGTGAAGCATGTGGCAAGCCTTCGGAGCAAATCATTTGCGACGTGTGCAGCATCAAAATTCGGGCGGAAGCACTTGTCCTGAAACATCATAAGGACAAAGGCGAAGCGTGAGTGTCAGCGGGGCGGGTGCGGACCCTCCGCGCCGTTGCGTCGGCAAGGGTACGGAACTCGGTGCGGAATCCCCCCTCGCGCGTCTATCCCGGCGCCCGGAGGCAGTCCGCCGATTTTTGAATCTAAGCCCTCGAACGGGGGCCGTTTCGCGCCCAAATCTGCAATTCACCGCGCCAACCGGACCCGCGTACTACGCGTTTTCTTCTACACCACCATACGGGAATAGCTGTATTGTCGGTCAACCCTGTTGAGAGCCAAACTCAGTGTTTGTCGGCCTACCCACAATCCGTCCTGATTGTCGATGACCACGATTTCGTCCGCGCTGGTCTGCGCCTCTTCTTCGAACAGAGAACCGAGTTGCACGTGTGCGGCGAAGCCTGCAACGGCGCGGAAGGTGTGAAAATAGCAAAGGAATGCAAACCCGATCTGGTGCTCATGGACCTTCGGATGCCGGAAATGAACGGCGCAGAAGCAGCAGCTGCCATTCGGAAGGAACTGCCAGACACTCGCATCGTGGTGTTTACGCTTTTCGCTGACTCATTTGGCAGGTTCATGGCAAAAGCAACCGGCGTCGATGTCGTCGTTTCAAAGTCAGAGGGGCTAACCGGACTCGAAAAAGCCCTTGAGAAACTGCTCGAACGGCCTCTGTCATAGCCAGCCTCCGCTGTTTACCATCTCGAAACCACGCCTGCATTGAGGAATCGCACAAACCAACATATCGCGTTACGATACATCACATGGCTGACAATCAGATGGCTTACGCTTCAGAGTGCTACACCGTCGCTGATTTCTCCGCGCCCGCTGTTTCGTCGCGCACCACGAGCGCACCTCTCACTCCGCGTGAGGTCGAGATAGTTCAGCTTTTAGCGGAAGGAAAGTCGAACAAACAGGCGGCGTCCGAGCTTGGCATATCGGTTAGGACAGCCGAATCACACCGTCGGCACGTCATGCAGAAACTTCATATTCGCTCGGTAGTTGAGTTGCTGTTTTACGCGATACAGCACGGCATCGTACCCGGCGCTACGGAAAGATACAGCGCGCCTTGCCAACCGAAGCCCTAACCGCATACACCCGGATCACTGACTAGTGGCCTGACAGACGCCACCGTAGAACGTCCACGGCCTCGGACAATTCTTTCATACCTTCTGCTGCGCAATCGTCCAACTCAATCGCTATGCGTTTGCACAGCTCGGTGGCCCGGCGGATTCTTTCAAACGTCAATAGAGGCAAGACAGTCGAAGTATCGTGGTCTTTTGCCTGCCGGTCTTGCCACTCCTGCACTGCCCAGGCGGATTTGCGCACGTAATCCACAGCATCTCTGAAATCGCGCAGGACGCGAGAATCGATGTCTCCCGCCATCAGCGTGCGCTCCAAATCCAGCAACTCCGCGGTGAATGCCTGTAATCGAGTTTCGATGTTGTTCTTGGTCAGCAGACTGCCTGTCATTTCAGGCCCTCGAATTTGGGGGCCGCTCCTTTGTGGTTACCGGGAGCGGCCCCGCCCTTGGGAATAGGGTCCTTCTCTCTCGCGGGCATTGTGCCGTTCAACGAACCAAATTGAAATAGCTCCGGTGTACTAACGCGGATCCCAGTTGTTTAATCCCGAACCGTGCGAATACGTACAGCGTTCTACAGTAGACACTGTATTCCTCACGGCGCGAGTTGCGGCGTTGCGGACGAAGGCGCACCACACCGAATCACGATGGCGCCTGAACCCGCGCCAAGGCGTACCGGTCCCCTTTGCACCCTTGCGGTCGGCAAGGGGAACGGAATTTCTCCTTCTGCAAGCCTAATTCGGCATCCAGAAGGCGGTCCGCACAATTTCTGAATTTAAAGCGTCAAACGGGTTCATTTCATGCCCAAATTGTGCAATTTTACGGCGCCAATCGCGCCCAAAGCGGCGCGTTTCTGCACAAAAACCAGGAAGCTGGGAAGGTAGCAGTTCGGCTGTGGCACGCCTATCTCGCCGCTGTGGTGCCCCGGTTGCCGCAGTAGCGCGCCTGCGTCCTCGCCGGGAACCAAAGCCGCATCAATCGCTTGCCGCTCAAAGCAAGTTTTGCATTGACATGTAGTTACTTCTGTGTTATCA